>NZ_AP023287.1:1565041-1878049 GCF_014218295.1 Mycolicibacterium litorale
GGTAGGGATGTCGATGGGTGGCACCCTGGTGCAACTCCTCCTGCTCGACCACCCGGACCGCTTGTTGTCGGCGACCGTCATGTGCACCTCGGCTCTCGGTGCCGGGCTGGCGGCGGGCCCGGAGGCGTCGTCGGAGCTGCCCGGTCCTGATCCGGCGCTGTTGGAGTTCTGGTCGCACATGGATGCCGACCGAGATGCTGCCGACGAACTCGACTGGCGGGTGGAGCACTGGCGCATGCTCAACGGGCGTGCGCTCCCGTTCGACGACGCGGAGTTCCGTCACCTCGAGCAGCGAATGATCGAGCACGCGGGCCGGCATGAGAATCCGGCGGCGCATGCGCGCGCCGACCAGGGCGGGCTGGATCGCGGCGGTGAACTCGGCGCGGTCACCGTGCCCACGCTGGTCATCGAGGCGCCTGAGGACCCCGTCAACCCGCCGCCGCACGGCGCCCATCTCGCCGCGGTGATCGGCGGCGCTCAGATGGTCACCGTGGCCGGCATGGGGCATGCCCTGCCGCGTGCGGTGGTTGAGCCGGTTGGGGCGGCTATCCTCGCCCACACGGGCGCTGTCGACTCTCGCTGACGCCCCTACCAGGCGAAACCGGCCCCGGGAATCACTCCGGAGCCAGTTTTCGTCGAGGTTTGTGGGCGAGTCCTGAGCACTGAGTCGTCGACCACAGGCGTCGCCGTGGATGGCTTCCCGATGCGACCCGCCTATTCTGGTTAGCTCGACGAACAATCCAGGGAGGTTCATGACCACCGAGGCGAGGGAGCCCTCGACGCGCGAGCGCGTGCCATCAAGCGCCAACGCCATCATCGCCATACTCGTCGGGTCGGCGTTCGTCATGATCCTCAACGAGACGATCATGAGCGTCGCCCTGCCCGCCTTGATCGTCGATCTCGACATCACGGCGAGCACGGCTCAGTGGCTGACCAGTGGCTTCCTTCTGACCATGGCCGTGGTGATCCCGATGTGCGGTTCGTTGCTGCAGCGGTTCCCGGTGCGAGGCGTCTACCTCGCGTCGATGGCACTGTTCTGCGCGGGCACCCTGATCTCGGCGGTGGCGCCAGGTTTCGCGGTCCTGCTGGCCGGCCGGATCGTCCAGGCGTGCGGCACCGCGGTCATGGTGCCGCTGTTGATGACGACGGTGATGACCCTGATCCCGCCGGAGCGGCGCGGTCAGACCATGGGAACCATCTCGATCGTCATCGCGGTGGCCCCGGCGATCGGTCCGACACTGTCGGGCATCATCCTCGGCTCACTGAGCTGGCGGTGGATGTTCTGGATCGTGCTACCGATCGCGGCGCTCGCGCTGGCGGCCGGCGCCGCCCGGTTGCGGGTGGTCGAGGAACGGCAGCGGCCGACGCCGATCGATCCCGTGTCCATACCGCTGTCCGCCGTCGGCTTCGCCGGTCTGGTGTTCGGTCTCTCGCTCGTCGGTGAATCCGGGAACGGACATCAGGGGGTGCCCGCGTGGGTGCCGATCGTCGTCGGCGCAACGGCATTGGTGATCTTCGGGGTCCGCCAGGTGAAGCTGCAGCGCCGCGAGCGGGCACTTCTCGACCTGCGCGCCTTTGCCTACCGGCGCTTCTCACTGTCGCTGTCGCTGGTGATCCTCGGGTTCATGGCGCTGTTCGGCGCGATCATCATGCTGCCGCTTTATGTCCAGGACGTGTTGGGAGAAAGCGCGTTGGCCGCAGGCTTGGTGAGCCTGCCCGGCGGCATCCTGATGGGAGCGGCCGGCCCACTGGTCGGGCGCATCTACGACCGGCTGGGCGCACGGTTGCTCGTCATCCCGGGCTCGCTCATGCTCTGCGCGTCGCTCTGGGGGTACGCGACCCTGTCGGCGACGTCGCCGATGTGGGAGATCATCGGCCTGCAGACGGTGATGATGGTGGGCCTGTCGATGATGTTCACCCCTTTGATGACCGACGCGCTGGGTGTGCTGCCCGAATCGTTGTATTCGCACGGCAGTGCGATCCTGACGACGCTGCAACAGGTCGCCGGCGCCGCCGGTACGGCGTTGTTCATCACCGTCATGACCAAAGCGTCGCTGTCGGGAGGGGCGCCGGACCTACCCGGTGTGCGTGCCGCTTTCACCGTCGCCGCGGTGATCGGCGTGGTCGTCGTCATCATGGGACTCTTCACGGGACGCCGGCCGGTGAGCGCAGGTGCCACACCGGTGCACTAGGTGGAGCGCGCCGTTCTATTATCTGCGTATGAATGCAGATAGTGCGCGATGTGGCCGGCGCCTGCCCGACGACGAGGCCAACCTCGTCGCCGAGGTTTTCCGCATGCTGGCCGACCCCACCCGTGTGCAGATCCTGTGGGCGCTCACCACCAGCGAGAAGTCCGTCAACGACCTCGCCGCGCACGTCGGCAAACCGGCTTCGTCGGTGTCGCAGCACCTGGCGAAACTGCGCATGGCGCGCCTGGTCCGCACCCGCCGCGAGGGCACCACCATCTTCTACAGCCTGGAGAACAACCACGTCGCCCAGTTGGTCACCGACGCGGTCTTCAATGCCGAGCACGCCGGTCCCGGCATCCCCGGCCACCACCGTGATGCCGCAGAACTCGCCACGCTGCACGCCGACGTGCCCGCGACGAACGGACGCCGCTCATGACCCACGAAGCCAAACGCGCACACCACGGTCACGATCACGATCACCACGGTCACGATCACCACGATCACCACGGCCACCACGATCACCACGATCACGATCACCGCACGACCTTCGGCGGCGCGCTCCGCGAGGTGTTCGCGCCGCACAGCCACGACGCCTCCGACAGCATCGACGACGCCCTGGAATCCAGCGCCGCCGGCATCCGGGCGGTGAAGATCAGCCTGCTCGCGCTCGGCGCGACGTCGGTGGCGCAGTTGGCGATCGTTTTGATCTCCGGATCCGTCGCCCTGCTCGCCGACACCATCCACAACTTCTCCGACGCCCTCACGGCCATCCCGCTGTGGATCGCGTTCGTGGTCGGCACCAGGGCCGCAACCCGCCGCTACACCTACGGATTCGGCCGCGCGGAGGACATCGCCGGACTGTTCGTCGTCGCGATGATCGCCCTGTCGGCCGTCGTCGCCGGGGTGGAATCGGTTCGCCGCCTTGTCAATCCGGTGCCGATCGACAATGTCGGGTGGGTGGCCGCCGCCGGTCTGATCGGGTTCATCGGCAACGAACTCGTCGCGCTGTACCGGATCCGGGTCGGGCGCCGCATCGGCTCGGTCGCCCTGGTGGCCGACGGACTGCATGCCCGCACCGACGGATTCACCTCGCTGGCAGTGCTTTTCGGCGCCGGCGGCGTCGCTCTGGGCTTCCCGCTGGCCGACCCGATCATCGGCCTGGTCATCACGGTGGCCATCCTCGCCGTGCTAAGGACCGCGGTGCGCGACGTCTTCCGCCGCCTCATGGACGGCGTGGACCCGGAGCTGGTCGACAAGGCCGAAGCCGCACTCGCCGCCGAACCCGGTGTCACCGAGGTGCGGGCCGTGCGGATGCGGTGGATCGGACACCGGTTGCACGCCGACGCCGAACTCGACATCGACCCTGCCACCAGCCTCGCCGACGCGCACCGCATCGCGCACGAAGCCGAGCACACGCTGACCCACGCCGTGCCGAAACTCTCGTCCGCGCTGGTGCACGCCTATCCGGCGACGGATGCGGCCCAGCGCCCCTAGCGCGTCAACCCCAGCAGCGGGGGAACGAGGTATCGGCGCGCGAACGACCGGGCGGCGTCGTCGTCGCCGAGGGCGACGTTCTGCGACGGTGTCAACACGAACGACACGATGATCCGCACGGTGACCTCGGCGACCTCCAGCAGTTCCAGTTGGGTGCGGCTGTCGTCGGGCAGCGCCACCGCCAGTTGATGGGCCAGGAACGACGACGCCGTCCGCACGACACTGTCGCCCTCGACGGTCAGGAACGGCAGCACGGTCTCCGGTTCCGTGGCGAGCAACCGCTGCAACAGTGCGTGATCGCGCAGCGTGGTGAGCGTGAACACGAACCCCTCGACGAGCTTGTCCTCGGCTTCGGCGTATCCGCCGGCCTCGGCGGCGAGGTCGGAGAGGAACCGCTCGAGTTCGCGGAGCAGCACCGCCTCGACGATCGCGTCCTTGTTCGCGAAGTTCCGGTACAGCGTGACGCGCGCCAACCCGGACCGGCGCGTGATGTCCTCCACCGTGGACCGGCGGATCCCGAACAGCTCGAACTGCTTCAACGCCGCGTCGAGTATCCGTTCGGCGTTGCCTTCGGCGGTCGGTGCCCCGAAGCGCTGCACCGCCTTGGCGAGCAGGCCGCTGTACTTCATGGGTCTCCTCGCACATGACCGGGGGAACGGGGCTACGTCGCAGTGTAGAGCCTGCGTGCCAGCTGTTGATACAAACGAACCGAGAATGTATCTTCTGTCTCGATGGCACTCGCTGCCGCGGACAACGACGACCAGCAGGAGGCTCCACCATGGCCGGCACACTCGATCGGGGCCCTTCGACGGCGACGTCGCCCAGTCGGGACGAATTCTCCGAGCGGTTGCTGCGCGGTTCGGCGAAGAAGTCGTACGCACCGGTCGTCGACATCGACTGGGATACGCCGGTCGTTCCGGACAGGTTCTTCCTCCCGCCCACCATGGTGTCGTTGTACGGCACACCGATGTGGGCGCAGATGACCCGCGAGCAGCAGATCGAACTGTCGCGCCAGGAGTTCATCAACCTGCTGTCCGCCGGCGTCTGGTTCGAGAACATCCTCAATCAGGCGCTGCTGCGGGGCCTCATGCACGCCGACGTCACGTCGCCGTCGACTCACTACTCGCTCACCGAACTCGGTGACGAGACCCGACACATGGTCATGTTCGGCCGTACCATCGAGGCGGTCGGCGGGAAACCCTTCCAGCCCAAGCGGGTTCAGCGCATGATCATCAACACGCTGCCGCTGGTGTTCCAGAAGTCGGTGTTGTGGATCGCCGCGCTCGTCGGCGAGGAGATCTTCGACGCGCTGCAGCGGCAGATCCTCGACGATCCCGAGATCCAGCCGATCGTGCGCCGCATCATGCGCATCCACGTCACCGAGGAGGCGCGGCACATCCAGTTCGCCCGCGACGGCGCCCGCCGGGCCGTGCCGCAGATGCGGCCCGTCAACCGTTACCTGCTCGCCACGATCCACGGCGCCGGCGGACCCTTCTACCGCTACCTGTTCACCAACCGCGCGGTGTATCACCGCGTCGGACTCGACGCCGACGAGGCCCGCAGGCAGGCCCGCCGCAATCCGTATTTCCACGACGCGATGCGGACCGGGTTCGGGCCGCTGGCGGCGTTCCTCGAAGATGTCGGGTTGATGAGCCGGATCGGCCGACGGATGTGGAAGCGGTGCAACTTCCTGTGACCGTCGACGAAAGTGGCGTCTTCGACGGGGCCGCCGAGCTGGACGTCGCCGGTGTGCGCTGCCCGGTCCGGGTCCGCCTGGCCGGGCACCTGAGCCCGATCGACGGGCAGTACCACTGGCAGGGTCTGGCCTACGGCGCCCCGGACGATCTGCAGGCGGGCAAGCGGGCCGAACTGCGGATCGGAAACCGCAGCGCCGCAGTGCGACTCGTCGAGAGAATCCCCTCCGGGCAACTCATGGTCAGCGGCGTGGGTGCTCCGCCGTACGAGCTGGCGGAGGCCTGACGCTCACTCGGCCGCCAGCGCGACGAGCCCGTACGCCACCGCGAACCGGTGGCCCAGTGCGCCCCGCACATTGCCGCGTCCGACGGTCACCGCCTGGCCCAGTTGTTCGCTGACGGCGCGCACGAGTTCGTCGTCCCCGGCTCCGCCGCCGACGAGCAGCACGCCGGTCGCGCCGGGGGCGACCCGCTCGATGCCGTTCATCACGTTGCCGCCGATGACCAGCCGCTTGGCGGCCAGGCGCCAGCTGCGCCACTCGGCACCGGACAGCCCGGACGTGAACGGCAGCAGTCCACTTGGTGCCGACGTCAGCAGCCACCCCGTGCATCGGCCGTCGATGGGTTTGTCGAGGAAGCGCCGTCGGCCGTGTTCGTCCTCGACGAGCTGGACGGTGACCGCGGTGAGCGCCTCCGCGCGTTTGGCGTACTCCGCGGCGCTCCGCGAGATGCCCAGGGCAGCGGCGGTGGCCGTGGTGAGCAGCTGCCCCGCGCCCGGCAGCACGACGCGGCTGCCGTCGGCCACCACGTCGACGGTTCCGCCGCCGACGTCGACCACCACGACATCGGAGGTCACCCCGGGCGTGGTGAGCGCACCCGCCCGTGCGGCGGCGGCCTCGGAGTCGATCCGCGTCACCAGGACACCCAGCGCGTCCGACAGCGCGTCCGCGCCGGCGGCGGGTCGATCGGTGCCGCCCATCGTCGCCATCACCAGACTGTCCACCGAGACCGAACCGCGTCGCGAATTGGCCTGTGTGGCAATGGCGCCCAGGTGCACCACGCGGGCAACGTCCGCCGGCGGGGTCGCGGGGCCGCTGTCGCGTGGCTCATCGTCCTGAAGCGCAGCACCGGCGAGGTAGACGACAGCGCAGGCGCTGTCGAACAGTTGGTCGGCGACGGCGCGGGCGTCGCCCCGTTCGTCGGGGCCGAGACCGAACACATCGGTGAGCCAGAACGGATCGGTGAGCCGCTGCAGCGGTGCCGGGGCCTCGCGCACCTCGACGGCGACCAGCGCCGCCGACAGCACAGCCTCCACGTCGACATCGTCGGCCACGGGCAGGGGAGCGGTCAACCGGTTGGACACCAGGACGGCCTCGTCATTGGCCGTCAGCACCCCGACGACGTTGTGGCCCTGGGCAAGAGCGGCGTTCACCTGCCCCGCGACGGTGTCGTAGCCCCACTGCCGCGTCGCACACGCCACGACGGCGCGGCCGGCCGGAACCGTGACGAGGTCCTCGACCGGCACCGGGACGCCCACCCCGGCGCCGTCGCCCGCGGTGGTCGCCGCCGAGCGGGTGGCCACCACCAGCCGTCCGGTGCGGCGGGTCTGCAGTTGGATCCGTTCGACGGATGAATGCACCGGCGGGGTGGGGGCGAAGGCGGCGCGGTCGATGGTCAGACCGTGCCGCTCCGCCAGCCGCCGGGCGAGTTGCGCGGCGCCCTCGACCGCCCGCAGCGAGCCCTTGCCGCCGCGCGTCGGTGTGCGGGCACTGGCCAGGACGTCGAGTCCCGCGTCCCCCGCGCACAGCACGATCTCCGTGGTGGCGTTGCCGATGTCGACGCCGGCCCAGACCGTCACCGCAACAGGCCGCGCCGCTGATAGGCCGCCGCGGCCTCACGCACCAGTGCGGCACAGGTGGGCGCATCCTGGTCGGCGAGGCGCCGCGCCAGGTCCTCCAGTTCGGCGAACGTCGAGCGTCCCGGTCGCAGCGCCTCGTACGCCGCGAGCATGTCCTCGGCACTGAGTGCGGTCATCTCCGCGGCGCGGCGGAGGTTCATCGCCAGCTGCGCCGAACCGGTGCGCTCGGCGATGTCGGCCTGTGCCAGCAGCGTTTCCCGGCTGATGCGGATGTCGTCGAGGGCGAGTTCACCGCTGCGGGCGGCCTCGACGGTGACCTCTTCGAGGTCGCGACCGGAGTGGGGGACGACGGTCATCTGTTGAACTCCAATTCGGTGTGCACGGCAACTTCGCCGCGCTGTGACTCGGCCCGTTCGACGGCGACCATCGACACCACCTTGGTGTGGTAGCGGGCGGTGATCGCCTCGTCGGTGTAGGCGTTGCGCATCGGTGCGGGCGTCGCGCCCTTGGCGTGCCTGCCGGCGTTGATGCCGATCAGCCGGTACATCTCCGGAGTGATCAGCGGTGCGACACTGAGCAATTCGAGATTGGCCAGCGGCGGCAGGTCGCGACGGTGGATCAGCGTGGTGCCCTTGGCCTGCAGGCCCACCCCGATCCCGGACCCCGACAGGCGCGCCGCCGACTTCCCGATGACCCCCAGGTCGATGCTGTCGGCGATCCGCACGACGCGCGCCACACACTGCTCTTCTTCCAGACCGGCCAGGATCTGCTCCAGCACCTCGTAGACGGTCATCCCCGACAGCGTGCGAAACAGCTTGTTGCCCAACGCCGCCGAGACGCCGACGACCACCTCCCGCGGATCCTCCCCGGCGCCGGCCGGGCCGACCACGGTCAGTCGTTCCGGTTGGGCGAAGGTGGCCTGCTCCTTGACCAGATCCGCCACCGAGCGCGCCTGCCGCACCGCGTCGATCTGGGCCTGGCGCTCCGCCGTCGGGCGGTAACCCGTTCCCGGGCCGCGGTAGTCGTTGGGGTCCTGCAGCGCCGACAGCACGTTCATCTGTTCGTCGAAGATCGCCGCGGTCTGCAGATAGTCGCCGGTGACCCGCGCCTTGGCCATGCCGAGCACCCGATCGGCGATGTCGGCGAAGCCGGTCTCGGCGAGCGCGGCGACCACGTCGAGCACGGTGAGCCCCGACTGGTCGATCATCCTGGCGGCGCTGAGCACCTTGACCCCGTCGGTCTGCGGGAGGTCCTTGGACCCCTCCGCCGCGACGACGGCCTCGACATGGTCGTCGTCGAAGTCGGCCAGCCCGAGGTACTCGAACACCGCCCGGGTGGCTTCGGCGGCCTGCCTGCGCATCGACTCCAGCGTGGTGGTGTCCACCGGCCGCAACCCGCCGTCGACACCCCAGTCGCGCTGCAACACCAGGTAGTCGTCGAGGTCGGCGGCGTTGAAGTTCGACGGCCCGAACATGTTGTCGTAGGAGACCACCGAGCCGAACCCTGAGAAGATGAAGTCCGACCCGGACAGCAGCGTCGGCAGAGTCCGGCTGGTCCGCCGCATCGTCGACTCCGACATCAACGAGTCGTTGCCGCTGCAGGATTCGAGCCCGCGCAGCATGACCATCAGGTTCTCGGCGATCAGCTCCCGCACCCCGCCCGGCACGGACGCGGTGATGGCGGCACCGTCGACGCCGCCGTTCTGGACTCCCTGGGCGCCGATCCCTTTGGCCAGCGCCACGCACCGGGATTCGAGGTAGTTCATCGACTTGCGCTCGGCCTGACCCATGAGGACTTCGGACCCGGCACCGCTGGACAGCCGCATCTTGATGCCGCGCGAGGCGTAGGCCGAGGTGAGGAACGCCTTGGACCACGGGGTGTCGTCACCGTCGGTGAAGACCTGCTCGGTTCCGTACACCGACACCGTCTCGGCGTAGGAGACCAGCCCGCGGACGCCGAGTTCCAGCTCGCGGGCCTCCTCGACCGAACACTGCGTCAGTGCGCCGGGGGCGGGCACCTGGGATCCGATCAGCAGGCCGATGGCGACGGCCGGTGCATCGTCGAGCACCGGGACGGTGGCCTCCAGCTCACGGAAACCGAAGGCGACGGCGGTGGCCGCATCGGCGGCGATCAGCAGCGGGTCGTCGAGGCGGTTGGTGACGTGCGCCTGGTTGGCGGGTGTGCGGCGCGCGCGCATCTTCATCATCGCCATCTGGATCTCGACAGGCTGCAGCGCCGCCACGACGCGGGCCATCTTGGCCGGGGTCAGCCCGGAGCAGACGCGCAGCACATCGTCGCGGGGCACCGCGGGGTCGACGATCAGCCGGGCCAGATCGACCTCGTCCATCGCCATCGACTTGGGTGCCTCGGCGTGGTCGATGGCGTACCGGACGACGAACTCGTCGATCGTGTCGAAGGCCTCGACCGGAGTCGAGTCCATCTCCAGCACGGTGCCGTCCTCGGCGACCACCCAGGACGGCTCCGGATCGTAGGGCGACAGGTGCGAGATCATCCCGAGTTCGGGGTCGGCCTCGGCGAACCCGTCGAGGTTGACGTCTTGCCGGTCGAGCAGTCGGATGCGTCCGAGTCGGTAGTCCTGCTCGCTCCCGGTGCTGTTCAGCTGCATGGCGCTCGCCGTACCTCTCTGTTGCGTGACCGCAACAGCATCGGCGCAACGCCCTTACGGGACAACGCCACAGGCGCACCTTCCAACAACCTGTGTGACGAACGACCGGCTGGTGTGACCCGGCCTACAACAAGGTGTTGGAAACACTGCGGCCCTCGCTGACAGATCGCCGGGTCGTCTCGCACAATTCAGCCCGCAACTCGACGGAGCCGATCTTCGGCTCCGCAGGTGAAGGAGGATCAGCCCATGTCCGACGTGGTCAACGCGGACGACACACGCGACCGTGAGTCGTCACCGGACGGCCGTCGTGGCCGCCTGCGCGGAAATCTCGGTGTTCCCGCCATCGTCCTGATGGTGGTGGCCGCCGCGGCCCCGTTGTCCACCATCGGCGGCAACGTGCCGATCGCGATGGCGCTCGGCGACACCACCGGTATCCCGGTGTCGTTCCTCGTCGCCGGTCTGATCTTCCTGCTGTTCGCGGCGAGCTTCGTGGCGATGTCGAAGTACGTCAAGGATGCCGGCGCCTTCTATGCCTACATCCGCACCTCGCTCGGGCGTGCCGCCGGAACCGGCGCGGCTGTCCTCGCCCTCCCGGCCTACATGGCGACGCTGCTCGGGGTTTCGGCGTACGACGGGGTGATCCTCGCCGGGCTCATCGAGCGCTTCAACGGCCCGGCCATCCCGTGGTGGTTGCTCACCGCCGGCGTGCTCGCGGTGGTCGCCTGGCTGGGGTACCGCGACATCGACCTCAGCGCCAAGGTGCTGGGCATCTTCCTGGTGTCCGAGGTCGCGATCCTGTTGGTGCTCGACCTGGTCATCGTGATCCGAGGCGGCGAGCAGGGGATCACCGGCGATTCGTTCACGCCGCAGGGCATCGCCGGTGGCCTGGGCATCGCGCTGCTGTACGCCCTGTGGGGTTTCGTCGGCGTCGAGGCCACCGCGGTGTTCCGCGACGAGGCCAAGGACCCCGACCGTACGGTGCCCCGGGCCACCTACTGGGCGGTCGGCATCGTCGCCGTGTTCTACGCGTTCTCCAGCTGGGCCCTGGTCGAGGGCAACGGTGGCCCGGCCGCGGTCCAGGCCGCCAAGGACGATCCCGACAACTTCATGGTCAACACCGCCCAGCAGTACCTCGGGATGGTCGGGCGCGACCTGAACACCATCCTGTGGTTCGTCAGCGTCTTCGCCTGTGCCCTGGCCTTCCACAACATCAGCTCGAGGTACGCCTTCGTGCTCGGCCAGAGCGGCGTCTTCTCGCGCAAGATCGGCGAGGTGCACCCCAAGCACGGCTCACCGGCGAACGCCTCGCTCGTCATCACCGTGGCGTCGTTCGTGGTGATGGGCATCCTCGCCGCGCTTCAGCTGGACCCGGTGCTGCAGATCTTCGGCCCGCTGGGCGGCCTGGGCATCCTGGCGCTGGCGATCCTGTGGCTGCTGACGACGATCTCGGTGGTCATCTTCTTCGTCCGGCGCGGTAACTCGACGGGCAAGGTGGTGCTGGCCTCGTTCGCCACCCTCGCGCTGGCGGGGGCGCTGGTTCTGGTCGTGTCGAATCTGACCCTGGTGGTCGGCGGATCGTCCACCCTGGCGGTGGTGTTCGGTGTGATGCCGCTGGTGTTCTTCGGGGTCGGCATGCTGCTGAGCCGCCGGTCCGACGAAGAGCTCGGTTCGATCTCGTCGGTGTCCTGATGTCGGTCGGCCGGTGACCACCTGCGGCTCGGGCACGGCCCGATCCGGCGGTCACCGGCCGCATTCGGTGCTGCGGGGCGCTGATACCGTCTGCCCCGCGGGTCGATCAGGAGAAGGTGCATCATGTCGCGGGAGTCGCCGCTGAGCGTGGCGGCGGCATTGACCGTTCCGCCACTGGACCGGGGTTCGGTCGTGGCCGGGCACCGGGGCCTGACCCGCGAGGTGCTGTGGGTGGACATCATGCACGCGCCCGCCGAGTCCTTCGTCCGGGCCGGTGACCTGGTCCTGACCACCGGAGCCGACATCCGTCAACCCGGGGTGCGGGACTTCCTCACCTTCCTGCTCACCTCCCCGGCGGCCGGGGTGGTGGTGAGCCCACCGCCCGAGGCCGCCTTCGGCGAGCTGTACGCCGCACTCGGTCCGCTCGCCGACCGCCACGACTTCCCGCTGGTCCATCTGCCGTGGGAGGTCGCGTTCTCCGAGGTGCAGCGGGCGCTTCTGCCGCTGCTCACCACCTCGGGGCAGGACGCTCACGTGCAGATGGTGATCGGACGCCGCGAACGGGACAGCGCCGACTGGCCCGGCCGCGCCGAGGCGTTCGCGAACGCGCTGAACGCGCTCGCCGCCTCGGCGGGGGTGAGCGTGAAGTCGTCGGTCACCGACGACCTCGTGATGAGCCACTTCTCCTCGCCGCCGCCCGCGGCGACGGTCTCGGCGCTGGTCGCCTCCGCGCGGCAACGCAGCGGAATCCCGGACGATCTCGCCAGCTGGGTGCTTCTCCCGCCGGACCAAGGGCATGCGGTGACGGTGGCATCCTCGGCGACCGCGCCGACGCCGGACGGACCGGTCGGCCCGAGGCATTTCGCCGAGGTCCTCCGGCAGCACCCCCGCAGCATGGCGACCGTCCTCGAGACGCTGCAGCCGCTCATCGACTACGACAGGACCCGCCGCGGGCAACTCGTCCACACGCTCGAGGTTCTCCTCAACGAGGCGACGAACACCAGCGCGGCCGCGAGAGCGCTCTACCTCAACCGGCATTCGCTCCTCTACCGGATCAAGCTCATCGAGGAGCTCACCGGTCTGTCGCTCAAGAACCCCGCGGACCGCTTCCAGTTGGAGGTCAGCGTTCGCGTCCTCCAGCTCAGCGCCGCAGGCGTCGACCGCGATTTATCGTTTGAGGGCCGCGGCCAATAAACTCGGTCGGGCAATGACCGATACCGCCTCCGGTGTGTCGACGACGGCCACCGGGCCGCAGGCAGACCGCATCTCCGCTGAAGCGCGACGTCGCAGGACGTTCGCCGTCATCAGCCATCCCGACGCAGGCAAGTCGACCTTGACCGAGGCGCTGGTGCTGCACGCCAAGGCGATCACCGAGGCGGGCGCCATCCACGGCAAGGCGGGCCGCCGTGCCACGGTGTCGGACTGGATGGAGATGGAGAAGGCCCGCGGCATCTCCATCACCTCGACCGCGCTGCAGTTCCCTTACCAGACCCGCGGTGGGGACACCTGCATCATCAATCTGCTCGACACCCCCGGCCACGCCGACTTCTCCGAAGACACCTACCGGGTGCTCACCGCGGTCGACGCCGCGGTCATGCTCATCGATGCCGCCAAAGGTCTCGAACCGCAGACCCTGAAACTCTTCCAGGTCTGCCGCCATCGCGGCATCCCGATCATCACGGTGATCAACAAGTGGGACCGCCCGGGCCGTCACGCGCTGGAGTTGATGGACGAGATCCACGACCGCATCCAGCTGCAGACCACACCCCTGACCTGGCCGGTCGGCATCGCCGGCGAGTTCAAGGGCGTCCTCGACCGGCGCACCGGCACGTACATCAAGTACACGCGCACCGCGGGCGGTGCCACGGCCGCTCCCGAAGAACACATCGACGCCTCTCGCGCGCACGAGGTGGCGGGTACCGACTGGGACAACGCCGTGGAGGAGTCCGAACTCCTGAGTGCCGACGGCGCCGACTTCGATCGGGACTCGTTCCTGCGGTGTACGTCGACACCGGTGCTGTTCACCTCGGCCATCCTCAACTTCGGTGTCAACCAACTCCTCGACGTGCTCGCCGAACTCGCGCCGTCACCGAGCGGTCAACTCGACGTCGACGGCAACCGGCGGGACGCCACCGCGCCGTTCAGCGCGTTCGTGTTCAAGGTCCAGGCGGGCATGGACTCCGCGCACCGCGACCGGATCGCCTATGCGAGGGTCTGTTCGGGCACGTTCGAACGCGGGGAAGTCCTGACCCACGCCGCCACCGGCAAGCCGTTCGTGACCAAGTACGCCCAATCGGTCTTCGGACAGCAGCGGTCCACGCTCGACACCGCTTGGCCGGGAGACGTCATCGGACTCGCCAACGCCGCCGCACTGCGTCCCGGCGACACCCTGTACCGGGACATCCCGGTGCAGTACCCGCCGATACCGAGCTTCTCTCCCGAGCATTTCGCCGTCGCCCGCGGCACCGACCCCAGCAAGCACAAGCAGTTCCGCAAGGGGATCGAGCAACTGGACCAGGAAGGCGTCATCCAGGTCCTGCGCTCGGACCGGCGGGGCGATCAGGCGCCGGTGTTCGCCGCGGTCGGTCCGATGCAGTTCGAGGTCGCCACTCATCGGATGGCCGGCGAGTTCAACGCGCCGATCACACTCGAGCCCCTTCCGTACACGGTGGCCCGCGTCGCCGACGCCGGCGATGCCGAGGTTCTGCAGAAGCAGGCGTCGGTGGAGGTGTTCACCCGGACCGACGGAGTCGTCATCGCGGTCTTCTCCACGAAGTGGCGCCTGGAGAACGTCGAACGCGAACTCCCCGGCGTGCGCCTGCGCTCACTGGTGGCGGCGGGGGACTAGCCGGATCCGCTGTGGTGCAGGGGATCTGGCGCGACGGTGTGACCTGCTGTGTGCCGGGCGGACCTTCCGTCTGCACATGCAACCCGACCAGCCGAGTATGGTCCGCTCATGAGCGCCGAAGAGGTACCCCTGCTCGGCGAAGTGCGCGACGCGCTCGACAGCGGGCACCCCCTGGATCTTCTGGGGCTGGTCAGCATGCTGATCCTGGCGACCACCCCGGTGGATCCGGCGGTGCAGCAGGAGATGGACGCGGCACCGCCCAGCCTGGACGAACTCGTCACCGCATTCGTCGACATGCCGGTCCCCGAAACCACCGCCCTGCTCGCCGCGCTCGGCGTGATGCTCAGTGAGGGCGACGCGATGCGCGCACGCTGCCGGCAGGCGGTCGGCGAGCGCCGCCACAGGGTGCCGTCGTGGCTTGCCGAGCTGGACCGGACCACCGTCCACCGGGCCGTGCGGATGACACATGCGCTCGACGACGGCGAAGAACTGCTTCTCGGTGTCCGGTTCGCCGACGGGCAGGAGATGACGTGCGTGGTGAACATCGACCGTCGAAAGACCTCGGCCATCAACGACGCGTTCTTCGTCCCGAGCCCACTCGACGCCGTGCTGACGGTTGCGGAGGCGGCCAACACCGACCCCGACACCACGTTCGAAGGGATCAGCCGTGCCGAAGCCCGGGCCGACTTGCACGAAGCGCTCGCGCAGCCGCTGTCCCTGGCCGCGTTGCGAGACTCGGACACCTGGCCGAGCTGCCGTGCCCTGGTGCAGTGGCTGAGCCGGTTGATGCCGCACGGCTGAGCCCCCCGGGGACTCGCCGGCGGCGTCCTGGACGCCGGGATGGCGAAGTCGAAGTTGCGGGCATGTCAATATGTTCGCCATGAACACACGGGGGGTGGGCACAGATCGTCGCGCGAACGCGACGGCCCGGCCGGAATCGACACACTCACTGCGGCACGTCTCCCGCGCCGCCTTCGTCGGTTCGGCGATCGAGTTCTACGACTTCTTCATCTACGGCACCGCGGCCGCGCTGGTGTTCCCCACCGTGTTCTTCCCGGATCTCAGCCATGTCATGGCCACCACCGCCTCGCTGGGTACGTTCGCGGCGGCGTTCGTGTCCCGCCCCATCGGCGCGGCGGTTTTCGGCCACTTCGGCGACCGGATCGGGCGCAAACGCATCCTGGTGCTCACGCTGCTGATGATGGGCATCGCGACCGTGGGCATCGGGCTGATTCCCAGCTCCGCCAGCATCGGGGTCGCGGCGCCGCTGCTGCTCATCGCGCTGCGTCTCGTGCAGGGCTTCGCCGTCGGCGGTGAATGGGCGGGGTCGGCCCTGCTCAGTGCCGAGCATGCGCCCCCGAACCGGCGCGGGTACTACGGGATGTTCACCCAACTCGGTCTCGGCACCGCGCTCATGTTGGCCAACTTGGTCTTCCTCGGGGTTCATCTCGCTTTCGGGGAGACGAGTTCAGCGTTCCTGCAATGGGGTTGGCGCATCCCGTTCCTCCTCAGCGCGGTGCTCATCGTCACCGCCCTCTACATCCGGCTCCGCGTACCGGAAACCCCGGAGTTCGCCGAAGGTGCCGACGCAGCGCAGCAACCGCACACCGGAGTACCGCTGGTCGTGCTTTTCCGCAGCCAGGGTCGCCAACTCCTGTTGGCCGCGGGTGCCGCGACGTGTGTGCCGATGCTGGTGTACCAGGCGGGGACGTTCTTCACCCATTACGCCGCCGCCCACATGGGCTATCCGATGAGCTTGGTGCTGCTGGTCGGCGTCATCGGCGGGCTGTGCGCGGTGGCGTGTGCGGCGTGCTCGGCGACCCTGAGCGACACCCATGGGCGGCGACGCATGCTCGCCCTGGGATTCGTGGTGGCGCTGCCGTGGTCGCTGGTGATCTTCCCGCTGATCGACCTGCACAACGAGTGGGTGTTCGCGCTCTCTCTGGTGATCACCTACGCCGTCATCGGGTTCTGCATGGGTCCGCTGGCCGCGTTCATCCCGGAACTGTTCGCCGCCCGGTACCGCTACACCGGGGCGGCGCTGGCCCTCAACGCAGGTGGCATCCTCGGTGGGGCCGTTCCGCCCGTCGTGTCGCCGCTGTTGCTGGCGTCGTTCGGCACCTGGGCGGTCGCCGCCATGATGGGTGGTCTGGCGCTCGTCAGCCTCGTCTGCGTCGCGCTCCTGCCCGAAACCGCCGGACGACAGGGCTCGCCGACCGCTGCAGCCCCGGTGACCGGGTAGTCCCCGCCTCAGGCTTCAATCACTTCCACGTCCGCACGCCGCAGGCTTTCACGCCACCGGGCGTCGAGCCCGTTCGTGATCAGCACGTCGACATCGGACCATCTGACGGTCCCTGCGACGGCCCGCTGACCCACCTTGGAACTATCGGCGAGCACGACGACGCGTCGACCCTGTCGAGCCATCGCCGCGGCGATCTCGGCATCGAGCAGGCTGTTGGAGCGGACCCCCAGTTCGAGATCGATACCATCACAGCCGAGAAATGTTGTGTCGACGGTCAATTGAGCGATCGCCGAGGTGGCGAGCGGGCCACTGGTGCCGAAGGACGACGCCCGCAGAGCGCCCCCGATGACGATGACCTCGATCCCCGCGGCACTGGCCAGCCGCTCACCGATGTTGAGGCCCGATGTCGCGACCCACAGAGGATCCCCCTGAGAAATCAACTCCTCCGCCAGGGCGAGGATGGAGCTGCCGTCGTTGAGAAGCAACGAGGCGCGGGGCTTCACCAAATCCGCTGCCGCCAGCGCGATTGCGCCCTTCTCCCGGGCGTTACGCCGACGTCGCAATTCGAAGGCTTCGTCGAGAGTGCTTGCCGTGGTGGCCAGGGACGCACCACCTCGTGCGCGTTTGATGAGTCCGCGTTCCTCGAGTAGGGCCAGGTCGCGCCGGATGGTGGGAGCGCTCGCACCGGTGGCTCGCCGGATGTCCTCGATTGAGGCGAATTGCTGGCGCGACAGCAGTTCGAGTAGGTGCGCGTACCGCTCCTCGGCGTGCTGTTCTGGCATGGACACACTCTAACTATGATCATTTTCGCTCATTAAGTTGTAGGAATTGAGCGGATGTGATTCGATCCTGTGATCGTCGTCTCGGTTGGAGGTTGGCTATGCGGGCTCCCGCATCGTTCGAGCCCGGGCAGTCGCCCGCCCCGCTCACGCGCAGTGGTCCGGTCACGAGAGTGTGGGCCGGAGTGGATCAAGGCACCACGAGCACCCGGACGAATCTCTATGACGATTCAGGCCGATGCATCGCGACCGCGCGGCGTCGGTCCCGGACCACTCATCCGCAGCCCGGATGGGATGAACAGGACGGCAATGCGCTGCTGGCTGCCATCGAGGAGACCGTAGCCGAAGCGCTCGACACCGTCCCGGGCGCCGAGCTTGCCGGTATCGGACTGGCGAATCAGGGCGAGTCGATCATCGCGTTCGACCGGCGCACCGGTGCGCCGCTGTCGAACGCGATCCTGTGGTCGGACCGTCGCGCCGGCACCGTCATCGACCGCGTCCGCGGCACCGCTGAGGCGAGCCGCGTCGAAGGGGTCACCGGGCTCCGGCTTGATCCGTACTACTCAGCAGCGCGGATCGCGTGGGCATTGACGAATCTTCCGGACGTCGCTGCGGCCGCCGCCGCAGGCACCCTCGCCATCGGAACGCTCGACACGTTCTTCATTTACCGGCTCACCGGCGGGGCCTACGTGACAGACCCGTCGACCGGAAGCCGCACCCAGCTCATGGCGCTCGACGATCTGCAGTTCGACAAGGAATGCGCAGCAGCCTTCGGCATCGACGTCGCGTTGCTGCCCGCGCTGGTCGACACCGTCTTCGCCGAACCGCTGCCCACCACGCTCGGCGCACCGCTGTACGCGAGCGCGACCGATCAGCTGGCCGCGCTGGCGGCGCTGGGCGCCATCAATCCCGGTGACACCAAGATGACCTATGGGACAGGATGTTTCATCGACACCAACGTCGGTGCAGCCCCGTGCCGGCCTGGACACGGGTTGATGCCGACCTTTGCCTGGAGCATCCTCGACGAGCCCAAGGCATGGGCGATCGAGGGCGGAGTGTTCACTGCGGCCACCGCCGTCGACTGGTTGGTCGGCCTTGGGCTGGCCGAGAGTGCGGCCCATGTCGCCGAACTCGCCGCCGCGTGCGCGGCCGCGTCCGACTTCGACCTGCGCATGCATCACCCGCAATTCCTGCCCAGTTTCACCGGGGTCGGCGCCCCGTGGTGGCGACCCGACGCGGCAGGTGTGCTCGCAGGTCTGCGCGCCTCGACCGACGGACATGACCTTGCGTTCGCCGTGCTCGACGGTATCGCGCAGCGCGTCGCCGATGTGGTCGACGCGGTCGACGCCGAACTGGGCAGCACGGCCACGCTGCGGGCCGATGGTGGTCTGAGCGCCAACCGCACGCTCATGCAACGTCAAGCCGATGTGTGCGGGCGGCCTATCGCGATCGCCGATCATCAGGAGAACACCGCAGCGGGCGCCGCGGGTCTGGCCGCCATCGGCGCCGGTGAACTCGATCTGACCGGTCTGGCTGCCCGGGCCGAGTTCCACTGCGTGGTCGAACCCCAACTGGCCGAGCCCAATCGACTCCTCGAACGAGCTCGTTGGCGCGCCTTCGTCGAAGCGACATCGGATCTGGAGCCTCCAGCGCTCTCAACTGCCGCCCACCGGCGGATCGAAGAACGGAACTCATGAGTACACAGTCTTTTGACATCGCAGTCATCGGCGCGGGCGTCATCGGCGCGGCGATCGCCGCCGAACTGTCGCGGCACGATCGGCGGGTGGTGTGGTTCGAGGCTGCACACGATGTCGCCGAAGGTGCCAGCAAGGCGAACTCCGCCATCGCCGGCTGCGGCTACGACCTGGCACCCGGCAGCCTCGAATCCGATCTGATCCTGGAATCCAGTGAACACTGGGAGTCGCTGTGCCGGTCCCTGGATGTGCCGTTCCGACGGATCGGCGCGTTGTCTCTTGCCTTCGACGAAGGTGACTCCGAATCACTGAAGAACCTGGCGAACCAGGCCGGCGCCGCAGGGGTCGATGCCGAGATCCTGTCCGGTGACCGATTGCGCCGGGCCGCGGGAACCGCAGCGCCCACCGCCGTGGAAGCGTTGCACGTACCCGCCGAAGCGATCATCGACCCGATCCGGTTGACCATCGGGTTGGCGAAGTTGGCTGTTCTCAACGGGGTCGAACTTCGCCGCTCCACACCGGTCACCGGATTCTGGCATCACCCGTCGGGCAACATCAGCCACGTCGTCACACCCGGCGGGGCGGTGGCGGTGGGCGCCGTCGTCAATGCCGCCGGTGTGAACGCAGACCGGATCACCGACGCTGCCGACGCGGAGCCGTTCACCATGTGGCCCCGCAAGGGTCAGTTCATGCTCCTCGACCGAGCAGTCGGCCACCTCGTGCCGAAGATCATGAGCACCGCGCCCACCCCCGAAACTCGGGGAATCTATGCGATTCCGACCACGAACCGCACGGTGTTGATCGGCCCTACCGCCGACGATCGGGACGATCGCGCCGACAAGTCGACCGACGCCGACACCCTCGATTCCGTGTGGGCCCGGGCGCAGCGCCTGCTGCCCGACAGGGTGGACCGTCGCTACGTCACCAAGACGTTCGCGGGACTGCGCCCGGCCAGCGACCGGACCTACCGCATCGAGGTATCCCCGAAGGTGCCGAATCTGGTGCACGCCGCGGGTATCCGCTCGACCGGCGTTTCCGCTGCCCCCGCGGTGGCGCGCTACGTCACGAATCTCATCACCACCGAGGTGATGACGTTGGCTCCGAAATCCGCCGCGCTCCGGGACATCCCGCCGCTGCCGAGACTTGCCGAGGTCACCACCGACCGTGCGGCGGAGGAATTCGCGTGCGATCCGGGCTCACCGCCTGACAAACACCCAATGGTGGTGTGCGCCTGCGAACACGTCACCGCCGCCGAGATCGCCGCCGAATGCCGCGGACCCGTGCCGGCGACCTCCCTCGACGGCGTTCGCAAGCGCACGCGTGCGATGGCCGGGCGCTGCCAGGGTGCCTACTGCTCGGTGGGCGTGAGCTTCATCCTCTCGTCGGCCACGGGGCAGCTGCCGGGCGGTATCCGGCAGGGCGAGCCAGGCTCCGAATGGGAGGGCGCCGAACAGTGACCACCAGCCCACCACGAATCGCCGTCGCCGGCTCAGGACTCGCCGGCCTGCACTGTGCGACAGCACTGAGCAACTCTGCGGAGGTGGTCGTCTACGAACGGCTTCCCGTCCCGGGCGGCGAACACTGGGAGGATCCCGATCACGCACAGCTGGTGCGGGAGGCTCGCGACCAGGGTGTCCGGTTCGCCGCCGGCACCCAGGTGGTCCGCTGGGAGGGGAACCGGCTCCTGGCCGTCGGCGAGTACGGCGGCGTGGCCGAGGCGGATGCCCTCGTGGTGGCCACCGGTCACCGGCCCGCCACGCGCAGTGAACTGCGGATCGACGGTCACCGCAGCGCCGGGATCGTGCCGGCCACCCTGGCGCTGCACCTACTGCAACAGCGCGTCAGATTGGGTACCGACGTGGTCGTCGTCGGCGAATCCCGTTGGGCAACCGAGTGCATCGCAGCGATGACCTCCACGGGTCAGCCTGCGACGTCCATCGTCTGGATCGGCAAGGACGACCCCGGACCGGCCCGCAGCGTGACCGGTATGCCCGGATGGCGCGTCACGACGACCCACGGTATGCCGCGGATCACCGGCCTCACCGTCGAGTCCGCGACGACGACGCAGCGCATCGCGTGTGACTGCCTCATCCTTGCCGGGCCGCCCGTCCCGTACCGCAATATCGACGGCGCCGTCCTCGACGACGAGCCAGCCGTCTACGCGCAGCGCGACGGGGGAGGGCTCGAACCCTCGGCGCAGATCGGCATGAAGGCCGCGGTGCGGGCGCTGGCCGACGCCAAGGCCCGACACCATTCCCGTACACCCGTGGACCCCAGGATTGGATTACCTCAATGAAAGTGACCTCACCGGTCGGAGAATTCCCGTACACCTTCGAGCGCATCCGATTCGAAGGATTCACCGTCGTCGCCGAGGGCCGGATGGGCACCTGGCCCGCGCGGATCGAGGCGGGCGTCGCCGACATCCCCGTGGCCATCCGTATCGGCACGGTCACTGCTGTCGTCGGTGCGCTCGTCGCGAGCGGCCTCAACCGCAGACGCGGCCGTCAACACGCCGTGTCGTAAGCCATTCGCGCAACTCAAGTCTCCGACCCAGTGAGCTCCGACCCGTCTCGAGAGAAAGAACACCCATGGCCCTGCTAGGCAACATCGTCATCTATCTGATGATGGCGTTCGTCGTCGTCGGCGCGATCTCCTTGGCCTTCCGCGGCGACCGCGGGATCGGCCATGAGTTCAAGGAGGGCATCTACGCCCTCGGACCCCTGTTCGTCCCCGTCGCGGGCATCATGGCCGGTCTGCCCTACCTGGCCTGGTTCGTGGAGAACGTGCTGGGCCGGATCTACGAGCCGTTCGGAGCCGATGCGGCGATGGCGGCCACGACCGTGATCGCCAGCGACATGGGGGCCTACCAGCTCGCCGAGGTCACCGCGGATTCGACGGGCGCGTGGATCACCGCGTCTGTCACGGGATTCCTTGCCGGCGCGACGATCTCGTACATCATCCCGGTCGGTCTTGCGATCCTCGACGTGCGTGACCACAAGTACTTCGCCCTCGGCATCATGAGCGGCATCCTCACCGTGCCGGTCGGCGTCCTCGTCACGATGGGCATCCTGCTCGTGACCGGCTCGCCGGTGCGTGACACCGTGACCACCAACGGGCCGTCGACGGCGCTTTTGGAGGGCTTCAGCATCGGTGATGTGCTGATCAATCTGCTGCCCGTCATCGTGGTCACCGTCGCGATCGCCGCCGGGCTGTATTTCGCCACCCGCGCGATGATCACCGGGTTCATCTGGTTCGGCAATATCCTCAACGCCGCGATCTACCTGGTACTGGCGGTCTCGATCGTCGACCACGTGACCGGTTTCTTCAGCACGCAGTTCACCTGGTGGGGATTCGACCCCATCATCGCCGACGCCGATGATCAGATGCGGGCACTCGAGGTGGTGGGCAATATCGCCATCGTGTTGGCGGGAGCCTTCCCGCTCGTGTACGCGATCCGCACCTATCTCGACCGGCCACTCACCGCGGTCGGCACGCGGATGGGCATCAGCACCGAAGGCACCGCGGGTCTGCTCGCTGCCACCACCAACATGCTGGCGGCGTTCCATTTGATCCGGCACATGCCCGCCAAGGACAAGGTGCTGGTCGTCGCCTTCGGTACCACCTGCTCGGCCCTCATCGGCGATCACCTCGCGTTCACCGCGAATTTTCAGCCGAACCTGATCGCCCCATTGATGATCGGCAAAATCGTCGCGGGTCTCATCGCGATGCTGCTGGCGTTGCGGATCGCGATCCCGACCGCCAAGCGCATCGAACGCGAACAGGTAGCCGCCGAAGAGGCCGACGGTGTGGCCGCCGCCGGAGAGGACAGCGACGACCCTGACGTCGCTCCATCCCGCCAGACCTGATGCATGCGTGCGGCAGATGGGGGAACACTCGGGACATGGAATTCGGCATCTCGACCTTCGTCAACGACGACACCATCGATCCGGTGACGCTCGCGCGCGCCGTCGAGGAGCGGGGCTTCGCCTCCCTGGTGGTCGCCGAGCACACGCATATCCCCGCAAGTCGGGAGTCGCCGTATCCGGAGGGTGGTGACCTGCCGTCGGTCTACTACCGCACACTCGATCCGTTCGTCACGCTGGCCGCTGCCGCCGCGGTGACCTCACAGATCGAGCTGGTGACCGGCATCGCGCTGCTCATCCAGCGCGATCCGATCATCACGGCCAAGGAGGCGGCGAGCATCGACCTCATCTCCGGGGGCCGGTTCGTGTTCGGCGTCGGTGCCGGCTGGAACATCGAGGAACTGCGCCACCACGGTACGGATCCGAAGACCCGCGGGGCGTTGCTCGACGAACGCATCGAGGCGATCAAAGCGCTGTGGACGGAGGAACCGGCCGAATACCACGGCAAGCACGTCGATTTCGCCCCGTCCTACAGCCGTCCCAAACCGGTGCAGAAACCGCATCCGCCGATCTACATCGGTGGCAACTCCGATGCCACGGTCAAACGCGTGATCCGCCACCAGGCCGGTTGGATCTCCAATCCGCTGCCCGTCGAACAGCTCACCCACCGCGTCGAACAGCTCCGCGACGGCGCCGGTCACGACGTTCCGTTGGCGATGTTCGGCACACCACCGGACCCGGACTACTGGCGCACCGCCGAGCAGCTGGGTTTCGGTCAGTTGGCATTGCTGCTGCCCACCCTGTCGCTCGACGAGTCACTCAGGAAGCTCGACGAATTCGCCGCGCTGGTCGACCGGTACCGCGGCTAGCGTCCAACGCATTCGCTGAACAAACCGATGGGCGGTTGATAGCACCCACCGCCTACGCGTCCGTGCCCGCGGGCCGAGATCAAACCGAGCAGCACGATCGGACCGACACCGCTGTCGGCGACCGCGCGGGCGGACAGGCCGGTGCGTAATCCGCCCGCCGCCTCGAGTGTGGCGGGCAAGAGCTGGTCCGGACGGGCGAGGGCATCGGACGGCAGATGACCGGCCAGTGCCTGCCGGACGTCGGGGGCGTGGGTCAGCGACTGTCCACCGAGGCCGAAGACGTCGACGACGGCGGAATCACCGATCGCGCCGAGGATTTCGGTGTCTTCGAGGTGCGCGTCGATCGGCCCCTGCGGTGGTGTCGCGGTCGTGGTGATCCACTGTCCGGGCCGAGCGGCGATCTGGATCCCGAACTGCGAGCCGTTGCCACCGGCACGGGTGACCAGATCGCAGTCCGGCACCCCTTCGGCGGCCGTCAAGGCGACCGCGGCGGCGGCCATCCAGAGATTCAGGGCGAATGCACCGCACGTTCCGAGGAACTCGGCGACGTCGGACGGCGTATCCCGGTCGACCAGAAGGTCGTTGAACAACCCAGACGCCGCCACCGTGCGCGAGTGCCCGTCGTCACCCAGTGTGTGCGATTGAGCGAGGAAAGGCCACAGTCGCACCGGCGTTCCCACGCGCCGCGCGAGGTACCGGGCGTAATCCCCGTTGAGCCAATGGTGAAAGCGGGGAATCTCGCGGTCGTCGGTGCCCAGACGCAGACAGTGCTGCATACCCTCGTTCAGAGCGGCGTACTTGACGCGCGCAGAGTGGGCGTCGGCGACGACATGCAGCGCCATCGACGGCGAGATCACCCCGCACAGCGGTACGACCATGTCATGGTCCTGGGCCGCCCGGTATTCGATGTCACCGTTGGCGAGTGCGGTCAGCGCGTCTTCCGAGGTGGCTGACCATCCCTCGTAGACCGCAGCAAGGGCCATGGAGTTGCGTACCGGCAGCGGCACGGCGTCCCAGTGCGGAAACGGGGGCCCGGCGTGGAACAGCACCCGATCGGCGGACACGACCTCGGCTGCTCGGACGATCCCGGTCCACACCGGATCGGTGGCGAGGACGCGCTGCAGGGCGGTGGCGTTGGCGTCGGTGCCGGTCATGCCTGAACCCAGGTTTCCGATAACGCCATTGCCGCCGATTGTGCGCGGCGGCCGAAGAAGTCACGCTCGACGGTCGTACCAGGAAGGGCCACGCCGTCGAGCTCGACGACACCCGACTCCGCCGGCCGGAAGACGCTGAGCATCTCGTGGCGGGTGGTGCCGGATTCGTGTTTGGGCTGGTGGACGGCGAAGGGTGCGTCCAGGTTCTGCCAGCGCAGCGTGATCGTCGTCTGCGCCGTGTCGTCGGTGGCCGACTCCACCCATTCCCGGTCACCGATGTGCTGCGTGAACACCGCGTTGGTGTGCAGGGTCGGGTTCTTGAGCGCCTGGGTGGGCCGGAAGAGGGCGAAGTGGCTCGCGAAGTCCTCGATGAGGAAGCGGGCCAGCGGTTCGTTGTCGGTCAGCCCGAGCGCTGCCGACTTGTCGTGGTCATAGGGGTCGGTCACCACCAGGATCAGGTGGCCGGTGCCATGGCCGGAGGTGGTGATGCGGAAGAACAGCGACAACGAGGACCAGTCACCGGCGGGGTCGGTCTTGAGATAGACGAACGGGTTGTCGCCCGTCCAGTCGACGGCACCGGGCAACACTGTTGGGGGCATGGCGAACTCCTGATAGATGACGAGCGGTTCGGGTGGCGGGCGGGGGTGAAGGCAGCTGTCAGACGCCGTGTTCGGCGCGCAGGGCGGGGAAGTCGGTGGTGGGCTCCCAGCCGAGCACCTGGCGCGCCTGCTGGTTGCTGAAGATCGATGCCCGGGGATTGATCTGGAAGGTACGCGGATTGAGGATTTCGGGCAGTGCGCCGATACGGTCGCGGTACCAGTCGAGGGTGGGCTCCGGTCGGGAGGTGTCGTCGGCGCTGAGGAAGAACGTGCCGAATTTCAGGCCGCGGCTCTCCAGCGCACGACGGAATCCCGTGGCGACGTCGCGCGCATGCACGTAGTAGTACAACCAGTGCAGATCCGGATCGTCGATGAATTCGCAGTATTCGCCGATCGTCTCCGGCAGCACCACCGCGAGCGGCCGCAGGCACAGCACCTCCATATCGGTTCCGGTGGCGAAGCTGCGGCCCATCGTCTCCATGATCTGCTTGCTCACGCTGTATGCCTGTACCGGCCGCAGTTCGTGACGCTCGTCGACCTGCAGGCTCTGCGGTGCCCAGTCCGCCCGCATCTCCGACAGTCCACAGGCGGACACGCTCGAGCACAGCACCACCTTCTGGAGGTTGTTCTCCGCGGCGGCCTGAAGGACATTCCACGTGCCCATCGTGTTGACCCGGATGTACTGCTCCGGGGCGGCCTTCCAGTCGTAGTCGATCGCGGCCAGATGCACGACGGCGTCGGCGCCCTCGAGCGTGCGCCGCATGCTCTCCAGGTCGGTGACGTCACCTTCCGCGTAGGCGACATCGGCCGGGGATTTCGTCAGATCGACGTTCGTCACGTCGAATGCGGAGGAGAGTTCGTCGACCACATAGCGGCCGACGCGTCCCGATCCGCCGGTGACGACGACCTTGGTGGGGACTGACATGGGTAGTGGATTCCTCTCTGAGGGAACGGATTCAGATATCGAGAACCAGTCGCGGAGTACGCGACCGGGAGACGCAGACCATCAACGTCTCGTTGGCTTCCTGCTCCTCCGGCGACAGCACCGCATCGCGGTGGTCGGCAACGCCCTCGAGCACCGCGGTTTCGCAGGTCCCGCAGACGCCTTCGGAGCACGAGTACTCGATCGGCACACCGTGGTCGCGGAGTACCGACAGGATCGAGCAGCCCGGTGGGACGGTGAGCGTCTCACCGCTGCTGTTGAGGACCACGTCGAACGGCGCATCGGAACTGGTATCCGCACTGACGGCCGCGAATCGCTCCAGGTGCAGACGCCAGGACGCCTGCGGAGTATGTAGCGCCTCGAGGGCGTCGAGCATCGGACCGGGTCCGCACGCGTACAGGTGCGTGCCTGCCGGTAGCCCGCCGACGAACCCGGCCAGGTCGAACCGGCCGGATTCCTCGTCGATCCAGATGGTGGTGCCGGCACCCAGGGCTTCGAGTTCGTCGGCGAAGGCCAGGCGTTGCCGATCACGCGCCAGGTACACCGCCCGCCACGGTTTGCCGGCCGCCGCGGTGGCCCGGGCCATCGCCAGGATCGGCGTGATCCCGATGCCGCCGGCGACGAACGCGTACGAGGGGGCGTCCTCGAGCGGAAAGTGGTTGCGCGGGCCGCGGACCCGGACCGTCGTGCCGGGATGGACGTTGTCGAGAATGTACGCCGATCCACCCCGGCCCTCGGCCAACGCCAGCACCGCGACCCGGTAGACGTCGGCCAGCCGCGGATCTCCGCACAGCGAGTACTGGCGCAGCATGACGTCACCGTCGACGGCGGGCAGATTGACCTCGAGGTGCGCCCCCGGCTGCCACGGCGGCAGCGGGGCGCGGTCCGGTGCGACGAGTTCGAGCACGACGATGTCGCAACCCACCAGGCGCCGGGCGGCCACCTCGAGCACGAACTCGGGTTCGGCGGCGGTCACGGCTGCTTGTCGGCGACGCGGTACTTCTCCACCAGCCAATGGTTCAGATTGACCAGCACGTCCTCCGGCGGCGCGTAACGCCCGCGTGGCGCGAACCGCGACGCCATCCCGCGTTGGGTACCGTTCCAGGCCATCTCGTCTTCGCGCATGACCTCGGAGAGGTCGGCGACCTCCTGCTTCCATTCGGCTTCGAAATTCGGCAGCGCCAGGGTCGATTCGGGGTACATCCACGTCGCGGCGAAGCGCGAGGTGTTGGCGCCGCCGGGCAGCCAGTGGAAGTACTTCACCTTGTCAGGCATGGCGATGATGAGCAGGTTCGGCGCGATCGTGACGTACGCCAGCTTGGATCGCTGTTCGGCGGTGAGGTTGGGCAGGTACGGCTGGAGCACCCGCCCGGTCTTGGTGGGCGAAGCGCCCTCCTCCACGCTGATCAGCTCGTAACCGACGATGCCGTTGGCGGTGTCGTTGAACGGCGCGTTGAAGTTGATCTGCTCGGCAGAGGTGGGATACATCGGCACCCAGGACTGCGAGTGCAGGAACTGGCAGTGGTAGCACTCGTCACCGAACAGCTTCCAGTTGAACTTGTACTCGTTGAATTCCTGCGGGGCAGCAGATTTCAGTGACGCGATGTCCCAGTTGCGCAGGTACTCCGACAGCCCGGCCAGGCGCTGGGAGATCGACGGGATCGTCTCGTCGAACGTGACGAAGATGAACCCTTCCCACACCTCGGAACGGACGGTGGGCAACTCGACGGTCGACTTGTCGAAGCACGGCGAGTTGTTCAGCTCCGGGGCGGACTGCAGCTTGCCGTCCAGCCCGTAGACCCAGGAGTGGTAGGGGCACTGGAACCGTCGCTTGTTACCGCTGCCTTCGACGAGGATCATCGCGCGGTGCTGGCAGACGTTGGCCAGCACGCGGATCTGGTCGTCGCGGCCACGCACCGCGATGAGCGGGTCGTCACCGACGGTGACGGTGAAGAAGTCGCCGGGGCGGGTGATGTCGGTGGCACGGCCGATGCAGATCCACTCGTGGTTCCACACCGCCTCGAACTCGAAGCGGTAGAACTCCTCGGAGGTGTAAGTGTCGGGCGGCAGTGACACCGCCAGTGAGGTGTCCTGGTCGCTGCTGTCGAATTCCGCGATCGGAATGGGGCTTTTCATCGTCGTCTCCGGATTGGCAGGGGTTGGGGCGGGGTCAGGACAAGACAGCGATCAGCGCGCGCATCCACGCGCCGAGGTCGCGGGGGAGTTGAGCGGTCACGAGGTTGCGGTCCACCACGACGGATTCGTCCACCCAGTCGGCACCGGCGTTGCGCAGGTCGTCGCGGATTGCCGAAACACTGGTCAGCCGGCGGCCTTTCAGAATGCCGGCCGACACGCCCACCCATGCGCCATGGCAGACGAACGCCACGGGTTTGCCGTCGGCGTCGACCTTGCCGACCAGGTCGAGCACCGCGGCTGACCGGCGCAGCAGATCGGGGGCGAATCCACCCGGCACGACGAGCGCGTCGACTTCGGCCGGGTCCACGTCGGCGACGTCGACGTCGACGGGGTAGGGGCCGTACCCCGACTTGCCGCGCACCGGTGCGGTCCCCACGCCCGCGACCGTGACCGAATAACCCTCTTCCCGTAGCCGCAGCACGGGATAGATGAGCTCGGATTCTTCGAAGAAATCCGCGGCGAGGACGACGACACGTGTGCGTTCGGGATGTGAGGACACAGAGACTCCGGTGTGATGCAGCCGGGCGATGCCCGCTGTTCCGTCATGGACGACACAAGTGTTCTGTACTACAGAACACTTGTCAAGACATGGATCGTGGCCGAAGCCAAGAGCCGGCGGAGTTCGGCGAAAGTGGTGCTAGCGGGTGGCGTTCGATATCCAGGCGGCGCGGGCGATTCCGGGGCCCTCGTTCCAAAAACGATGCGGCCGTGAGGAATCGAAGGCGATCGAATCGCCGACGCCCAGGACGTAGGTGTCGAACTCGACTTGAACGTGGAGTCGCCCCTCGAGGATCAGACCGAATTCCGAGCCGTCGTGGCGGATGAACGCTTCGTTGTTCGGCGACCTCGGCGCTGGTTCGTAGACGATCTCTCGGAAGTCGATCGGCGTGTCGGTGGACGGCGTGAGTAACTCCCAGCGCACACCCGGGCTGGCTTCGATGACCTGCCGCTCACTGGATCTGACCACGTAGCGACCCTCGCCGGGCGTGCGTGGGACATCCGGATCACCGCCCTTGTGAGCCGATCCATCGGCGCGATCGCTGTCGCTGAACAATGAGTCGAGCGATACGTCGAGCTCAGAGGTGATCGCGTACAGCAGGCTGATCGACGGTGCGACGATGTCGCGTTCAACCTGCGACAGGTGGCCCGGGGACACGTCCAATCGGCGGGAGAGCTCCCGAAGCGACATCTGACGCGCTTCACGGGCTTCACGCAGACGTGCTCCCCACGGGGGCGTCAGGGCGGTCTCCGTAACGGGTACCTGCGAGTCGGCCACGAAACGAGTGTAGGTGACCGCCGTTCACTCTCGGTTCGCTACGCGCGGGCTGTTCTCTGCAAGTGAACGCGCTGGGGATGGACACTCATGTCCGCCGGCACAGAGTGTCGGCGAGCCGCAGGAGCGCACGCCCGTCGTCGGCACCGACGAGCTGGAGTCCCAACGGCAGACCGGCGCAGAAGCCGACGGGGAAGGTGGCGGCCGCAAGGCCCAGTGCCTGCCACGGTCGGCTCATGACCGGATCGCCGGTCGCCGAAAGCCCCTCCGGCGCTGCGCCCTGAGCGGCGGGCGCCAGGATTGCGGCATTCGTGGACCTCAGTCGGTCGAGGAACTCGCGTCGGACGGTCTGCACGTAGGCGGACGCCCGCTCGTAGTCCACGCGGTCCAGTGCGGCGCCGTCGTCGAGCAGTTGCCGCAACGTGGGACTCAGCTCACCCCTGGGCATCGTGGCGGCCCGGCTCTGACGTGCGGCCTCGTACGCCATGATGCGGCGGTGGGCGTCGACCAGAGCCAGCGCCTGGGCGTCGAGGTCGATATCCGCAACGGCCAGTCCGAGTTCACGGGCGTGGTCGCCGATGCGGTCGACGGCCGCGAGCATGTGCGTGTGCACGCCGAACGACGGCCCCGGACGCCACACCAGCACCTCCGAAACCGGCACAGCTCCGCCGTTCGGCAGAACCGCGTCGAGTACCGCCGCCAACCCGAGCGCATCGCTGCCCAGCAGGCCGGGGGAATCGAGGGACTCGGCGAGGCCGGCGATGCCGTCGGTCGCCACGAGTCCGCGGGGCAGCACGATCGCGTGAACGCCGCAGTATGCGGCGGGCCGCGTCACCGACGCCGCCGTCTGCGTCCCGATCGCCAGGGGCGCCATACCGGCGGCGACCGCGGCCGCCGAGCCGGAGCTCGACCCGCCGGGCGTGTGTCCGAGGCGGTGCGGGTTGGCCGTGGGACCCGGGGAGAAGTACGCGAACTCCGTAGTCACGGTCTTCCCGAGGATGACGGCTCCGGCGTCGCGCAACATTTGCACCACGGTTGCGTCCGACGAGACCACCTCGGTCGAGGTGGCGGCCGAGCCGCAGCGCGTCGGGAAGCCACGCACGTCGACGATGTCCTTGACCCCGACCGGCAGGCCGTGCAGTGGGCCGCGCCGCTCGGCGGGGAGCGCATCCAGCAGCCGCGCCTGTGCGCGGGCGCCGTCCTCGTCGACGGCCACCCATGCATGCACCTCGCCGTCGACGGCGCCGATCCGCGCGATCGCCGCGTCGACGCAATGGGTGGCTGTGCGAACACCGCCGGCCAGTGCCGTGAGCGTCGGCGACAGGACGATGTCCGCCGAAGCGTGGCTGTGGGTCGAAGCCTGCACGTGCTCCCCCGATGGTCGTGCAGCGGCCGGTCGGCCGCTCCTGTTCTGCACAGCAAAACACCTTGTGGCCTGTCCGTCAAAGGCGCACGGCAGCGCTCCTAACCGGCTTGCCTGTCTCGCTTGCGGATCCCGACTTTGTGACCGCCACGTAAAAAGTCGCAGCCGCTATTGACGGCGTGCGTTCGCTAGTTGTAAACATGTGTGCGCTGTCACAGAACGCTTGGTAGTCGTTCAGCGCTCACGCCCTTCCCCCGGGTCACCAGTGGCTACCGCAGCTGGGTGTCCGTTCCGGGGCCATGTTCAATGAAAGAAGCACCATGACCGCAGACGCGTTGAAGCCACCCCAGTCGCCGATATGTCCGGAGACCGGGCTGCCGCTGCTGGCCAACGGAAAGATCGACAACCGGCGCAACCAGCATGGGGATCACGGGGACTCCGTGTCGGGGGAGACGAGGCGGAAGGTCGTGCTGGCCGCCTTGGCCGGCAATTTCGTCGAGTGGTACGAATTCGCCGCCTACGGTGTCGTGGCGGCGTTCGTCGCTCATGAGTTCTTCTCTCCCGATGATCCGATCGCCGCGTTGTTGGGGGTGTACGCAGTCTTCGGCCTCGCATTTGTCGCTCGCCCGATCGGCGGCATCATCATCTCCCGCTTCGGCGACACTCTCGGCCGCAAGGCGGTCATGTCCTTCTGCATCGTCGCAATGTCGTTGACCACCTTCGGTATCGGCGTACTGCCCAGCTATGCCGCGATCGGCATCGCCGCTCCACTGTTGCTGTTGCTCCTGCGGCTGTTGCAGGGCGCGGCGGCAGGCGGTGAATGGTCCTCGGCGGTCTCCTTCGTCTTCGAGCACTCACCGTCGACGCGGCGCGCGCGGTGGATCTCCTACCTCGCCGCCTCCACCTATCCCGGCTTGCTCGGCGGTGTCGGACTGGGCGCGATCCTGGCGTTGGCGCTCGGCCAAGAGGCGTTCGAGTCGTGGGGTTGGCGAATCCTGTTCCTGGTGGCGCTGCCGCTGGGCGCCGTGGGCCTGTTCATCCGTCGCCGTGTCGACGAGTCGCCCGCCTTCCTTGCCGTCCGGGCGGAATCCGAGCAGCTGTCGAAGAAGGCGTCTCCGCTGAAGGAGGCATTCGGGCAGTACCACCGCCCAATGCTGGCGCTGTTCGTCATCACCATCACCTATATCACCGGCGTGTACACGAATTCCGCTCTCTACGTGACCTTCCTCATCAAGAACGACTACACCGCGAGCCAGGCGCTCAACTCCAATCTGATCGGCTTGGCGCTGATGACCGGCGGTGTCCTGGTCTTCGGTCCGATTTCCGACCACATCGGGCGTAAGCCGACACTGATCATCGGTCACGTGCTGCTCGCGGTGTCGATCTTCCCGATGTTCTGGCTGCCGACGCACTTCGGCACCATGTGGGCTGCCATGCTGGGTTGCGGGCTGTTCTCCCTCGCCATCGCTTTCATCGGTGCGCCGGTGCTGACCTCGCTGCCGGAGTTGTTCCCGGCGCACGTGCGCGCGACCGCGGGAGCGCTGCCCTATAACTTGGCGACGATCCTGGCCGGGTTCGCTCCGTACATCGCGATCTGGCTCAACGACCGACTCCACACTCCGATGGCCTACCCCTGCTATGTCGCCGGACTGGCTGTCATCGGAATCGTCGGAACGCTCGTGCTGTACCGCGACCCGAGTCGGTACTCACGGCAGGAACTCGGGCGCCTGAGGGCTGAGCTCCGGACCCGGGACCAACGAGGCGTGGCGACCGAAGGCTGAGGTTGTCCGATGCGGTGCGCGCCGAGGCGCGCACGGCCGATCCTTAAGGTCAGGGCCCGACCAGTACCGCGGCCGCGCCGGCCATGTGCTCGCGCACCGTGGCCGCCGCGGTGTCCCCGTCGCCCGCCTCGATCGCGTCGACGATCGCCAGGTGCCGGCGGGCGTCCATGTTCTTGAGCGCGCGGTCCACGCCGGCGAACATGATCGACATCCGGATGCTGCCCTCCAGCGACGACCACGAGTGCAGCAGCGTCTCATTGCCCGACAGGTGGCACAGGGTCCGGTGGAACCGCAGGTCGGCCTCGATGCGGTCCTCCAGATTGGATGCGGCCCAACGGTCCATCTCTTCGACCGCGTGCCGCAGCGCGGCGACCGCCTCGGTTCGGTCCTCCCGCGAGGCCAGCGTCCTGGCGGCCACCGCCTCCAGCGCGGCGCGGACCTCGAAGATGTCCTTGATCTCCTTGGCGTCGAGGTGACGCACCGACAATCGACCACGCGCGCCGGCCGAGATGAGGCCCTCCTGCTGGAGCTGTCGCATCGCCTCGCGCAGCGTGCCGCGACTGATCTGCAGCGCCTCCGACAGGTCCGTCTCGACCAGGTGGGTGCCGGGTGTCAACTGTCCGGTGGTGATGGCTCGCCGCAGCGCGGTCAGCGCCTGCTCCCGCAGGCTGGTCTTCTCCAACCGCAGCAACGACGTCCCATCGACGGACATGAGGTGCCCCCTGACTGTCAACATTCAGCTGTCGACACCGATGCTACAGCCGGGCGCGCACGGTGGCGACGATCTGCGCGGTCGACAGGCCGTACCGGTCGTGCAGCGTCGGCAGCGCGCCGGCCGCCAGGAACTCGTCGGGCAGGGCGACCGGGGTGACCTGTTTGGTGATTCCCCGCCGCACCGCGGCCGACGCCACCGTCTCGAAGAGCCCACCGACGACGGTGTGGTTCTCGCACGTCAGCACCAGGCGGTCCGTGTCGACCTGCGCCAGAACGGTTTCGGTGTCGAACGGTTTGATCGTCGGGGTGTGGACGACGGCGACGTCGACGTGGTCGCCGGCCAACCGTTCCGCCGCCTGCAGCGCCCGCATCGTCATCAGCCCCGACGAGATCAGCACCACGTCGGCGCCATCGCGAAGCACCTTGGCCTTACCGAGTTCGAAGCGGTAGTCGTACTCGTCGAGCACCGTCGGCACGTTCCCGCGCAGCAGGCGCAGATAGGTCGGGCCGGGATGGTCGGCCAGCTGCGGGACGGCCTGTTCGATGTCGACTGAATCGCACGGATCGACGATCGTCAGGTTCGGCATGCCCCGGAAGATGGCGATGTCCTCGGTCGCCTGATGCGAGGGACCGTATCCGGTGGTGAGGCCGGGCAATCCGCCGACGACGTTGACGTTGAGGTTCGGCTCGGCGATGTCGAGGCAGATGAAGTCGTAGGCCCGGCGAGCGGCGAACACCGAGTAGGTGGACGCGAACGGCACGAGGCCGGTCTCGGCCATTCCGGCGGCCGCCCCGAACAACAGCTGCTCGGCCATGCCCATCTGGAAGAACCGCTGCGGGAACTCCTTGGCGAAGATGTGCATGTCGGTGTATTTGCCGAGATCCGCGGTCAGGCCGACGATGCGGTCGTTGGCCCGGGCGGCGCGGACCAGCGCATGACCGAACGGGGCCGGGGCGGTCTTCTGACCCGGGTCGGCGAACGAGGCGATCATCGCCGACGTCTTGAGTTTTTGTGGCGCAATGGAAGTCATGCGGGTACTCCTTGAAAGCCTTCGGTGAGCTGATCGCGGCAGATCTGCCACTCGTCAGCGTCGATGCGCATGAAGTGCGCCTTCTCCCTGTTCTCCAGTAGCGGCACACCGCGGCCGATCCTGGTGTCGCACAGGATGACCGACGGACGATCGCCTTCGGCCGCCGCGATGCGGTCGAAGGCCCCGAGCAGCGCCTCGACGTCGTTGCCGTCGACGCGCTGGACGTGCCATCCGCACGCCGCCCACTTGTCGACGACCGGTTCGGTGCGGAGCACCCCGGCGGTGGGTCCGTCGGCCTGCAGCGCGTTGATGTCGACCATTGCGATCAGGTTGCCCAGCCGGTGGTGGGAGGCGCCCATCGCGGCCTCCCACGTCGATCCCTCGTCGAGCTCACCGTCGGACAGGAAGTTGATCACCCGGGCGGTCGACCCCTGGTGGCGAAGACCCAGTGCCATGCCCACCGCGACGGTGAGGCCGTGGCCCAGCGAACCGCCGGAGATCTCCATTCCCGGTGTGTAGCTGGCCATCCCGGACATCGGCAGCCGGGAATCGTCGGATCCGTAGCTCTCCAGCTCGTCGACCTCGATGATGCCGGCCTCCGCCAGTGCCGCGTACAGCCCGATGGCGTAGTGCCCGGTCGACAGCAGGAACCGGTCCCGTCCCTCCCAGTGCGGGTCATCGGCGCGGTAGTTGAGCTGATCGACGTAGACGGTGGCGAGCATGTCCGCGGCTCCCAGGGCCTGTCCGACATACCCCTGCCCCTGGGCCTCGCCCATGTTGAGAGCGTGGTGACGCATCCGGTAGGCAGCGTCGACCACTCGCTGGGCCCGCATCACGCGGCCAACGCGTGGGACTGGGCGTGGGCGGCCTTGTCGGCGGCACGGCGCTCGGCGGGGCCCCAGGTCTCCCTCGTCGCCAGTGCCGCCCACAGGCCGATCGCGGCGTAGCCGGAGAACAACATCGCCGGACCCACCCAGCCGAACCCCTCGAACAGCAGGGTGGTGATGAACGGCGTGAAGCCGGAGACCATCGCCGAGATCTGGTATGCCAGCGACGCACCCGATGCGCGGGTGTTCGCGGTGAACAGTTCGGGGAACCAGGCGCCCTGTGCACCGGCCAGCGCGTTCTGGCAGACGCCGTAGGAGACGGCGAAGGTGGCGATGATCAGCAGAGCCAGGCCGGTGTTGACCAGGACGAACATCAGCACACCGAACGGAATCGCGAACGCGCACACTCCGATGTAGACCGGGCGACGGCCGATCCGGTCGGTCAGGCGGGCCCACCCCATGGTCGCGAAGATCCCGAGGAACGACGCGATGCACAGCGCCACAAGGGTTTGCGATGCCGACGCCAGCCCGGCGTTCTTGAGGTAGCTGATCATGTAGGTGATGGACACCGCATAGCCGGCGGTCTCCGCGATCCGCAGGCCGATGCCGCGCACGATGTTGCGCCAGTCCTTCTTGACGACCTCGACGATGGGCGCCTTGACGACCTTGCCTTCGCTCTTGACGTCCTCGAAGACCGGGGACTCGGGCACCTTGGCGCGGATGATCAGCCCGACCATCACGAGCGCGATGCTGGCGAGGAACGGCACCCGCCATGCCCAGTCACCGCCCAGGTGGACGCTGACGAGGAAGACCAGGTTGGCCAGCAGCAGCCCGACGGGGAAGCCGGCCTGGACGATGCCGGTGTAGCGGCCCTTCTGCTTCCAGGGGGCGTGTTCGTAGCTCATCAGGATCGCGCCGCCCCATTCGGCGCCGAATGCCAGGCCCTGGATGATGCGGACCGTCACCAACAGGATGGGGGCGAGGACACCGACCGCGGCGTAGGTCGGCAGCAGGCCGATCGCGAACGTCGCCAGACCCATCACGATGAGCGAGGCGACCAGCACCGGCTTGCGGCCGACCTTGTCACCGAGATGGCCGCCGATGATGCCGCCGAGCGGACGGGCCGCGAACCCGACGCCCAGCGTGGCGAAGGCGGCGAGTGTGCCGGCGACCGGACTGGAGTTCGGGAAGAACGCGGTGCCGAAGTAGAGCGCCGCCGCGGTGCCGAAACCGATGAAGTCGTAGGTCTCGATCACCGCGCCGACGCCGGAACCGATCGCGACCCGCTTGGCGTCCGGTGTGCCGTGCACCGGGCCCCGCATCGTCAGAGCGTCATCGCTCATGGTGGTCATCCTTTCAAATGCCGGTCTGGCTGGTCTGGCAACCGGCGATCCAGGCCACTGTCGACGGTCAACAGTGCGATACGCCTCTCAGTGTGACCACGGGCACACCACACTGTCAACAGTCAACACCAATTAAATGTCGTGAGTTGACTGTTGACAGTCGACCTCGCTACTGTGGTCGTCATCACAGGAGGTGACATGGCCGCACGGCTTCACTCGCGACTCGGCTGCTCGACGATCAGCTTTCGCCACCAGGCGCTACCCCACGCCCTCAAGACCATCGCCGGCCTGGGCTTTTCCGAGATCGACCTCGGCGCGCTGCCCGGCGTCTGCGACCACGTGCCCTACGTCCTCGACGAGGCCGCCGTCGCCGATGTCGCGGCCGTGGTCAGCGCATCGGGCCTGCGGGTGCGGTCCATCAACGGTGACATCGGGGATCTCAACGCCCCGTTGACGGCGGCCGAACAGCGGGCGCGCGCGCGTCACCTCGACATGCTCGTCGCGCTCGCCGGAGCGACCGGTGCCCGGGCGGTGGTGCTGCCCTGTGGCGCCCTGGACCACCAACCGCTGTCGTCGCTCGCCGACGATCTGGACCGGGTCGCCGACGAACTCATCGCGGCCGCGCACGTGGCGGCGGCCGGACGTGTCGAGCTCTGGACCGAGTCGCTGCACTTCCACCGGCTGTGCTGCGACATCACCCGGGCCGAGGCACTCACCCGACGGTTCGGGCCGGAGGTGGGCATCGTGATGGACTTCAGCCACATCGTCGCCTCCGGTGCCGACCCCGTCGACTTCGTCGACCGCTTCGGGCCGCGCATCGCGCACGTCCACATCCGCGACGCGGTGCCCGGCAACATCAACCTCTCCGTCGGCAACGGCGCGGTCGACTTCGGGCGGGGGCTCAAGGCCCTCGCCGGCGCCGGCTACCACGGCCACTTCTCGCTGGAACTCGAGACCCGCGACCTCACCCACAACGAACGCCCCGCCGCCGCACTTCGCGCCGGACATGTCATTTCCGAACTGATCTGAGGAGACACCCCATGCAGAACAAGACCGCCGTCGTCACCGGCGCCACGTCCGACAAGGGCATCGGCATGGCCGTCGCCGAACGCTACGCCCGCGAGGGCTGGGCCATCGTCATCCTCGACCTGGATGGGGAGAAGTCGGCGAAGGTCGCCGCCGAGATCGGCAACCGGTACGCGGTGCCGGCCTTCGGCCACGCCGTCGACGTCACCTCTGAAGACTCCGTCGCGGCGGCCTACGACGCCGTCGCCGCCGAAGTGGCCTCGGGCAATCTACCCCCGGTCGGTGCGCTGGCCAACATCGCCGGGATCACCTCTCCGACACCGTTTCTGAAGACCACACTCGAGCTGTGGAACAAGGTCATGGCCGTCAACGCCACCGGAACGTACCTGGTCACCAAGGCGTTCCTGCCCGCCATGATCGACCAGGGCTGGGGCCGCATCGTCAACATGTCGTCGGTGTCAGCGCAGCGCGGCGGCGGGGTGTTCGGCAAGGTGCCGTACTCGTCGGCCAAGGCGGCGATCCTCGGGTTCACCAAGTCACTCGCGCGCGAGATCGCCGACACCGGCGTGACGGTCAACGCCGTCACTCCCGGCGCGGTCGACACCAACATCAGGGTCGGCTCCACCGACGAGCAGGAGGCCAGGCTGGCCGCTGACATTCCTGTCGGGCGCACGGCCACCACCGACGAGGTGGCCGCCGTGATCACCTTCCTGTCCAGCCAGGACGCCAGCTACCTGACGGGGACGACCGTGGACATCAACGGCGGAAGCCACATGCACTAGGGGTCGCCGGCAGCGGCAGCGCCGCTGCCCACGCCGACCGGTTCGCCGAGTCGCCGGTCCACGCGATGTACCCGTCGGGACGCACCAGCACCGCCGGCCCGGCGTCGCGGCGTTGCGCCTGCGCTCCGCCGAAGCCGTCGACGAGTGGGGCGCCGCGCTCGCGGAGGAACACGAAGCCCGGCACCCGCAGGAGCTCGGCGAGACGGCCCTCGGTCAGCGGAATCTGGGTGGCACGCGTACCGACCGACCCTGGCCCCGCATAGCGCAGCCCGGTGCCCGCGAAGCTGCCCGCGACCGCGTCCCGGACGTGCGGGATCCGAAGAAGCTTCGAGGCCAATAGGTTCCGCATGAACCGTGCGCCGCGGGGGTGCAGCGTGATGGCCCGCGCCATGAGACCGGACTGCCGCAGCACGCGCCTGCCGATCGGATGGCGTTCGGTGTGGTACGTGTCGAGAAGCGCCTCGTCGGCCCCGCTGAGCACGGCATCGATCTTCCACGCGAGGTTCGCCGCGTCCTGGATGCCGGTGTTCATGCCCTGTCCGCCCATGGGGGAGTGCACATGGGCCGCGTCCCCGGCCAGGAACACCCGGCCGTGCCGGTACCGCTCGACTTGTCGTTCGTCGCAGTGGAACCGCGACGTCCACCCGATCTCGACGAGGCCCGGATCGGCGGAAAACGCCCGCAGGAGAGCGGTGTTGATCTCGGTGCGGTCGGCGGGAACGTCGTCGTCCACCTGGTGGTGGCGGTCCCACACCATCGCGCGGTACCAGGATCCGTCGGAGTCGTGGCGGCCGTACGGGGCGAGGAACCCCAGCACGTCGCGCGTGCTGCCCACTGTCAGACCACCGCCGGCCGGCCCGTCGGCCAGCTTGACGTCGGCGAGCACGAGCGAGGAAAGCACCGTCTCACCCGGGAAGTCGACTCCGAGTACCGTGCGCACGGTGCTGTGGGCGCCGTCCGCGCCGACCACATAGCGTGCCCGCCAAAACTCCTGCGGCGCATCAGCGCCTGCCCGGGCTGTGACCGTCACGCCGTCGGCGTCCTGATGCAGCGCCACTACCTCGACGCCGCGGCGGATGTCGGCACCGTGGCCCTGCGCGTACCGTGCGAGGGCCCGGTCGACGTCGGTCTGCGGAGTGACCAGGACGAACCGGTACGGAGAATCGAGATGAGTGAGATCGATTCGCGCGCCGGCGAAGATCGACACCCCAGGGGCCCGGTGACCTGTCGTGAGCAGGTCGTCGGCGAGCCCCCGCGCGTCGAGGACCTCGAGGGTGCGCGCCATCGTGGCGAAGGCCCGACTCGACGGGTTCACGGTGGGCCACTTCTCGAGGACCGCGACGGAGCGTCCGGCCCGCGCAAGGTCGCCCGCGGCGGTCAGGCCGGTGGGTCCGGCGCCGACGACGACATCGACGGTGGCGGTCATCGCCGTGACGCGTGCGGGTCGGGGAACCACCGGCGGATGTCGTCAGGGGTGGCCTTCGCTTCGCGGTTGAACACGAACCGGCAGTCCGGCTGCATGCTGTGCGCCGCGTTGACGATCGCTTCGAACAGCAGCGTGTTACCGGCGACCAGGCGGATTCCCGCGCCGATCAGCACCGCATCGTAACGGTTGGCGCCCAACCAGTCTCGCGCCTTGGCGGCACCGGCTTCCCCGAAGTCGACGAGGCAGTTGTCCACGTGGTAGCCGGCAGCGCGCAACCGCGCCACGTTCTGGTCGTTGGCGGCGCGCAGCGTGTCCTTCGACAGGTTCGCGAACCCGGCGAAATCCGGCGACGAGTAGTCGATGACGTCGGGGTCGAGTCCGATCTGGATCGCGGTGATGGTCATGGCCGGTGTCCTTGGTCGGCGAGTTCAACAGTTGTTGAGTTGGACGGTAGGCCCGCTGCCTGGCGTTGTCAACAGCTGTTGAATAACCTGGGCGCATGAGTGCCAGGCCCCGTGACGCCGAGACCACCCGGTCGTCGATCCTTATCGCCGCGCGGACGCAGTTCGGGGACCGCGGATTCGAACGCACGACCATCAGGTCCATCGCCTCGGCCGCCGGTGTCGACCCGGCGTTGGTGATGCACTACTTCGGTACCAAGGCACAGCTGTTCGCGGAGGCGGCCGAGTTCGACATCGCGTTCCCGGACCTGTCCGACGTCGCTCCCGACCGCGTCGCCGATGTCCTGATCCCGTTGTTCGTCGCGGTGTGGGGGCCGCAGGGCCCACTCCTGCCGTTGTTGCGCGCGGCCACCACCAACGGGGCCGCGGCCGACGCCCTGCTGTCGGTGTTCACCGACAAGGTCACCCCGGCGTTGTCGGCGGTCGCCCCCGACCGCGCGGCCGAGCGCGCCGCTCTGGTCGGATCACAGCTCCTCGGGATCGCGGTGGCCCGCAACATCCTCGCCCTCCCTCCGTTGGCCGACATGGACGACGAGGCGCTCGTCGCATGGCTGCGGCCGGTTCTGGCGCACTATCTGTCGGATACCGCGCCGGCGCACCCCTGAGCGCATCCGCTTGGAAGGCTGACCGGCCGGGTACACGCCTGCGAACCAGCGACGGTAGAGGGGTGGCGTGTCGACCGACCTGCGGTGTCCCAAGCGGATGGAGTTCGGGCCCTGCGGCGGCGTGCGGCCCGACGGACAGTGCGAGATGCGCCCGGGTCCCTGCGTGTTCCCGGAGGTCGTACCGTGGTCGGGGGTCGAGCCGGCACCGCGCCCCGCCGCGGCACCCCTCGTCCTCACCGACTTCAGTTGCGCACCGTTCGACCGGGCCGACGTCGCTGCGACCGCCGCCCTCCTCACGGGGTCGTGTGACGCCGTCCTTGTCGGCGAGCACCAGAACCGGCCGGATTTCCCACCCACACTGATGGGGCGGCTGCTGCTCGATGCGGGAGTGTCACCGTGGATCACGCTGTCGTGCCGCGACCGCAACCGGATCGTGCTCGAACAGGAGCTGCGCGGGTTGCGCACGCTGGGGGTGGGCACCGTGCTCTGCGTGACCGGTGACGGCCGCGGGTACGACGTCCGCCCGGACGTCACGCAGACCTTCGACCTCGACGGTCCGCGGCTGGTGTCGCTGGCCGCGTCGGTCGGCATGGTGGCGGCCGTTCCGGAGACGCCCACCGCACCACCCGTGCATCGGCGTCCCGCCCGGCTGGTCGAGAAACAACGCGCCGGCGCGAGCCTCGCGGTGCTCAACCATGTGCCGTATCCCGCCACCGTCGCCGACTTCATGGCGTCGGCGCGCGCCGCCGGGCTGTCGATCCCGGTGATCGCCGCGGTGGCCGTCTTCACCGACGTCGTCTCGGCGGCCGTCCTGCAGGGCCTACCCGGACTCGCGCTCGATCAGGAAGTGGTCGACGAGGTACTCGGTGCCGCGGATCCGGTGTCGGCGGGAATCGCGGCGGCCGTCGCCGAGGCGCGCGCACTGCTGGCGATCGACGGTGTTCACGGAGTCAACCTGTCCGGTTCGGCGACCGCCTCGGGGACCCGGGCCGGTGCCGAGATCAAGGCCGAGGTCGGTCGGCTCATCAACGCGGGGGAGGCGGCATGACCGAGGCGATGGACGCCGAGTTCGACACCGTGGCGGAGTGGACGGCCCAGGTGGCGCTCGACCTCGGGCCGGATTACTACGTTCCTGCCGGATGTCGGGGCAGCGGAAGCCCGGCCGCACTGGACTGGCTGATCGAGCAGTTGGAGTTGACGTCTCGAGACGTGCTGCTCGACTGCGGCGCCGGTGTCGGTGGGCCGGCGGCCTATGCCGCACAGGCGGTTTCGCTCAACCCCGTCCTGGTCGAGCCCGAGGCGGGTGCCTGCCGAGCGGCCCGCACGCTGTTCGGGTTCCCCGTCGTCCAGGCGGTCGGGTCGGCGCTGCCGTTGGCCGACGCCAGCGTCGACGCCGCCTGGGCACTGGGCGTCCTGTGCACGACGCCTCGTCAAGTGGAGCTGCTCACCGAGATGCGCCGGACAGTGCGCCCGCCCGGCCGCATCGCACTGCTCGCGTTCGTTGCGCGCGAGCCTCTGCAGACCCGCCAACCCGAGGGCAACCACTTCCCGACACGGGAGCGACTCGTCGAACTCATCGCCGACGCCGGTCTGCGGATGAGGGAGTGGCGCAGCACAGCCGACCTGCCTTCCATTCCGACGGAGTGGAGCGACCGTGTCGACGCCGTGACCGACGCCCTCGCCGAGCGTCACGCCGCATCAGAGGCCTGGGAACTCGCCGAAAGCCAGAGCAAGCGTATCGCCGACCTGCTGGAGGAGGGCGCCGTCACCGGCGAGATGGTGGTGCTGCGGCACGCCTGAGGGACGGTTGCACGGTGTACCCCTGGGGAGTATCTTCGGGCCTATACCCCCAGGGGGTATAAACAGACGAAGGGGCACACCGTGAGCGAGCATGCACATCACCACGTCGATCACCACTCCGTCGCGGGCCACGGCGACGCGAACATCAACGCCATGGCGCTCAGCGCGACGCTGCACTGCCTCACCGGATGTGCCATCGGCGAGATCGCGGGGCTGATCGTCGGCACCGCCCTCGGACTGAGCACCCTCGCCACGATCGGCCTCGCCGTCGCGCTGGCGTTCGTGTTCGGCTATGCGCTCTCGACACTGCCGCTGTTGAAGGCCGGCCTCGCCGTGGGCACCGCGCTCAGCGTCGTCCTGGCGGCCGACTCGCTGTCGATCCTCACCATGGAGGTCGTCGACAACCTCGTCATGGCCGTGATTCCCGGCGCGATGGATGCCGGGTTGGTCAACGCCGTCTTCTGGGTTTCCATGATGATCGCCCTGGGTGTGGCGTTTCTGGCGGCCTACCCGGTCAACCGCTACCTCCTCCGCAGAGGCAAAGGTCACGCGCTGACCCATGAATACCACCACGGCGCCGGAACGCCCAGTGGTGCACGCCGTTTCATCCCCTCGTTCACAACGGGAACCCTGGTCGCCGCCATCGCCGCCTTCATGATCGGCGGACTGGTGGTGTCGATCGCCGCGGAACTCGAGGACTCCGGCGCCGGTGTGCATGCGCAGGCGTCAGTGCGCACCTAGGCGGTCGAGCACCGCGCGGGTCATCTGCGCGGTGGAGGTGGTGCCCCCGAGGTCACGGGTGAGGTAGCCGTCACGAAGCGACGCGCGAATAGCCTGCAGGACTTCGGCACCCGCGTCCCGGTGGCCGAGGTGATCGAGCATCATCGATGCGGACCAGATCGCGCCCAGGGGATTCGCCACTCCCTGCCCGGCGATGTCGGGCGCAGACCCGTGAACGGGTTCGAACATCGACGGCCGCTCACCGGAGGGGTTCAGATTGGCCGACGGCGCGATGCCGATCGAACCCGCCACCGCCGCCGCCAGATCCGACAGGATGTCGCCGAACAGGTTCGACCCCAGCACGACGTCGAAGTCACCCGGCTGCAACACCATCTTGGCGGCGAGGGCGTCGATGTGCTCGAGGTGCCACGTGACATCGGGGTGGGCGGCGGCGCACTCGTCGACGACCTGGTCCCAGAACGGCATCGTGTGGACGATGCCGTTCGACTTCGTCGCCGCGACCAGTCGGCACCGCCGTTCCTCGGCCAGCGCGAAGCCGAACTCGGCGATGCGACGGATACCCGTGCGCGTGAAAACCGACTCCTGTAGGGCGAATTCGCCCTCGCCGTGGCCGAATCGGCCGCCGATCGTCGAGTATTCGCCCTCGGAGTTCTCGCGCACGATGACCAAGTCCACGCCGCCGTCCACGCCGCCGTCCACGCCGCGCGGCAACGCGTCCTTCAGTGGTGATCGAACACCGTCGAACACCGAGATCGGACGCATGTTGACGTATTGTTCGAACTCCCGGCGAATGGGGATCAGCAGCCCCCACAGCGATACGTGATCGGGGACCCCGGGCCAGCCGACCGCACCGAGCAGGATCGCGTCGTGGGCCCGGATCCGCATGAGACCGTCCGGCGGCATCATGGCGCCTTCGGCCGCATGACGTTCGCACGACCAGTCGAAGGTCTCATAGGTGAAGGCCAGTCCATGTCTGCGGCCGACCGCGTCGAGGATCGCGGTCGCGGGAGGAATGACCTCCTGGCCGATCCCGTCGCCGGGGATGAGCGCGATGCGGTGTCTGGTTGTGGGCACGGGGCCTCCGTTCGGGTGGTGCCGTCGAGTCGTCCGGGCCGTCTGCCGGCCCGGCTTCGAAGGCTCATGTTATTGGAGATTGTTTACAATCGACGATCGCGGGGCTAGGGTCTAGCCAACGTCCCGAGTAACCGGGAACACACTCGACGGCGCGTTCCGGCGGCATCGCTCACGTGATCTACGAATGATCTAGGAAAAGGACAGCATGGCAACCAAGGGGTACGACTACATCATCGTGGGTGGCGGCTCAGCGGGCTGCGCGCTGGCGAACAGGCTGACCTCCGATGGCTCGGCCAACGTCCTTGTCATCGAGGCCGGGCACCGCAGTTCGCGGTTCGACCTTCCGGTTCGCGTGCCGTCGGCCTTCCTGTTCCTCTTCGGTAAGTCGTTCTACGACTGGCAGTACAAGTCCGAGCCGGAACCGTGGCTCAACAACCGCCGGATCGAGCACTATCGCGGAAAGTTGATGGGTGGATCGAGTGCCATCAACGGCATGTTCTTCCAGCGGGGCAACGCCCTGAGTTACGAGCAGTGGGGGGAACTCCCCGGCCTACAGCACTGGGATTACGCCCACGTCCTGCCGTACTTCAAGCGCTGCGAACGGTACATGTCCGCCGACGTCCACAACCCGTACCGCGGCCGGTCCGGACCGATACCGGTCGAGGCGAGCCCCGCAGACGGCCCTCTGTTCGGTGCGTTCTTCGACGCTGTGCGCCAAGCCGGACACGAGGTCGTCGATGACGTCAACGCCTATCGGCAGGAGGGCTTCTCCTCGTTCGATCGCAACATCTCCCGCGGTGAGCGGTACTCCTCGGCCCGCGCCTACGTGGACCCGATACGGCACCGCAAGAACCTCGACGTCGTCACCGGCGCACTGGTGTCGAAGGTGGTGTTCGAGGGGACGCGCGCCGTCGGTGTCGAACTGTCGTCGCGCAGGGGCGGCAAGAACATCGTCCGCGGCGCCGAGGTGATCCTCTGTGGTGGTGCATTCAACTCGCCGCAGCTACTTCAGCTTTCGGGCATCGGTGCTGCGGACGAACTGCGCCGCCTCGGTATCGACGTCGTCCACCACCTGCCCGGGGTCGGGGAGAACCTGCAGGATCACCTGGAAGCCTTCGTGATGTACGCGTGCACCCAGCCGGTGTCGATCCTGCCGTACCTCAAGCCCAAGGCGTGGCCCGGCGTCGGCCTCAAGTGGCTGTTCCAGCGCTCCGGTGTGGCCGCGACCAACCATTTCGAGGCAGGCGGGTTCGTCCGGTCCAACGAGGACGTCGTCATGCCCAACCAGATGATGACGTTGCTGCCGGTGGGGGTGCGCAACGACGGGACGCCGGCGCCGACTCCGCACGCCTACCAGATCAACATCGCGCCGCAGACGCCCACGTCGGTCGGCCACGTGAAGCTGCGGTCGAAAGACCCGAGCGCACATCCGATCCTGCGCTTCAACTACCTGTCCACCGAACAGGACCGCAAGGAGTGGATCGAGGTCGTGCACATGGCCCGCGACATCCTCAACCAGCCGGCGTTCGCACCCTTCAACGGCGGTGAATTGTCTCCCGGTCACAGTGTGCGCACCGACGAGGAGATCCTCGAGTGGGTGGCTAGGGACGCCGAGACGTCGTACCACCCGTGCGGCACAGCGAAGATGGGCATCGGCGAGGACTCGGTGGTCCACCCCGACACCATGCGGGTGCACGGCGTCGACGGGTTGCGGGTCGTCGACGCCTCGGTGATGCCGATCATGCCCAACGCCAACCTGTACGCCCCGGTGATGATGATCGCCGAGAAGGCCGCCGACTTGATCCTCGGTGTGGATCCGCTTCCAGCGGAGCACGTTCCGTTCTACCGGCACGAGCCCACGTCGGCCGCTGACATGCGGAACGGCAAGCCCGCATCTCGGGCTCGCAAGAATGCCGCATCCGTCACCGCGACCGGCTGATCCTCGATCACGCTTCAGCGGACGACACTCACGAAGGTATCTGGAGATGAAGAAGATGGCGGACACGATTCCGCTCAATGGCGCGGTCTATTGGCTCGACGAGGTCATGGCGGACGAGGACCAGCCGGCGTGCCCACCGCTCGTCGGCGACGTCACCGCCGACGTCTGCATCGTCGGCGGTGGCTACCTGGGCCTGTGGACGGCCATCGAGATCCTGGAGCAGGCACCCGACACCCGCGTCGTGCTCATCGAGGCCGAGGCATGCGGTTTCGGCGCCAGCGGACGCAACGGCGGGCAGACCACGGGCTGGCATGACGAGCTCGACGTGCTCATCAAGCTGTACGGCGTCGAAGAGGGTCTGCGACTGGCGCAGCGGTCGTCCTGGGCGATCGACCGGGTGATCGACTTCTGCGATCAGTACGGCATCGACGCCAACATCCGTCGCCGCGGGATGACCAAGGCCGCGGTGACGAAGTACCAGCTCGGCAAGTGGCGCTCAGCCGTCGACGCATGCAACGCACATGGCCGAGGCGACCTGCTGGTCGAGGTCGCCGGGGCCGAGTTGCGCAGGCGCACCGGCTCTCCCGTGCCGCTCGACGGTGCGACGCAGACCGACGGCGCCACCCTGCAGCCCGCTCGCCTGGCGCGTGGTCTGCGCCGGGTGGCCCTGCAGTTGGGCGCCAGGATCTACGAGGGCACCCCGATGACCGGACTCGACCGGGGCAAGCCGTGCCGGGTGCGGACCGGCGCGGGTTGTGTAACCGCCGGTCAGGTCGTGCTCGCCATCGGTGCGTGGATGGGCAGTGTTCGCGAACTGCGGCGCGCCTTCGTCCCGATCGGCAGCTCCATCGTGGTCACCGAACCCCTCGGGGACCGCCTGTTGAAGCGGCCGTTCGCCGACGGATCCGGATTCGGCGATCAGCGGCTGTCGGTGCATCACATGCAGGTGACGCCGGAGGGCCGGCTGGTGTTCGGCCGTGGCGGAGGCCCGCTAGGACCGGCGGGCAAGGTCACCGCGCCCGTGCTTTACGACCCACGTTCGATGCGCTCCATCGTCAAAGACCTGCGCCGGTGGTTTCCCGACCTCGCCGACGCCAGGATCACCCACGCGTGGAGTGGTGCGGTGGACCGTGCGCCGAGCCATCTTCCGTTCATCGGACGCCTCGGCGATCACGGCACCGTGCACTACGCGAGCGGGATCTCCGGTAACGGTGTCGCTCCGACCGCCTATCTCGGGCGGGTCCTGGGCCGGATCGTGCTCGGTATGGACGACGAGGACACCCGTTCCCCGCTGACCAACGGGCCGACGGCGTATCTGCCCCCTGAACCCTTCCGATCCGTGGGCGGCGCGGTGGTTCGCGCGGCCGTCGAGCGGGTGGAGGACGCGCAGGAGAAGGGCCTGCGGCTGAACGTCAACAAGATGCTCAAGAAGCTGATCACCACGACCACACCGCACGCCCTGGAGCCACGGCTGTGGCGGCAGAACGTGCGTCGGCCCCACAGCTGACCGAAGGGGCCGCCATGACAGTCGATTCGTTGACCAGCCGGTCGGCGCGGATACCGGATGGCGAGGCCCAGCGCATCGCCCTCGAGTACTTCGCGATCCCCGGCGAAGTCCACCGCCTGGCGGGGGAGAAGGACGAGATCTTCCGAATCCGCTCGACGGACACCGGTCAGGACTACTTCCTCAAGATCGCGCACGAGGGAGAGACGGAGGACGCGTACGGTCTGGTGACCCGCGCCATGCTGCACGTCGCCGGAGTGGCACCGGCGATCCCGGTGCCGCGCATCGTGCCCGCCGTGGACGGTTCGGTCGAGCTCGCCGTGCCGACCGAAGCCGGCGCGCGGCGCTGGACCCGCATGACGACGTTTCTTCCTGGCATCTTGCTGAAAACCGTTGAGGTGACGCCGGATCTACGCCGCCGCGTGGGCGGTTCGCTGGCGCACCTGGCGCGTGCGCTGCGGTCGTTCGACCACCCGTTCGCCGAACGCCGGGTCGGGTGGGACATCGCTCGGGCCAACGACGTGCGCCCGATGCTCGACGACCTGCCTGCGATCGAGGACCGTGACCTGTTGCTCCGGTTGTTCGACCACCATGCCGAGGTGGTGGCGCCGCGCCTGCGGCAGTTGCGCCGCCAGCCGGTGCACAACGATCTCAACACCGACAACGTCCTCGTCGACCCCCAGACGCGGGAAGTGCTGGGACTGCTCGACTTCGACGATCTCACCGTTTCGCAGTTGGTCAACGACGTGGCGACGGCCGCGGCCGGACACGTCGGGGTCGGCGCGGACCCGTTGGCACCCGCCCTCGACCTCGTCCGCGGCTACCACCGCGTGACGCCTCTCGAAGACGAAGAGCTCTCCCTTCTGCCCAGGTTGATCGCTATCCGACTGGCCATGTACCTCGTCATCGGAAACTGGCGCGCCGAGCGCTTCCCGGACAACCGGGCCTACATCCTGCGCAAGGGAGCTCTGGCGTCCGCGCAGCTTCGCCGATTGGCGGCGATCTCACCAGCAGACGGCGCCGCACAAGCGTTGCACGTCCGAACCGGTTGAAAGGAACAACAGTCATGTCGCCCAAGAGCTTGATGCCCAACGGCTTCGATCCAGCGGTGGTCGACGACCTCGCCCCCGAGCTGCGGTCCATCGTCGCTCGCCGGCGAGACGTCCTGGGACCGAGCCTGAAGCTGTTCTACCGCAAACCCGTTGAGGTGGCCCGAGCTTCGGGCGTGCACCTGTACGACTCGCAGGGCAACGCCTACCTCGACGTCTACAACAACGTGCCCTGCGTCGGGCACTGCCACCCGCATGTGGTGGAGGCGATCGCGAAACAGGCCGCGACGTTGAACAGCAACACCCGCTACCTCACCACCCAGGTCCTCGACTACAGCGAGCGAATCCTCGGCACCCACGCTGACGGGCTCGACAAGATCATGTACGCATGCTCGGGCAGCGAAGCCAACGACCTCGCGCTGAGGGTTGCGCGCTACGCCACGGGCAATGACGCCGTGATCGTGACGTCGAATGCGTATCACGGCATCACAGCGACGATCGCCGAGATCTCACCGAGCCTGGGGGACAAGGTCCCGCTCGGATCGCGGACGGTGAGGATTGCGGCTCCGGCATGTGTCGCCGGCGGCGACGTGCACGAGGCGGGACGCCGGTTCGCCGCCGACGTCGAGAATGCGGTCGCGCATCTGGAGCGCCACGGTATGCGGTTGGCGGCCTTGATCGTCGATCCGCTGTTCGCCAGCGACGGACTGGCGCCGCAGCCCGCGGGATTCCTGGCGCCGGCCGTCGACGTGGTTCATCGCGCCGGCGGCTTGTTCATCGCCGACGAGGTGCAGTCAGGCTTCGCGCGCAGCGGCGATGCGATGTGGGGCTACCAGCGGCACGGGATCACCCCCGACATCGTCACCATGGGCAAGCCGATGGGCAATGGCCTGCCGATCTCGGCGGTCGTCGCGCACGGCGCCCACCTCGAGAGGTTCGGCAAGGACATCCGGTACTTCAACACCTTCGCCGGGAACAGCGTGTGCATCGCCGCGGCGGCGGCGACGCTCGATGTGCTCGAGCGCGAGGAGTTGCTGGCCAACGCCGCGACCGTGGGCGCGGTGATGTGTGAAGGCCTGGCCGAACTGTGCACGCGGTACCCGTTCCTCACCGAAGCACGCCATGCCGGGCTCTTCCTCGCCGCCGACCTGGTCGACCCGGAGACGGGAGCACCCGATGACGAGCTCGCACTCGCGGTGGTCAACGGTCTGCGTGACCGCCGGATTCTGGTGAGCACGTCCGGTCCGGATGAGAATGTGCTCAAGGTGCGGCCGCCGCTGGTGTTCACGGCTGACAACGCGGAGTTCTTCATCGCCGAACTCGACCAGGTGCTCCGAGAACTCAGCTGACCCAGCAGGCACCGAAGGCCTCCGAGTCATGCTCGGAGGCCTTCGTCGTCTCTGCTTCAACGAAAGGCCCCCGCGTCCCCTTGAGGAACGCGGGGGCCGATGAACGTGTTCAGAGCTCCTGGCGGCCGATCCGCCGGTACACCTCCGGCCGCTTCGCGCGGTAGACCGACGCCAGCACGACGCCCGCCACCACGGTCGCGAAGGTCAGGGTGACGACCGCGACGGCGAGCCCGCCGGTCACACCGCTGATCAGGTCGATGTTGGTGGTGGCCAGGTACACGACCGCGGAAAAGCCCAGGATCGCGATGACCGGGGCGACGGTCGTCTTCAGCGGCGACGCCTGGTGGTGGGGGTTGCGCCGGAAGTAGACGAGGACCGCGACGCTGGCGAGCAGCATGAGCACGGTGATCGCGTAAGTGCCTACGCCGACCATCTTGCCGTACAACGCCATCGGATCGTCGGTGGTGAACATGAACGGCAACGCCAGTACGGCGACCATGGCGGTCACGACGAGTGACGCGCGGTAGGGCGAGCGGTGTGTGGCATGCGCCTTGCCGAGTGCGCGGGGCAGGACGCCGTCGTTGCCGAGGGAGTACAGATACCGCGACAGCATGTTCTGCAGGGCGATCTGCGAGGCGAAGACGGAGTTCACCAGCAGGATGGCGCAGATGTCCATGAACACCGGTGCGACATACGTCCCCAGCGCTTCGCCGAACATGCCGGCTGCGTTGTCGGCCGCGACCGAATCGGCCTGGTCACCGTAGGCGATGATCGTGAAGGCGACGCTGACAGCGTAGAACACACCGATCAGCAGGACCGACAGGTACATCGCCCGCGGCACCGTCTTCTCCGGGTCCTTGGCCTCCTCGCGGAAGATCGCGGTGGACTCGAACCCGATGAAGCACAGCACGCAGAACAGGACCGCGATGCCGATACTGCCGGACGAGAACACCTCGGTCCGCGGTAGCGGCAGGGCGCTTCCCTCGGTGCCGCCGCGGATCGCAACCGCTGCATCGAAGATGATCACGATCAGCACTTCGAGGACCATGACGACGGTCAGCACCTTGGCGGACAGCTCGACGTTGAGGTATCCGATGACGCCGACGAGTGCCCATCCTGCGATCTGGTACCAGTACCAGGGAATCTCGGGGCCGCCGAATCCGGTGATCAGCTGGTTGGTCGCGGAGCCCAGGTAGGCGTAGCTCGCGGTGGTCATCAGCCAGTAGGCGAACACCGCGAGGAAGGCGCCGCCCAGGCCGGCGGGCCGGCCGAGGCCGGACGTCACGTAGGCGTAGAAGGCACCCGGATTGGGCACGTAACGCGACATCGTCGCGAGCCCCGCCGCGAAGGCCAGCAAAACGCCGGTGGCGATCAGGAACGCCGTGGGTGCCGAGGTGCCGGCAAACCCGATGACAATCGGGCCGAGGCCGTTGACGCTGGCCAGGGGAGCGGCGACAGCCAGGACGGTGAAGACCAGTGCTGCGGTACCCATGTGGCCTTGAAGGCCCACCCGGCCGGGGGAGGTGCCCGAGGACGTACCGGGGGGTTCCCCGGGGCCCATTGCGCTAGGCGCCGATTGCAGGTCGGACATAGGTGGATTCTCCATCTTCTGTCGAGCAGACCGGTCAGTGTGGTCGTGCTGAGGGAGTGGTTGGGGAAGGGGTGCGCACAGCCGGTCGGGACGCGACGTGAGCTGCATCACGGTACCGCCACTCTAGTAGATCGTCAACAATCTGCAGTCTGCAATCCCGCGATCTGTAACCCAGTGTTCACGGACGGCGCCGGCGTCGGAACCCAAAGAGCCGGCGGGACCCCTCGGTCCCGCCGGCTCTTCCGGTGCGCAGGCTTCCCGCGGCTATTTCAGGCTGAACTGCTTGGCCAGCTGGCGCATACCGTCCTTGACCTTCGGCAGCGTGATCTCGGGGTCCGAGATGCTGCTCCCGTGGGCACCGCACACCAACTTGGTCGGGTACTCGACGTCGAGCATGTGGTTGAGGCGGGCGATCTTGGGTTCGACGCTCTTGAGACGCGACCAGTACAGCGCGTACTCGACGAAGATGCCGGTGAGCTCGGCGATCGGCAGGTCCGGGATTTCCTCGGCGAACTTCCCGCAGTGGTCGTCGCCGTGGTAGTGACCGAAGCCCATGCCGTCGCTCGAGAACAGCACCTGTTCCTGCCGGTCGTATCCCCACAGGGTGTTCAACAGGTCGCGGAAGACGGCCTCGACGAAGACGAACTCGCGGTTGCCCAGATCGACCGATTCGCCGGCCTTCTTCGTGACGAACCGGTCCGCGTGCTGCGGGAAGATCAGATGCTGATCCCGCAGGTCGCCCACGGCCACGGCGTCGGGGTAACGGTCGAGAAGGCGTCCCAGATTGCCACCGTGGGTCACCTCGGGGTGGGTCGGGAACACGTACTTCAGCGGTGCCAGGCCCTTGCCGATGAGGAGTTCGTCGAGCTGCTTCTTCTCGACCTCCCAGTCCTTGGGATGGCCGGTGTCGACGAGCAGGCTCGCATCGTCGCCCGAGACCAGGAAGATCGCGGTGTAGGAATGCTCGAGCTTGTCCTTGCCCGGCCAGAGCATGCAGTCGCCGAGCCAGTGCACGCCGGGTGCGATCTCGCGCGGCAACACCTTGCCCGCGGTGTTGTCGGGGTCTTCGACGACGCCGAACTGATTGATCAACGCGGTCATAGGATGTCCTCCATTTCCTTGAGCTGGCTCAGGGCGGTGTCCACCAGCTCGTAGTGTCGTTTCACGGTGTCGCGCCCCTGCAGTACGCACCCGACGGTCGGGGCGATGGTCGTGACGTCGTGGTTGTCGAAGACGTCGGCCAGGAACTTGCGCAGCGGATCGGTGTAGGCGGCAGCCAGCCAGTCGTACTTCGTGAGCAGCTGCGCGGTGACGTCTTCCATGGTGGTGGTGTCGTTGGCGGACGTGAGCACCTGAATTCCCGGTTCCGGCGCCATGCCGTGCGAGAACGCGTCCGAGGTGAACAGGATCCCCGTCGCGGGATCGAATACCCACGCACACGCGAGCAACTTCAACCGTGCGTCGATCAGTTCCACCGGCCGGCCCTCGACAGGCTCGATCACGGTGCCCTTCTTGTAGACCCTGCCCTCGAACGGCGGTACGCCGTCCTCGTCACGGAAGGTCGTCCAATCCTGCGGCGGGAACATCAGCTCGGAGTAGACCGCGTCGACCTCGAAGTGGCGCAGCAGATGCTCGGTGTTGCCCATGCTGTCGAATTCGACGGGGCGGGTCATCAGGATGGTGAGGCGCTCGAGACCGAGGTCGCGAAGCTGCTCGACGATCGCGTCGCCCATCACGGGCAGTGACGTGTCAACCACCAGGCCCTTGTTGCCTTCGGTGAGCACGAAGGCGTTCAGGGCCGCCGACCCCGCGGTGTCGGGCGGTACCCAGCTGATTCGGTTCTCGTGCTCGACGGTGCCGCCGAGCACGTAGGCCTTGCCGTCCACCAACGGCGTCGGAGAGGGGGCTGTGTGCAACATCATGGCGGGAACGCTAAGTGGCACATTCGAAGATTGTCAACAATGTACATTCACTTGTCAGCGTCGTTCAGCTGCGCTTATGCATTGGAGTGCCGGTTCCTTTCTGCCGCTGAACCCTTGCTCCAGCGCCCAGCGCTGCCGTAGATTGTCGACAATCAACGCTTGGCGGGCAGCCTCCGCCGGGTGAGTGTCGAGAAAGGCGATCCATTGACAGGCACCGCGGTGGTCACCACCCCTGCAGAAGACACCCTTCGGGTGGTCAGCCCGGCCGACGGCTCGACCATCGCCGAACTCCCGATGGATCTCGACGTGGATGCGGCCGTCGCCCGCGCCACCGACGCACTTGCGGGCTGGGCCGGCCTCACACCGGGGGAGCGAGCACCGTATCTGCTCCAGATCGCTGATCGCATCGAGGCTTTCGGTGCAGAACTGGCCGACCTAGAGTCCCGCAACGTCGGAAAGCCGATCAGCCATGCGCGTGAGGAGATCGCGCCGACCGCCGATGCGCTGCGCTGGGCGGCCGGAGCCGCCCGGTCGGCACACGGACTGAACGCCGGTCGATACTCACCTGGCATCCTCTCCTACACGCTGCGCGAACCGATCGGGGTGGTCGGTCTCATCACTCCGTGGAACTTCCCGTTGCTCGAGGCGGTGTTCAAGATGGCGCCGGCCCTCGCGGCCGGGAACACGGTGGTACTGAAGCCTTCCGAGCTCACACCGCTCACCACGATCCGGTTCGCCGAACTGGTGGCCGACATCCTGCCCGCGGGCGTGTTCAACGTCGTCCTCGGCGACGGGCGACTCGGGGAGAAGCTGGTCGCACACCCGGGCATCGGGTTGGTCTCGCTCACCGGTGACACGACCACGGGGATGCGGGTGGCTGCCAATGCGGCAACCGACCTCAAGCATGTGCACCTGGAGCTGGGAGGCAAGGCCCCTGTGCTGGTGTTCGACGACGCCGACATCGACGCGGCGATCGATGCACTGGTGGCGTGCGGGTTCGGGAACACCGGACAGGATTGCTGTGCGGCGTGCCGGATCATCGTCTCGGCCGGGGTCTACGACCAGTTCGTCGGCGCCTACCTCGCGCGCGTCCGCGACATCGTCGTCGGTGATCCCGCGGATGACGCCACCACAATGGGACCGCTGGTTTCGGACAAGCAATTGCGCCGCGTCGTGGACATGGTGGATCGCGCGCGTGAGGCCGGAGCCACGGTGCGCTGCGGCGGTGTGACTCTTGACCGGGACGGATTCTATTACGCGCCGACGGTCATCACCGACGTCGCGCAGGAGTCGGAGATCATCCAGAAGGAGGTCTTCGGCCCGGTGGTGACCATCCAGAAGGCGTCCGACGACGATGAGATGCTGCGGATGGCCAATGATGTCGCCTACGGTCTCGCCGCGAGCATCTGGACGAACGACCTGGACCGCACCCAGCGCATGACGGCGGCGCTCGCATTCGGAACGGTGTGGGTCAACCACCATCAGAACACGGTCCCCGAGATGCCCTTCGGCGGTTATGGACACTCCGGTTACGGCAAGACTCTGTCCACGATGTCGCTCGACGACTTCACCAATGTCAAACACGTGATGGTCAAGCCCAAGGCCTGATCCGCACAGGGGGGTGGAGGGGGCGTCCCGACGGGGCGCCCCCTTCCATACCCGTGGCAGACCAGTGGGCCGGGGCAGATTGTCAACATTCAACGATAGGATCGACCCATGAACCAACCGAATGTCATCGTGATCCGTCTCGAGGACTCGGTTCTCCCGCAGGCGTTCGACGCGCTCGATCGGGTCGCGAACGTGATCGTCGTGGACAACGAAGACGAGCTACGTCGTGCCCAGGCTCAGGCCGACATCGCCTTCGTCTGGGATTTCAAGAGCGACCTGCTGCGCAAGGTAGGGCCGGCCGGCCTGAAGTGGGTCCACACCAACAGCGTCGGTCTGGACGCTCTGCTGACTCCCGAGATCGTCGACTCACCCGCCACCATCACCAATACGCGAGGTGTGTTCGAGCCGCCGATGGCGGAGTGGGTGCTTGCCGCGCTGCTGTACTTCGCCAAGGATCTGCGCCGCACCGTCGAGTCGCAGCGGACGGCGACGTGGGACCACCGGGCAGTGGGGACGATCCGGGGCAGGCGCGTGCTCGTTCTGGGTCCCGGCGGCGTCGGCCGTGAGATCGCCCTGCTGCTTCGCGATGTCGGGATGATCGTCGACGTCGTCGGGCGCTCCGCTCGCCAGGACGCCGAGCTCGGCTCCATTCACCCGATGGCCCGGATCGACGAATTGCTGCCCACCGCTGACGATGTCGTGGTCGCGCTGCCGTTGACTCCGGAGACCGCCGGAGTCATCGATGCGCAGCGGCTGGCGCGATTCAAACCAGGGTCGCGATTGGTCAACGTGGGCCGCGGTCCGTTGGTCGACGAGGACGCGCTGCTGGCGCAGCTCCGGTCCGGACACATCGCGGCCGCCGCGCTCGACGTGTTCGTTCAGGAACCGCTGCCCGCCGAGCACCCGTTCTGGGGCATGGACAACGTGCTCGTCTCCGCGCACATGTCGGGCGACGTGATCGGATGGCAGGAGCAGTCGGTCGCTCTGTTCGTCGACAACCTCGACCGCTGGAACCGCGGTGTGCCACTGCGCAACCTCGTCGACAAAGGCAACCTCCCGGTGGGCGCGGCACGCTGATGGCTTTCGAGAGCATCGAGCCGATCTCGCTGTCCACCGCCCCGGGCAGAATCGCCGACGTCATTCGTTCTTCGATCTTGGACGGCAGCTTTCCGCCCGGCGCCCAGCTGACCGAGACGCAGTTGGCCGACCGGCTGAGCGTCAGCCGTGGTCCCGTCCGTGAGGCGATGCAGCGCCTCGTGCAGGAAGGACTGCTCTGGACCAAACCACACCACGGCACGTTCGTCGTGGACCTCGGTCGTGAGGACGTCGCTGACATCTATCTGACCCGCCGTGCGGTGGAGGGCACGGCCGCCGTCCGGCTGATGAGCCTTCCCGACAAGGCTGCGGCGCTTCGCGCACTGGAGCAGGCAATCGAGGGGATCGAAACCGCGATCGAAGCGGGCGGTTGGATCGACATGGTCCACGCGGACGCTCACTTCCACGAAATCCTCGTGAACTCTGCGCGCAGCGTCCGCCTCACGCGGATGTTCCGGACGCTCACCGCCGAGACCCGCTTGTGCATGGCGGCACTGGTCGAAGGCAATCCGTCCTGGCCCACGACCGCGGTTCGGGAGCACCGCGAACTGGTCGCCGCTCTCTGGCGCGGCGACAGACAGCAGATGCAGAAACTGGTCGACGAGCATTTCGCTCTCGACGAGACGCTGGAGTATCGCGGTGACTTCGCCCGCAGAGAGAGCCGGCAGTCGCGCGCCTGATCGTCGCGTCGCGCCCGGCGCGGATCGGGGAGCCGTCCGAGTGGATGGCTCCCCGATCCGTTTCCGCTAACCGACCCGGATGAGTTTCTTGTTCACGAACTCGTCGGCACCGAGGCGGCCCAGTTCACGGCCGAAACCCGACTTCTTCACCCCGCCGAACGGGACTTCGGGGCCTTCGCCGTCGGTCGTGTTCACGAACACCATGCCGGCCTCGATCTGATCGGCGACACGCTGCGCCTGCTCTGCGTCGGTGGTGAACAGGTAAGAGCCGAGGCCGAATTCGGTGGCATTGGCCAGTCCGACAGCCTCTGCCTCGGAACCCACGCGGTACACCTGGGCGACGGGGCCGAAGAACTCCTGCCTGAAGGCGTCGGAGTCCGGGCTGACGTCGGTGAGGACGGTGGGTTCGAAGAAGGCGCCGCGCCGACCGCCGCCGAGCGCCAGGGTCGCACCCTGTTCGACCGCTCGCGTGACCTGAGCCTCCAACCGCTCGGCGGCACGCGTCGAACACAGCGGACCGGTGGTGGTCTCCGGGCTCTGCGGGTCGGCGGGCGTGCGCTCGGCCATCTTGGCGGTGAACTTGGCGAGGAACTCGTCGTACAGGTGGTCGGCGACGATGAATCGCTTGGCGGCGTTGCACGCCTGGCCGGCATTGCCCATGCGGGCCCCGACGGCTTTGCCGACGATGCCGTCCATGTCGTCGGTGGACAGCACGATGAACGGATCCGAGCCACCGAGTTCGAGTACGACCTTCTTGAGGTTGCGGCCCGCCGCCTCCGCTACCGCCGCACCGGCAACCTCCGAACCGGTCAGGGAGACACCGCGTACCCGCGGATCGGCGATCACCGCCTCGATCTGCGCGTTGGTCGCCAGGATGCTGACGTAGGCGTCGGCAGGCAGACCGGCGTCGTCGAAGATCGCCGCCATCGCCTCTGCCGACTCAGGGCACTGCGGTGCGGGCTTGAGCAGGACGGTGTTGCCCACCAACAGGTTCGGGCCGGCGAAGCGAGCCACCTGGTAGTACGGGTAGTTCCACGGCATGATGCCGAGGACCACGCCGATCGGCGCCCGGCGGATCACCGCGGAACCCGTGCCGCCCAGCAGGGGGAGAGGTTCGTCGGCGAGCAGCGACTCCGCGATGTCTGCGTAGTAGCGGTAGATCGAGGCGGTGAATGTGGCCTCGCCCATCGCCGATGTGATCGGCTTGCCCATCTCCCTGGTGATGATCGCGCCGAGGGTTTCGGCCCGCTCCTCGTAGAGGTCGGCGACCCTGCCGATGACTGCGGCGCGTTCGGCGACCGTGCGGGTCTTCCAGCTACGGTGTGCCTTGTCCGCCCGCTCGATGGCAGCGGTGAGCGCCGCGTCGTCAATGGACGGATACTCACGGACGGTCTCGTTGGTGGCGGGGTTGATGACTGCGTAGTCGGCCATGGACTGCATCCCTTCGTCGTTGTCCCTGAGCGTGTTCGGACACGCCTGTCTCCCGCCGTGATGGCAGAGAGAAGTGTGGGCCAACCCACAGTATCGTAGGTTGTCGACAATAAACAACCTTAGGAGCCGGGTGAGGCGGCGATGGCCTCGAATATCCCCCTGAGTACCTCCATACCGGCGCGCACCGAGGGCCTGTCGTTGTCCTTGCGGCGCACCGCGTAGATCTCGCGCTGCAACCGCGGGTGCACCGGTACCAATGCGACGTCGCCCGGCACCCATACCCGCGCCAGCCGCGGGACGAGCGCGGCGGCCAGTCCGCGCGCCACGAATTCGAGTTGTGCGGCGAATTCGGGGACCTCGTACTTGATCTGAGGCTGCACGCCCCGGCCGCGCAGCGTGTGCATCAGCCAGGTGTGGAACACCTCACCCGTGCGCCACGTGGTCCACGGCAGATCCGTGACCTGCGCGAGTTCGACGATGTCGTGATGGGCGAGGGGATGGTTCGCGGGGAGCGCGACGTCGACGACGTCGTCGTGGATGCGGGTGTACACGACCTCGTCGGGAAGCTGGCGGGGCATCGTGGAGAAACCCTCGACGAGGGCCAGGTCCACATCGCGCCGAACGACGGCGGGAACGATGTCGTCGGTGTCGTCGGCGACGAAAGTGACGCTGAGCGCCGGATGCAGTTGCCGCAGTTGGGCGATGGCCTCGGGAACCACCACGCGTCCGGCCGACACCACCGCGCTGAGGACCAGCTCACCCGAGACGTCGCGGTCCAAGGAGGCCACCTCGGATTGCGCCTGTGCCAGCAGCGACAGGATCTCCTCGCCGCGGTGGGCGAGCAGGCGGCCGGCCTGGGTCAGCTGGACGCCACGGCCGACCTGGACCAGCAGAGGGGCGCCCACCTCTCTCTCGAGCTTGGCCAGTTGCTGGGAAACCCCAGACGGGGTGACGTGCAGGTCGCGCGCTGCGGCGGCGATCGACCCGTGGTCGGCCACCGCGCACAGCGCGCGTAAACGGTCCAACCCCAGCATCACACCGATGCTAGGCGATCTGCGTCCTGACACGTCCCCGGTCAGAACCCCGCTCGGCGGCGGGTCACGCCCCGCGGCGCCGCGGCGTCGTCATGTACTTGTACTCGAGGAAGTCGTCGATGCCCACCTTGCCGCCCTCGCGTCCGAGACCCGATTGCTTCACGCCACCGAAGGGCGCCGCGGGGTTCGCGACGATGCCGGTGTTGATGCCGACCATCCCCACCTCGAGACGTTCGCTCAGATCGAAGGCCCGGTCGAGATTCTGGGAGAACACGTAGCCGACCAGACCCCAGTCGGTGTCGTTGGCCAGGCGGATCATCTCGTCTTCGTCGTCGAACGGAACCACGGGGGCGACCGGGCCGAAGATCTCCTCGGACATCAGATCGGCATCGGCCGGGACGTTCGTCAGCACAGTCGGCGGGTAGAAGTAACCCGGTCCCTCGGGGGTGGTGCCGCCGGTCACCGCGACCGCGCCACGGCTGAGCGCGTCGTCGACCAACTGCTGGACCTTGGTGCGCCCCTTGTCGTCGATCAACGGGCCGACCTGAACGTCGGCGTCCATGCCGTTGCCCACCCGCAAGTCACCCATGCGGGCGGCCAGGCGCGTCGAGAATTCCTCGATGACACTGCGGTGCACGTAGAGGCGGTTGGCGGCCGTGCACGCCTCACCCATGTTGCGCATCTTGGCCGCGATCGCGCCCTCGACCGCGACGTCGAGATCGGCGTCGGCGCAGACGATGAACGGGGCGTTGCCGCCGAGCTCCATCGAGGACTTCATGACGTTGTCCGCGGCCTGGCGTAGCAGAACCTTACCCACCTCGGTAGAACCGGTGAAGCTCACCTTGCGTGCCAGCTTGCTCGACATCCATTGTCCGACAACAGAACCAGCGGACGTGGTGGTCACGATGTTCAGTACGCCGTCCGGCAGGCCGGCCTCCATCAGGATGGTGGCCAGGGCAAGTGATGTCAGCGGCGTCTGCTGCGGCGGCTTGAGCACCATCGTGCAGCCCGCGGCGACCGCGGGGGCGATCTTGCGGGTTCCCATGGCGAGCGGGAAGTTCCAGGGCGTGACGAGAACGCAGGGGCCGACCGGTTCGCGGGTGACGAAGATCCGGTTCTTGCCGTCACCGGAGATGCCGGCGTCCCCGTCGATGCGCACCGCTTCCTCGGAGAACCAGCGCAGGTAATCGGCGGCATAGGCGACCTCGCCCCGGGCTTCGGCCAGCGGCTTGCCCATCTCTGACGTCATGATCTCGGCGATCCAATCCTGCCGTTCCATGACCAAGTCGTATGCCCGGCGCAGAATGTCGGCGCGCAGGCGCGGGGCGGTGCGGCCCCACGTCTTCTGCACGTCGGCGGCGGTGGACAGCGCGGCGTCGGCGTCCTGCGGCCCGCCGTTCGCGATCACGGCGATCACCTCGCCGGTGGCGGGGTTCTCGACCTCGAACGTGCTGCCGTCGGCGGCGTCGCGCCAGGTTCCCGCGATGAGGAGGCCGGTGGGAACCGACTGCTGGCCGGCACGCGGGGCGAAAGCGATGGCGGTAGTCATGCCGAAATCATCGGCTGTCGATTGTAAATTGTCAACAACCTCGCCGACGGCGAGACTACGGTCGCCGGTCGAGTAGCTGGGCGAGATGCTGGGACGACCGGTCGGCGTCCAACTGGCGCACCTGCATGTGACAGCTGAACCCATCGGTGAGTACGGGTACGTCGGACGGTGTCTCCCGCAGAGCGGGGGCCAGCCCCTGTTCGGCGACCTTCATGCTCACGTCGTAATGGTCGGGTTCGAAACCGAAATTACCTGCCACGCCGCAACATCCGGTGGCCTCACGGACCTTGCCGACCCCGAGCGCCTGCAGCGTGCGCCGCTGCGTGGCCGCACCGAAGACGGCGTACTCATGGCAGTGGGTCTGAACCGTCACCTCGTCGGGGAGCTGATGGGCGGGCCGCCAACCGTTGTCGGCGCATTCGGCGACCATCTGCGCGAAGCTGCGGATCCGGCCGGCCACCCGGCGGGCCGCATCGGTGTGGACGAGCTCGGGCAGGTCTGTGCGAAAGGCTGCCGCGCAACTGGGTTCCAGCACGACGATCGGCCGGTCGGTCCCGTCGTCGAGTGTCTCGGCGGCCTTCGCGAGTCGTTTCTCGGCCTTCGACAGCTGACCCGTCGAGATCCAGGTGAGCCCGCAGCAGGCGTCGGTGCGGCACTCCGACGACATACCGGCATCCGCCAGGACACGCGCCGCCGCTCCGGCGACTTCCGGCCGGAATCCACGTGTGAACGTGTCGGCGAGCAACACGACGTCACCGCCGGTGGCGGGGGCGGGCAGTTCGGCCCGGATCCGTCTGGCGGAGGCGAACGACGGCATTGCGCGGTGGGTTGTGAGACCGCCGAGCCGGGCCGCCGCGCGCCCCCTACGGCCCCGGGTGAGTAGGTTGACCAGCGGTGCGGTCCGGGTGGTGATCTCCAGCCACGTGGGCAGCCACCCGAGCGAATAGTGCGACATCGGTCTGCGGCGGCCACGGTAGTAGTGATCGAAGAACTCGGATTTGTAGGTGGCCATGTCGACCCCCACCGGGCAGTCGGTGGAACAGGCCTTGCACGACAAACACAGGTCGAGAGCTTCGCGCACGTCGTCGGAGCGCCAGCCCTCGGCGACGGTCGGCGAGTTGCGCACCATCTCCTGAAGCGCGCGCGCCCGGCCGCGAGTGGAGTCCTTCTCGTCGCCGGTGGCGCGGTAGCTCGGGCACATCACGCCGCCGCTGGGGGCACGACAGCGGCCCACTCCGATGCAACCCTGCACGGCGTGGACGAATCCGCTGACCGGGACGTCATGGGCCGGGGTGAGGTCGAACGAGGTCGGCCATTCGCGTGAGTCGACGCCCGCGAGCCACAGGTTGTCCATCAACGGCTCGGGGTCGACGATCGCCCCGGGGTTCAGGATGGCGTCCGGGTCCCAGATCTGCTTGAACCGGGAGAACGCCGCCATGGTGGCCGGGCTGTACATCAGCGGCAGCAGTTCCGAGCGCGCCCGGCCGTCACCGTGCTCACCCGACATCGAACCGCCGAAGCGCACGCACAGTTCGGCGGCGCGGCGGATGAACCGGGACATGACGTCGCGCCCCTGCTCGGTCCGCTGATCGAAGTCGATGCGGATGTGCATGCATCCGGCGCCGAAGTGCCCGTACATGACGCCGGTCAGACCGAACTCGGCGAGCAGGGCCTTGATCGCGACGAGGTAGTCGGCCAGCTGGTCGGGCGCGACCGCCGAATCCTCCCAGCCGGTCCACGACTCGCCGCCGCCGACGAGGCGGGCCGACAGCCCCGCACCGTCTTCGCGTACCCGCCACAGCGACGCGCGTTCGGCCGGGTCGGCCACCACGCGCGCCTCGACGAGCCGCCCGGCGGCCCGCAGTTCGTCGACCAGCTCCGCGCCGCGCGCCTCCACCTCGGTGCGATCCTCGCCGTCGATGTCGACGTACAGCCAGGCGTTGCCCGCCGGGAGTCCCACGACGGAATCAGGTCCGCGCAGATGGCGCATGGTGTCGACGATCAGCGAGTCGATGCCCTCGATCGCGGCGGGGGAGTAGCGCAGGAGCAGCGCGTTGTCCCGGGCGGCGTCCACGAGGTCTGCATAGCCCAGGCACAACAACATGGCCGACGGCGCCACCGGCACGAGTGACACCGTCGCCCCGACGATGACCGCGCACGTGCCCTCGCTGCCGACCAGTGCGCGTGCCACGTTGAACCCGTGCTCGGGCAACAGATTCGCCAGGTGGTAGCCGGAGACCTGGCGAGGGAAACGGGCGAGTTCGAGCCGGAAGTCGGCGAGGTGGTCGTCCGCCAGTGCGTGCAGATCGGCGGCGATGCGGGCCGCCGCCGCGACGGCCGGGGCATCGTCCGGGTCGGTGGCGCGGACCCCGTCGGGGGTGGCGGTGAGCCGGTGGCCTGCCGCGGTGACCACGTCGAGGGCGACGACGTGGTCGGAGGTGCGACCGTATCGCACGGAGTGGTTGCCGCAGGCGTCGTTGCCGATCGCACCGCCGACGGTGGCACGCGACTTGCTCGACGGATCCGGGGCGAAGGTCAGTCGGCCGTCGGTCGCGCCTTGCACGTGGCGCTGCAATTCGGTCAGCACGATCCCGGGCTGCACATGGGCCGTGCGGGCCGATTCGTCGACCGACGCGACACCGTTCATGTGCCGGGAGAAGTCGAGCACCAGACCCCGGCCGATCGCGTTCCCCGCCAACGAGGTTCCACCGCCGCGGCTCGTCACCGCCACCCCGTGTTCGGCGCACACCCGGACCGTTCGCACCACCTCGTCGACCGAACGCGGGAAGACCACGCCCAGCGGCGGGAGGCGGTAGTTCGAGGCGTCGAAGGAGTATTCCGCCCGCCGCCGGGTGGAGGTGTCGACGTCGATACCCGCGGCCGAGAGTTCGGCCAGGGCGGTCGCGGCCGTCGCGACAGCGGTGGTGGGTTCGGCGCCGCCATCGTTCATAAGGCCTCCACCTCATCCGTAGCGCTCGACGCCCGTCTCACGCTGAGTTGTCGACAATTTACAGCATCGCGGTACGGTGGCTCTGAGCCATCAGCCGTGCGGTTCGTGCACATCCGAGAGCGGCGAGCGCGCCGCACCGTGCCCACACCGCGAGACGGCCGCGGAGGTCACGCCTTGGCGGCAGGGGAGCTTTCCGGCTGACGTACGTGCGAATCCACGTTCCCGTAGTAGGTCAGCGATTCGTCGAGTTCGAAGGAGCGGTCGATGCGCTCCAACGTGTCGGCCTTGTCGCCGCGCCGCATCGCCGCCAGCAAGGCCTTGTACTCGGAGACCAGACCCTTGAGCCACTCCGGGTGATCTTCGATGTAGGCCGCCATACACAGCTGACTCTCCGCACTGAGCGTGCGGAACATGCGGCTCAGCCGTTCGCTGCCGGCCTCGGAGACGAGAACTTCGTGGAAGTTCAGTTCGGCCGCCACGATCTCGCGCCAATCGCCGTCACCGATCGCGCGCTTCAGCTCGGCCAGCGCCGCGTCGAGAGCCTTGAACGCCTGCGCCTTCTTCGGCCGGCTCATCACCCGGATGGCGGCCGTACCCTCGATGGCCCGCCGGGCGAGGTAGATGTCCGGCACGTCGCTGGTGCCGAGCTCGACGACGAAAGTCCCGTGATGCGGCTTGGTCCACAGCAGCCCCTCCTGCACCAGCCGCTGCATCGCCTCACGCACCGGCCCACGGCTGACGTTGAGCCGCTCGGCCAGCTGGGACTCGGTGAGCTGGGCGCCCGGCGGGAAGCTCCCGTCCAGGATCGCCGACCGAAGCATGTCCGCTATGCGCGCGGGCGCCGTCGACAGCGAGAGGGACTGGATTGAGTCGAACGCCATTGCGCCTTCCTTCGACCGAGCTTCTCGCTTGTGCCAATCGACGATCGGGCTTTCGAGTGCGGGAACTCCTGGGACTTTACAGTGTGGGACCGCCGTTCACCTGTGACCGGTGGGGTGCGCTGTGTCGCGTCGTCCGCACCGCCGCCCATCGCGCGGCGCGCCTCACCGGGCCGCTCTCACGCCGGGAAAGGGGTCGCCCGGACCGAAATTAACGCCGTTATCTTCGCAGGTCAGAGGGGGTGCGGGAAGCTTTTCCAGGGGCGATGCTGTTTGCACGGGGGAGCGCATGGGTAGAAAACCCGCAGATGCACAACTTCGTGGAGCGCAGAGGTATGAGTGGAAAACACCGGTCACCAGCACCGATGACCCGACGTCGGGCGGCGCAGTGGCCCATCGTCGTGGGCGGCTCGCTGTCGTTCGCCGTCGCGTCCGCGGGTGTTCTCGCCGGTGCGATCGTGCACTTCTCCTCGCCCGAACCGGCGGCTCCGGCGGACGCGCCGCAGGCCGCCAGCACTGCCCCGGTCACCCAGCACGGCACCGTCATCGCCGTGACCGCCGATTCGGTCACCACGCGAAGCGACGACGGCCTCATCCAGACCTACCGGATCACGCCCGACACGCACGCGGTGACGGCCGACCGCCAGCAGCCCGCCAGCCCCGCCGCATCGTTCGCCGTCGATGACCGGGTGGCGGTCTTCGCCACCGTCCAGGCCGGCCAGCCCGTCGCCACCGCGGTCGCCGATCAGGCCGCCGTGGGACCCGACGGTCCGCCGATGGACTACATCGCCGCACCCTGAGCGTTCACCGCACCGCGATGACGACTTTGCCTTTCGCGGTCCGCTTCTCCAGTGCCGCAATGGCTTCCGCGGCGCGGTCGAGCGGGTAGACATCGGGTTGCGGCGCCGACACCGCGCCGGACGCCAGGAGGGGTTCGAGCTCCGCCCACTGCTCGCGCACGTAGCCCGGATGGGTGTACGTCCAAGCGCCCCAACCCACACCGACGACATCGACGTTGTTGAGCAGCAGGCGGTTCACCTTCACGGTGGGGATCTCCCCGCCGGTGAATCCGATCACCAGCAGGCGTCCCCCCGGGGCCAGCGAGCGCAGCGAATCGGTGAAGCGGTCACCACCGACCGGGTCGACGACGACGTCGACACCGCGGCCATCCGTCAACTCCTTCACCGCATCTTTGAAGCCCTCGGCCAGCACCACCTCGTCGGCACCTGCGGCCCTGGCGACCTCGACCTTGTCCTCGGTGCTCACCACGGCGATGGTGCGTGCCGCCCCGAACGCGGGTGCCAGGCGCAGCGTCGAGGTCCCGATTCCGCCTGCGGCGCCGTGCACGAGAACCGTCTCACCCGACGCGAGGCGGCCGCGGGTGCGCAGCGCGCAGTGGACGGTCAGGTCGTTGAACAACAGGCCCGCACCGGCTTCGAACGACACCGCCTCGGGCAGCGGGAACACCCGATCCGGCGGAAGCGCAACGACTTCGGCCATCCCGCCCGACAGCATGGTCAGCCCCGCGACCCGGTCACCCGCCGAGATGCCGGAACCGGCGGGCGCGTTGCGCACCACGCCGGCGATCTCGGCGCCCGGGGTGAACGGCAACTCGGGCTTGTACTGGTAGAGCCCACGCGTGAGCAAGGCATCCGGAAACGCCACACCGGCCGCGTGGACGTCGATCAGCACCTGATCGGCCGCGTCGGGTTCTACGCCTGGTTCTGGGACGTCGACGACCTGAACCGCTTCGGGACCGTCTAACCGGGCAATCTGGACCGCGCGCATGGTGGCCTTCCTTCCGTCGACGGGCACCATTTAACATCCCGGGGTGATCGACGCCCGTGCCGCGGTCCTCTTCGAAGCCGGCGCAGACCCCGCCCTCACCGACGTCGTTCTCCGCCCACCGGTCGGTGAGGAGGTGCTGGTGCGCATCGACGCGGTGGGAATCTGCCACACCGACATCAGCGTCGCCGCCCGCTGGCCGGCCAGGCGACTGCCCATGGTCTTCGGCCACGAAGGCGCGGGCACGGTGGTGGCCACCGGACCGCAGGCCGAGCTACGGGGCGGCCAACCAGTGGTGCTGACCTTCGCCAGCTGCGGTCGATGCCCGTACTGCGTGACAGGCCGGCCCGCGTACTGCGAGTCCTCCACCGACCACAACATGCGGGGCGACGGTGCGGGGGAGTCCAGTGCGCTGCGTCTCGACGGTCATCCCATCGCCGGGGGCTTCTTCGGGCAGTCCAGCCTCGCCACGTATGCCATTGCGCGGCAAGGAAACGCGGTCTCCATCGACGACGGCCTCGAGCCGGCGTTGGCCGCTCCGCTCGGCTGCAGTGTGCAGACCGGGGTCGGCACCGTGCTCAACGCGCTGGCCGTGCGTCCCGAGGACACGGTGGTGGTGTTCGGGGCCGGCGCCGTCGGGTTGTCGGCGGTGATGGGTGCGCGAATCGCCGGCTGTCGCACCATCGTCGCGGTCGACCCGGTGCCGCAGCGACGTGACCTGGCCATCGACCTGGGTGCGACCGCCGCCGTCGACCCCTCCGCAGGCGACGTCACCGCGGCCGTGCGGGAACTGACCGGCGGCGGAGCGCACGCGGCCGTCGACACCACCGCGGTACCCGAGGTGCTGACCACCGCACTGACCGTCCTGCGTCCTCGCGGCGCACTGGCGCTCGTCGGCCTCGGCGCCCCCCGTCGCACCGCTACCGGTCGGGCTGATCATGGGCCGCGGACTGACCGTGCGGGGAGTCGTCGAAGGCGACAGCGAACCGCACACGTTCATCCCGCGGCTCGTGGCCCTCGCCAAGGCCGGCGAACTGCCGCTCGAGCGGCTCGTCACCACCTTCGCGTTCGAGGATTTCGACGCCGCCTGGTCAGCCGCCAAGACCGGCCGGGCAATAAAGCCGGTCCTGGTCAACGGCAGCTAAGCTGATTCTCCCGGCAACGCCGCCGGAATCGATGGGAGCAGTGGTGAGCAGGGCGAAGATCAGCCGATTCGCTGCCGTGCAGGCATTGCCGCCGAGCCGGGTGACCCCCGTGCGCTCCGTCGACGGGGTCCGGTTGCACACCGAGGTCTTCGGACCCGAAGACGCCCCGCCGGTCGTCCTCGCGCACGGCATCACCTGCGCCATCCGGGTGTGGGCCTACCAGATCGCCGACCTCGCCCGCGACCACCGCGTCATCGCCTACGACCACCGGGGCCACGGCCGCAGCGGCGTTCCGCCGCGGCGCGGCAACTACAGCCTCGACTACCTCGCCGCCGACCTCGACGCGGTGCTGCAGGCGACCGTCGCCCCGCACGAACGGGCGGTGGTGGCCGGGCACTCGATGGGCGGCATCGCGATCACGTCCTGGGCCGAACGCTTCCCCGAACGGGTTGCCCGACGGGTCGCCGGCGTGGCGCTGATCAACACCACCACCGGGGATCTGCTGCGCGACATTCAGTTCCTACCCGTACCGCATCGGCTGTCGGCGACCCGGGTGCGCGCCGCCCGGACCCTCATCAAGACCTTCGGCGCGGCACCGCTGCTGGCCGCCGCGCACCGGCCGAGCCGCCGGTTCGTCTCACGGCTGGCCGTCGGCGCCGCCGCCGACCCCGAGGTCGCCGCGTTCGTATTCGAGTTGTTCGCCGGCACCCCGGCCGCCGGCCGGGGCGGTTGGGCCAGGGTGCTGGTCGAATCGATGGGACCGCGCCACATCGGCCTGGAGAACCTCAACGTGCCGACACTGGTCATCGGCAGCGAGAAGGACCGACTCCTGCCGATCAGTTCGGCACGACGGATTGCCGAGACCGTGCCCGACCTGGCGCAGTTCCTCGAACTCTCCGGCGGGCACTGCGCCATCCTGGAGCGGCCCGACGAGGTCAACGGCGCCCTGCGCGAGCTCGTCGAGTCGGTGAACCAGCGGCGGGCCAGCGGGTCCTAACGCGACAACCGCTGATGCACCTCGGCGGCCGCCCGCCGGCCCGAGCGCACCGCGCCGTCGAGAAACCCGGTCCACTGGTCCGCGGTTTCCGTTCCGGCCCAATGGATTCCGTCGAAAGGTTCCCGAAGCCACTGGCCGTAGGTGGTCCAGGCACCCGGGGGGACCGCTGCCGTGGGACCACCCGGCGCGAAGGCTTCTTCCCCCCAGAGATGGTCGACGTAGTCGATCGGCTTCGAGGCGGGATCGCCGAACAGCGCGGTGAATCCGGCGATCGCCCGACGCCGCCGTTCGTCGGGGGCGAGCTGATCGAACGCGGCCGCGTCGGTGAACCCGAGCAGAATGCCCGGCCCGTCGTCCGACGGGCTGACGTCGAAGGTGATGAACACCGGACCCTCGTCCGACAGCGCCTCACCCGAGCACCCGCCCTCGCGCCAGAAGGGTTTGTCGTAGGCGGCGTAGGCCTTGCTGAGCCGGCCCTGCGGCCAGCGCTCGGCCAGGCCGGTGTAGCCGGTCGGCAGTGGCGGCTCGAACTCGATCGCGCCGCGGTGGGCCGGAGCGACGGCGATGATCACCGCTTTCGCCTTCGTCCGGCCGCGGTCCGTGCCGACCTGCACGGTGCCGTCGCTCAACCGCTCCACGCGCCGCACCGGAACCCCGGTCCTCACCCGCTCGCCCAGCTCTTCTGCCATCCGCACGGCGAGCTGCTGGGTGCCGTCGGGGAAGCGGTCCTGCTGCGCGCCACCTTCGACGTCGAGCATGCATCCGATGCCGCCTGCGGCCTTGACGTAGCGCACCGCGTGCAGCATCGACACCGCTCCGGGTTCACACCCCCACGTCACCCGCGACATGATCGCCATCAGATCGCGGGTCGAGGCGCTCGCCCGCACCGAACGCAGCCACCCCTCGAGGCTGAGCTCGTCGAGCCGGTGCGCGCTCGGCGCGGTCCACGGCGTCGCCACCGGGACCTGTTTGCACAACCGCTCGAACCGCCACTGGATACGCGAGACGTCGAGCAACTCCAGGATGGACAGCCGCGGAACGGTGCTGCGGTAGGAGCGCACCCGGCCGCGCCAGCGGATCAGGTTCTTCCCGCGGTTGTGCGTTGGCACGGTGGCGCAGCCCAGCTCGGCCGCCAGTGCGGTGACCGCCTCCTGCGTCGGCCCCACGAACGTCGCGCCGAGGTCCACCGGGACGCCGGCCACCGTCGTCGTGTACGCCCGCCCGCCGACCCGGTCACGCCCCTCGAGGACCACGACGCCGTATCCGTGTCGCGTCAGTTCCCTGGCCGCCGTGAGTCCGGCGACACCAGCCCCACCACGACGACATCGGCCTCGACCGGTGCGTTCATGTGACTAGGCTCTCACGTTGTGCAGGTGATGACGGCGCTGTTCGGTCCCACGGATGCCATCAAACGCGCGCACGCACTGCGCGAAGCGGGCGCCGACGGCGTCTTCACGTTCGAGGGGCCGCACGACGTGTTCACCCCACTCACACTGGCCGCCACCGTCGGCGGACTGGATCTGATGACGAACGTGGCGATCGCGTTTCCGCGCAACCCGGTTCACCTGGCCCATCAGGCCATCGACCACCAGATCCTGTCCCGCGGACGGTTCACGCTCGGGTTGGGCACGCAGATCCGCACGCAGATCGAGAAACGGTTCGGCGCCGACTTCGACCGCCCGGTCGCGCGGATGACGGAGCTGATCGCTGCCCTGCGGGCGATCTTCGCCACGTGGGAGACCGGGGAGCGGCTGGACTTCCGCGGCGAGTTCTACCGGCACACGCTGATGACACCGAACTTCACCCCGCGCGGCAACACATACGGGCCGCCCCCGATCTACGTCGGTGCCCTCGGGCCGCGGCTGACCCGGGCGACCGCCGAACACGCCGACGGACTGCTGGTGATGCCGTTCGGCACGAAGCGCTTCCTGCACGAGTCGACGATGTCGGCCGTCGCCGACGGGCTCGCGGCCGCGGGCCGGGACGCCGCGCAGTTCACCGTCGTCCCGGAGATCATCGTCTCCGTCGCCTCCGACCAGAACCCGGACCACGCCGCCACCCGCCAGTTGCTGGCGTTCTACGGTTCCACGCCCGCCTACCGTCCCGTACTCGATCTGCACGGGTGGGGCGACCTGCAACCCGAACTGCACGCGATGTCCAAGCAGGGCCGCTGGCAGGAGATGGCCGGGCTGATCCCCGACGACGTGCTGCACACGATCGCGGCCTGCGGCACCCCCGCGGAGATCGCCGCGCACATCCGCGACCGGGTGGCCGGAGTGGCCGACCGCATCTGCCTGTACCAGCCCCAGCCGATCGACGTGGATTCGTTGGCCCAGATCGTCGACGCGCTGCGGGGGTGAGCCCTATGGTGGGGGTCGGTACGTAAGCGGACCAATGGAGGTTCCATGAGCAGCGCCGATGCTGACCACACCGATGTCCTGATCATCGGTGCCGGGATATCCGGCATCGGCGCGGCCTATCGGATGCAGGAGAAGAATCCCGGCCTGACGTACACGATCCTCGAGCGGCGGGCCCGCATCGGCGGCACCTGGGACCTGTTCCGCTATCCCGGGATCCGCTCCGACAGTGACATCTTCACGTTGAGCTTCCCGTTCGAGCGGTGGACCCGCCCGGAGAACGTCGCCGACGGCGCCGACATCCGCGACTACCTCACCGCGACCGCGCGCAAGCACGGCATCGACTCGCACATTCGATTCGACACCCGCGTGCTGGCGGCGGACTGGGATTCGGCCACCGACACCTGGACCGTGCACACCGAGCAGGAGGGCAGGCAGCGCACCTACCGCAGTCGGTTCCTGTTCTTCGGCACCGGCTACTACAACTACGACGAGCCCTACCGCCCGATCTTCCCCGGAATCGAGAAGTTCACCGGCGAGGTCGTACACCCTCAGCACTGGCCGGAATCGCTCGACTACGCGGGCAAGAACGTCGTGGTGATCGGCAGCGGTGCCACGGCGATCAGCATGATCCCGGCGCTGGCCCGCCAGGCCGGCCATGTCACGATGCTGCAGCGCTCGCCCACCTACGTGCTGTCCTCACCGCGGATCAACCCGGTGGTGCAGGCCATCCGAAAGGTGTTCCCGGCGCGCATCGCCTTCCACCTCGTGCGGTTCTACAACTTGGCCTTCATCGTCTCCACCTATGCGCTGTCCCGGAAGGCGCCCCGCCTGGTGCGGCGGTTCATCCGCAATCAGGCCGCCAAGACGCTGCCCGAGGGCTATCCGGTCGATGTGCACTTCAACCCGCACTACGACCCGTGGGACCAGCGAATGTGCCTCAGCCTCGACGACGACCTCTACACCGCGATCGCCGACGGCAGTGCCGAGGTCGTCACCGATCACATCGAGACCTTCGACGAGCGCGGCGTCGTGCTGCGCTCGGGTGAGCGCATCGACGCCGACATCATCGTCACCGCCACGGGCCTGCAGTTGCAGGCGCTCGGCGGCGTGGCGCTCTCCATCGACGGTGCGGAGGTCAAACCGCAGGACAGGTTCGTCTTCAAGGAACACATGCTCGAAGACGTCCCGAACCTCGCCTGGTGCGTGGGCTACATCAACGCTTCGTGGACGCTGCGCGCCGACCTGACCGCGCGGGCGTTCGCGCGTCTGGTCGCGTTCATGGAGGAACACGGCTACACGCACGCCTACCCGCATCTCGGCGACAAGCCGATGGCCGAGAAACCGGCGTGGAACATCAACGCCGGCTATGTCCAGCGGGCACCGCACGCGCTGCCGAAGTCCGGTACCCACCGGCCGTGGAACGTGCGGCACAACTACGTCCTCGATGCGATCGACCACCGGTTCGACCGCATCGAGGAGTCGATGGTGTTCGGTCGTGTGCCGGCCCAGCAGACGCAACCGGCCTGACGGGCGCACGCTCAGGCCGAGGCCAACAGCAGCCGAGCGATCCGGCGGGCACGTCCGACCGGATCCGCCTCCAGCCCGACTGCCAGCGCGCTGAGCATGCCGTCGTAGACGAGCGCGATATCGCGCGCCGTCCGGTCGGCATCGGTGACACCCGCGGCGGCCACCTCACGGGCCAACCGCGCGACGACGTGGCGTTTGTGGTCCGCGACCGTGGTCAGTCCTGGGTGGTCCGGCGGGAGCTGGGTGGCGGCGGCGACGTGTGCGCAACCGCGCGACAGTGACGTGGCCGAGGACCACCGCTCGACGGCGGTGAAGATCGCCAGTATTCGCTTCTCCGGCTCGGTCTCGGCGGCGATGCACGACTCCCACAGCTCGCGCCAGCGGAGGTCGCGGTCGGCGAGGTAGGCGGCGACGAGGTCGTCCTTGCCGCCGAAGTTCTTGTACAGCGAACCGGTGGCGACACCGGCCCTCTCGATCACCGCGTCCACACCCGTGCCCGAGATGCCGCGTTCGTAGAACAGCTCGTCGGCGGCCTGCAGCAACCGGAGGCGGGCGGGTTGCCGATGGACGGGCACCGTGCCATCGTAGCTAGAATGCAACGATCGTTCTACTTCGTGGTGGGGGCGGGCGCCTGCCTGATCGGGTGCTGCTACGGATTCGCCCGGTTCGCCTACGGGCTGTTCTCGCCGGTGTTCACCGACACCTTCGGCTTGACGTCCGCGGTGTTCGGTCTGATCGGCGCCGGAAGCTACGCCGGATACTGCGCCGCGATCGCCGTCAGCATCGTGCTGACCGAACGGGTCGGTCCGCGTCCGGTTGCCATCACGGCCGGAGTCGTTGCCACCGTGGGTATCTCGATCGTGGCGGTCGCACCGTCCACGCCGATCCTGGCAATCGGTGTCCTGGTCGGCGGATGCAGCACGGGGATCGCCTCGCCGCCGCTGGCGGCCGCGGTCACACAGCTCATGCGCGGCGCCGTGGCCGACCGGGCACAGACGATCGTGAACGCCGGCACCGGTATCGGTGTCGTGGTGTCCGGTCCGATCTCGCTGCTGCTGTTCGGGCACTGGCGGCTCGCATGGGCGCTGTTCGCGGTGATCACCGCGGCGGTGACGGTGTGGACGGCCTTCGCCGTGCCGCCCGCCGCGGGACCCGGTGATGCCGGCCCTCGGGAGAAGACCCTGCGGCCCGGAGCTTTCGGACTGGTCGCGGCGTCACTGGCCGCCGGGGTCGCCAGCATCGCGGTATGGAATTTCGGCAGAAGCGTGATCACCACCGTCGGCGGTGCCGGGCCGATCCTGTCCTCTGCCGCGTGGACGGTGCTGGGGGCCGCCGGTATCGCCGGAGCGTTCGGTGGTGTCCTCGTGGAACGGATCGGCCTGCGGCCGGCGTGGGTCCTCACCACGGTCGCGATGGCGGCCGCGACGCTGGCGCTGGCCGTCGGACCGGCCCACCGCCTGGTGATCCTGACGGCACCGGGTGTCTTCGGCGCGGCGTACGTGGCGATGTCGGGCCTGCTGCTGCTGTGGAGCGTTCGGGTCTACCCCGACCGGACGGCGTTCGGGGTGGGGCTGAGTTTCTTCATGCTCGCGGTCGGGCAGGCGCTGGGCGCGCCCGCCGTCGGCGCGCTGATCGACTCCGCCGGTACCGCAACGGCGTTCGGGGCGTGCACGGCCGTGGGCCTGCTCGCGCTCCTGTTGCGGCCGGCCGCTGAAGCGGCACCCGTCAGGGTGCCAGCGTGAACCAGTCGGCGAAACCCGACGGGTCGTGGCGGCCCAGCGCGCCGTGCTCGAACAGCCCCCACCCCTCGACGGTGCGGCCCTCGACGGAGCACGTCGCCCGCCCGACGTGGTCGATCACACCGAACATGGCTCGCCCGGACACCGAGGGATCGCTCAGGTCGTAGTCGAGCCGTTCGGTGAACTTCTCGCCCTTCCACACGCCGTGCACCCAGTCGGAGTCGCCGCCGTAGCCGCCCCCGATGTGGATGGGCACGGGCAGCTTGGACTCGACGTCGAACACGAGCGGGGTGCCGTCGCCGGCGGTGGCTTCGATGGTGGCGCCGTGTGGGATTCGGGTCCCGGAGGTGTAGTGGATCTTCACCCTCGGCCACCCCAGTTGCTCGACGCGGCCGTCACGCCACACCCGGGTGCAGTCGTTGAGCGAGCGGAAACCGGTCGGGTCCTCCTGGATGATCAACACGATCGCGAAGTCCTCGAACGCCATCGGGACGTAGAGCCACCACATGCCCTCGAACGGCGGATCGGCCGGCCGCCCGGCCGGTTCTGCTTCGCCGATCGGGCGGATGCCCCAGGACCGGTCCCGTGACCCGATCCAGGTGTCGGGGTCGACCGCGATCTCCTCGCCGTCGAGAGCGATCACCCCCTGCCACGTGCCGACTTGAGCGAAGCGCTGGGCGTCGAGCGTGACCCGGTTGCCGGTGCGCATGATGTGGGGTTGCTCCTGCACGACGTCGAACAGACCCTCCCACGTGAGATCGACTGCCACACCGTTCGTCTCGTCCATGACGATGCGGAGCTTGCGCAGCGGTTCGCTGACCTCGACACGGTAGTTGCCGACGTGCTGGTTGAGCCGGTCCTGGTCGATACCGTCGGACAGGTGCACCGCGGTATGGGTGTCACCGAGCAGTCCTCGCTGGCCGCCGCCGCGCCGCGAAACCAGGACGAAGGCGTCCTTCACACCGAGGTTGGGGTAGTACCCGATCCCGGTGATCACGAAGATGTCGCCGGTGCGGTCGTGGGCGTTGAAGTACGAGCGGTCGTAGAAGTTGCGGTCCGAGGAGCCCGGCCACGCGATCGGCTGCGGGATCTGGTGGACCGGGAATTCGTCCATGGGACCGAGCATCACGCGTCGCCTCTCTGGTCTTCCCGCGAGAGCTCGTCACGCCCTCCGATCAGGCGGCGCAGCAGGGCGCCATGGTAGAACAGCGATTCCACGTCGGTGGGCTGGTCGATCTCGCCGAAGTGCACCCGACGGGCGCCGGTGCGCATGAACACGCAGGCCCAGATCACCCCGGAGTACACGTAGAACCAGCGCAGTTCACCGAGCTGCACACCGGTCTTCTCCGCATAGGTCGCCTTGACGTCCTCTTCGCGCATGAAGTGCGGCATGCCCTCCATGCCTGCCAGTCCGGTGAGTTCCTGGAAGACCATGTGCGCGAATATCATCCAGGCCACGTCCATCTCACGCGGTCCGAGTGTCGCCATCTCCCAGTCCAGTACCGCCACGGGCCGGAAGTCCCGGTAGAGCACATTGCCGATCCGCGCATCGCCCCAGACGAGCACCGGATCGGCGGCGGCGACGTCTGAGGGCCAGTGCGCGTCGAGCCAGCGCAGCGCGTCCTCGATCAGTGCGGAGCGGCCGATGCCGGGTACGGCGAATTCGTACCACGCTTTGAGCCAGTTGAGGTTTCGGCGCAGCGCATTGTCGTCTGTTCCGGTGGCGAGGAAGCCGAACGTGCCCTGCGGATCGGGGATCGAGTGCAGCTTCGCCAACACCTCGACCGTGCTGTCCTGCAATTCGCGTTGCCGTTCGACGGGGGCGTCGTAGAACCAGTTGCCGCCGAACGTGTACGGCATGACATCGGGCGGGACGACACCGTCGACGCAGTCCATCAGGAAGAACGGTGTCCCGAGGACGTCACCGCTGGATTCGAGCCAGCGCACCCGCGGTACCGGCACGTCGGTCTTCTCGGCGACCAGCCGGATGACCTCGAACTGGTGGTCCAGCCGATAGTCCGAGAACACCGGCACGTCTTCGGCGGCGGGCGCCACGCGGGCCACCAGGCGCTGCTCGCCGCCGTCCGACCGGACTGTGAGAACAATGGTCTCCGAGGACATCCCGTTGGCGTCGATACCGCTTTCGACGAGCACCTCGGGGGGTTGGCCGTCGGGCAACCGGGTGGCCAGCCACCGCGACATGATGCCGGGCAGGGTGGTGACGTCTCGGCTGGCCCGTTGCAGGCGGCTGACGTCTTCGACAGCCGGTTCGTGTGGCATGCGTTCTTCCTCTTGCCCGTGGTCTGCCGCGAATACGATACGGTGAGTAGCGTTATGAAAGCAGACCGGTCCGGTGTTGACAAGGTCCAGACCGCGGGACGTCCCCGCGATCCGCGTATCGACGCTGCCATATTGCGGGCCACCGCGGATCTTCTTGTGGAAATCGGTTATTCGAACCTCACCATGGCCGCGGTCGCCGAGCGCGCGGGAACCACGAAGACCGCGCTCTACCGCCGGTGGCCCGGGAAGGCCGAACTCGTGCACGAGGCGGCGTTCCCCGCCGCGCCGACCGCCCTGACCGCGCCGGCCGGTGACATCGCCGCCGACGTGCGCGCGATGGTCGGCGGCGCCCGCGACGTGTTCACCAGCCCGGTGGTGCGCGCGGCCCTGCCCGGGCTGGTCGCCGACATGGCCGGTGACGCCGACCTCACCGCACGGGTGATGGCGCGCTTCACCGATCTGTTCGCCGCGGTGCGCCTGCGCCTGACCGACGCCGTCGCACGCGGTGAGGTGCACCGTGACGTCGACCCCGACCGGTTGATCGAGGTCATCGGCGGCGCGACCATGTTGCGGCTGCTACTGGTGCCGGGCGGTGAGCTCGACGACGCGTGGGTCGACCAGACCGCCGCCATCGTCATCCGCGGTGTGGTGGCATGAAGGGGTGACGCTGCAACCGTTTCCCACCGACTGGCACACCGCGCTGGTCCTGGTTCCGCATCCCGACGATCCCGAGTACGGCATCGGTGCCGCCGTGGCGAAATGGACGTCGGAAGGCCGCCGCGTGCACTATGCGCTGGCCTCCCGCGGTGAGGCCGGCATCGCCGGGCTGGCGCCGCAGGTCGCCGGGCCGTTGCGTGAGCGCGAGCAGATCCGGTCGGCGGCTGTCGTCGGAGTCCGGGACGTGGTGTTCTGGGATTTCCCGGACAGCCGCATCCGCGACACTCCGGCGCTTCGCGCCCGAATCGTCGACACCATCGAGTCGGTGGCCCCCGACATCGTCATCACCATCTTCAGCGGCCCGGAGTGGGCGCCCGGCGAACCGAATCAGCGCGACCACATCGAGTTCGCCACCGCCGTCACCGCCGCCTATGACGCGCTGGTGGAGCCGCCGCGCTGGCTGTTCGAGAACGGCCCGGACGGCACCCACGGCGAGGTGGTCGAGGGCTTCGTCGACGTCGCGGTGGAATCGCTGGCCGCTCACGAGCGTTACCTCGAAGTGCTCGATCCCGAGACGCCGGTCCTCGAGCAGGCGCGCCGCCAGGTGGAACAGACCACCGCCGGTCGTCCCGAGTTCGGTGGCCGCCCGACCGTGGAATTCATCCTCACCCGCAGCAGGAGTACGCCGTGACCCAGACCGTCTTGCGCGCCGAAGCGATCGGCGTCGTCCGCGGCGGACGGCATCTGCTCGCCGACGTGTCGGTGACCATCGAAGCCGGTCAGAGCTGGGTGGTGCTCGGACCCAACGGCGCCGGAAAGAGCACGCTGCTCAGCCTGTTCGGCGCTGTCGCCCATCCCACCAGCGGAACGGTCCACGTGCTCGGACATCAGCTGGGCCGGGTGGACATGCGGGAGCTGCGCACCCACATCGGCCACGTCAACCCCCGTCACCGCGTCGATGCGCCGCTGACCGCGCGCGACGTGGTGCTGACCGGTCTCACCAACACCCCGGAGTTCGTGCCACGCTGGTCGCCGAAGGTCGAGCAGATCCGGCGCGCAGACGACCTGATCGCCTCACTGGGCCTCGCCGACCGCGCAGGCGCGCCGTGGCAGGTGATGTCGCAAGGGGAGCGCGGCCGCACCCTGATCGCCCGCGCATTGATCGGCGAGCCGCATCTGCTCATCCTCGACGAACCCGCCACCGGTCTGGATCTGGCTGCGCGCGAACAACTCCTGGCCGCCATGGACGGGTTGCGCCGCTCGGACCCGCAGCTGGCGACCGTACTCGTCACCCACCACATCGAGGAGATCCCGGCGACGACGTCGCATGCGCTGCTGCTGCGCGACGGGCGTATCGTCGCCAAGGGCCCGGCGGCCGCGGTGCTCACCTCCGAGGCGATCAGCGCCTGTTTCGACCACCCGATCAGCATCGTGGGCAACAACGGCCGCTGGTTCGCCCAAGCCGTGCCGCACCTGGAGACCCGAGCCGGCTGAGGTGCAGCGATGTCCTGGCAGATGACCCTGGCGGCCGCCTACCTGCGTCTGCGACGCAGGCCCGGGTATGCGAGCGCAGAGAATGCGAGGACGCGCCTCGCCGCGCCGAAGAGCAGTTCCCGTCCGCCGCGTGCACTGTTCCGGCGCTGCGGAGTGTCTCATGCGCGGGTTGCCGGTGCCGACGTGTACATGGTCACGCCGGTCGCCAGAATCGCTGCGCGGAGGGGTGTTTCGTTGATCTATCTGCACGGGGGAGCGTATGTGGGGGAGATCCAGAAGCAGCACTGGGATCTGATCGCCGACCTGGCGGACGGAGTCGGTGTGCGGGTGATTGTCCCCCTCTACGGGCTGGCCCCGGATCACCATGTCGACGAGGCCCTCGCGCTGCTGCGTGAGGTGATGACCCGATGCGCGGCAGACGGGGATACCTACCTCGTCGGCGACTCCGCCGGCGGAGGACTGGCGGTCGCGGCCACCCGCTCGTGGATCGACGCGGCAGGGAAGCCGCCCGTCGGGCTGTCGCTGATCGCGCCGTGGCTCGACATCGCGCTCGACAACCCGGGAATCGACGTCGTCGAACCCTCCGATCCGTGGCTCACCCGGGTCGGGCTGCGGATCTGCGGGCGGTCATGGGCCGGCGAGGTGCCGCCCGACGATTACCGGGTCAGCCCGATCCACGCCGCGTTCGACGACTTCCCACCCGTCGACCTCTACGTCGGTGACCGCGACATCACCGTCGCGGACTGCCGCCTGCTGCGCCACCGGATGCCGGCCGGGCGACTGCGCTACCACGAGGAACCGGGAGCGGTACACGTCTACCCGCTGTTGCCGGTGCCGGAGGGTCGAGCGGCCCGCACCGAGTTGATCTCTCACATCAGGTCGACGCTGCGCGCGTGAAACTCACCGCTCCAGCGCGGCGATCTGCTGCAGAAATGCCCGCGCGGGCGGCGACGCGCTCGCCGAGACGGCCACACCGAGGTGGCGGACCGTCCGCGGTGTCAGCGGACGCACCACCACTCCGCTGGGCAGCTCGGGCAGCCCGGCGCTGGGCAGGATGCTCACGCCGAGGCCCGCGTGCACCATCTGCAGTACCGCCGACATGTTGCGAGCTTCGAAGGCGATGTCGAAGTCGACGCCGACCCGTCGCGCCACGGGCATGAAGACCTCGGCGCATCCACCGGTCGAGAGGATGAACGGCTCCTTGGCCAGTTCGGCGTAGTCGACCTCGCGCCATCCGGCCAGCCGGTTGTCGGCCGGCAGTACGGCCACCATGTCCTGCTCGCCGAGCACCGCCGAGTCGAGCCCTTTGACGGGCAGACTCACGACACCGGCTTCGGCGGCACCCTGATCCAGCCAGTCGCGCACCTCCTGCTCACTGCCCTCGAGGAGCCGGACCGTCACGGCCGGATGCTGATCGGTGAAGCGGCGCAGCTCAGAGGCGACGAGCCGGGTGGTGACACTCGGCAGGCTGGCCAGACTCAGCGTCCCCGTCACCTCGCCGGCCATGGCCGCCGCCTCCGTGCGCAGCAACGTCAAGTGGCGCAACGCCTCCCGTGCATGCGGCAGCGCGCGGACCCCCGCCTCGGTCAGCGACGGATGACCACCGCCGCGAACAAGCAGCGTCAAGCCCAGTTCCCGCTCGAGCGCGGCCACCGCGCGGCTCACCGCAGGTTGCGGCATCCCGAGCCGGAGACCGGCCGCGGTGAAGCCACCCTCGTCGACGACCGTCACGAACGACTTCAGTTGCAGCGACGTCGGCATCGGCACTCCTCCCATGCGGTGAGTGACATACCTGTATATCGGCGACGGTATGCGATTTAGTCCCGCCGGAGCGTTGAGGTGAGTGCCAACCACGATTCACCAAGGAGGACACCATGTCACCACGACGAGTTCTGATCACCGGCGCGTCGAAAGGGATCGGGCGTGCCGTCGCCGACCGGGTGGCCGCGGCGGGCAACATCCCGGTCGGTCTGGCACGCACCAGACCCGCCACCTTCCCGGGCGAGTTCCACGAGGTCGACCTCGCCGACCGTGCGGCCACCGCCGACGTCCTCGCCGCGGTGATCGAGTCGGGGCCGCTCGATGCCGTGGTCAACAACGTCGGGTTCGTGCGGTTCGGCCGGATCGGGTCGATCGATCTGGATCACCTGTTCGACACCTACGACCTCAACGTGCGCGTCGCCGTGCAGGTCGTGCAGGCGGCGCTGCCCGGAATGCTGGCCACGGGATGGGGCCGCATCGTCAACGTCACCAGCCTGACGACCCTCGGCACGCCGGAACGCACACCGTACGCGGCGGCCAAGGCGGCACTGGAGGCATGCACCCGGATCTGGGCGGCGGAGCTGGCCGGAACCGGCATCACGGTGAACGCCGTCGCGCCGGGGCCCACCGAGACAGCGATGTACCGGGAGCGCAGCCCGATCGGCTCCGAGCGCGAAATCCGTTTCCTGCAGAGCATTCCGCTCGGCCGCGTCGGGGAACCCCGAGAGATCGCCCACGCCATCAGCGCCCTGCTCGACGAGGACGCCGGTTACATCACCGGCCAGGTCATCCGGGTCGACGGCGGGGGGAGCCTGGCGGCATGAGCAGCGCGACGATGAATCTCGGACTGCGTCTGCCGCAGCGGCTGGGAGTGGATCTGCGACACGACGTCGTCGACGCCGCCAGAACTGCCGAGGCGGCCGGATACGCCAGCGTGTGGACCTATGAACGGTTGCTCTTCCCGGAAAAGCCCGTCGAACCGTATGTCGAGCAGCCCAACGTGCCGTGGCCGGAGCACTCGCGCCAGGCCGCCGACCCGCTGGCGGTCCTGACAGCGGCGGCGGTGGCTACCGAGAAGGTGCGCCTGGGAGTGGCCCTCCTGGTCGCCGCACTGCACACCCCGGTCCAGCTGGCGAAGGCGCTGGCGACCGTGGACCAGATCAGCGGCGGTCGGGTGATCGCGGGTATGGGCACCGGCTGGTCCACCGACGAGTTCCGGGCCGCCGGCGCCGCTCGCGCCGATCGCGCCCGCTTCCTCGACGAGACGCTGGACGTCTTCGGCGCGGTGTGGGGGCCGGACCCGGTGACGTTTTGCAGCCCACGCGTCGTCATCGACAACGCGGCGGTCCTGCCCAAGCCGGTGTCGACGATTCCCGTGCTGCTCGGCGGCGGTGCCCGCGCAGGTTCGAAGGCGTTGCGGCGCATCGCCGAACGCGCCGACGGCTGGTTGCCGGTGCTGAGCACACCCGGCAAAGCCGGCGCCGCGGAGCTGCGGGCGGGCTGGGAGCGCATCCGGGAAGCCGCCGCGGAGTACGGCAGGGACCCGAGCCGGATGACCATGGTCGTGGTCGGAAACGTCACGTTCACCGACCGTCCGGCCGGAGCGGACCGGCCGGCGTTCGTCGGCAGCCTCGACCAGATCATGGACGACATCGCGGCCGCGGCTGAGGCCGGTGCGGACGAGCTCATCGTCGACCTCAATCTGCAGGACTGGTTCACCAGCACGCCGCAGATGCTCGAGACGGCGGTGGAGATCCGGGAACGGGTCGCCGCGTGGTGAACCGGCGCGCTAGCGGTCGATCTGCGCGCGGTTGCGTGCGGTCACGCTGTCGAATCGTGCACCCAGCTCCGAGAAGTCGCGGGTCTGCGATCCGGCGATGTCCTGTTCGGCGGCCAGGGCAGGGGAGATGACCGCGTCGGTGCCGCGGCGGTAGATCTCCTTGAGGCCGGCCATGGTGGCGGAGGGTATCTCGGCGATCTGGCCGGCCAGATCGATCGCGCGGTCGAGGAGCCGGTCGTGTGCCACCACTTCGGTCACCAGGCCGATGCGCTCGGCCCGCGCCGCGTCGACCACCTCACCGGTCATCGACAGCCGACGTGCCATCGCGGCGCCCACTACCTGCGGCAGCCGCGCGGTCATCCCGCCGCCGGGCAGGATGCCGACGCGCGCATGGGTGTCGGCGAACACCGCACGCTGCGAGGCGATCAGGAAGTCACAGCCCAGCGCCATCTCGAGGCCGCCGGTGAAGACGGCGCCGTTGACCGCCCCGATGATCGGTGTGCGCATCTCGGCGACCCGGGCGATGCAGCTCTGCGTGCGGAACTCGGCGAAGTACCGCGCGCCGTCGCGGGCGGCCTCCTTGAGATCCACACCCGCGCAGAAGGCCGGGTCCGTGCCGGTGAGTACCACCGCGCGCACCGCCTCGTCGTCGTCGGCCTCCGACAGCGCCGTGTACAGCGCCCGGATCAGGTCGCGACTGAGCGCATTGCGCGCGTCGGGCCGGTTCATGGTCAGCAGCCGCACGGGGCCTTGGTCGGCCACCAGGACGAGTGACGTCATGGCCACCCCTCCCGTCGAAATCGACGTTCTGCCGGCATCTACCCGCACTTTCTCGCCCGTGTGTTCGTTTCGGCGAACAGACGCTAACGCAGGAACAGGTCGGCGCGGTCGGCGAGGTCGAGCAGCGGTTGCGGCAGCGCCCCCAGCGCGAGCGTCACCGCGGCGGTGACGGTGACGGCCGCGGTCGTCAATCCACCGGGTGCGACCACCTCCGGTGCGTCGGCCGGTGGGTCGGTGAAGAACATCAACACGATCACCCGCACGTAGAAGTAGGCGGCGACCGCGCTGGCGATCACCCCGACCACCACCAGCGGTATCGCACCACCTTCACCGGCCGCCTTGAATACCGCGAACTTGCTGACGAAGCCACTGGTCAGCGGAATCCCGGCAAACGCGAGCAGAAACAGCGAGAACACCGCGCCCACAAGCGGACTGCGTCTGCCGAGCCCGGCCCACCGGGCCATCGCCGTCTCCTCCTGTCCGTCGGCGTCACGCACCAGGCCGACGACCGCGAACGCGCCGACCGTGGAGAACCCGTAGGCGAACAGATAGAACAGAACCGACGACAGACCGGGCCGGTTCTCGGCGATCACACCGGTGAGGATGAAACCGGAGTGGGCGATCGCCGAGTACGCGAGCATCCTCTTGACGTCGGTCTGCGTCACCGCCGTCACCGTGCCGACCACCATGGTCAGGATCGCGACCGCCCACAGCACCGGCCGCCACTCCGCTCGGAGTTCCGGCAACGCCACGTAGAAGATCCGCAGCAGCGCCCCGAACGCCGCGATCTTGGTGGCCGCCGCCATGAACGCGGTCACCGGAGTCGGGGCGCCCTGGTAGACGTCGGGGATCCACGAGTGAAACGGTGCGGCGCCGACCTTGAACAGCAGACCGACCAGGATCAGCCCGGCGCCGGTCAACGCCAGCGAGGTCTTGCCCGTGCCGCCGGCGACCACGGCCGCGATCCCGCGAAGGTCGAGAGTGCCGGCGTAGCCGTAGAGCATCGCCGCGCCGTAGAGGAAGAAGGCCGACGAGAACGCGCCCAGCAGGAAGTACTTGAGCGCGGCCTCCTGGGAGAGCAGACGCCGCCGCCGGGCCAGCCCGCACAGCAGGTACAGCGGCAGCGACAGCACCTCGAGTGCGATGAACATCGTGAGCAGATCGTCGGCGGCGGGGAACAACAGCATGCCGGTGACCGCGAACATCGTCAGAGGAAACACCTCGGTCTGCACCGCCCCGGCACGGGTGGCCACCCGTTCGGCGACACTGCCCGGCACCGCGGAGGCCTGCGGCGTGAACGCGTCGAGTCCCGCAGCGGGAGAGTCGGTTCCGGTGTCCGTCGCGATCCGGCGTTCGGCGATGAGCAGGATGCCGAGGACGGCGACGAGCAGGATGGTGCCCTGCAGGAACAGCGCGGGTCGGTCGATCACCACCGACCCCATCACCGCGGGCCTGCCGACCTCGTCGGAGAGCCGCGGACCCAGCACGACGACGGCGACGAGTGCGGCGACGATCGCCCCGAGCGCGAGCGTGACCTGGGCCGCGTACCGGCTGCGCCGCGGCAGGAACGCCTCGATCACCACTCCGGCGATCGCGGCGCCCACCACGATCAGCATCGGGGAGATCAGGCTGTATTCGACGGTGGGGGTGGGAATCACGGTGCTGCTCCCTCGCCGTCGGCCAGTGTCGGCGCCGGATCGCGCTGGTCGATGGTGGTCAGCGTGTGCCCGACCGCGGGATCGATGACGTCGAGCGCCGGTTTCGGATAGACGCCCAGGACGAGCAGCAGCACGATCAGGGGTACCACGACGGCCAGTTCCCGGGGCACCAGATCGCGCAGCCGTTCGTTGCCGTCGGTCACCGGCCCGGTCATCATCCGCTGGTACATCCACAGTACGTAGATCGCCGAGAGGACCAGTGCGGTGGCCGCGAGCACGGCCAGAACCGGATAACGCGTGAATGTGCCGATCAGCACCAGGAATTCGCTGATGAACGGCGCCAGCCCCGGCAGCGACAGCGTGGCCAGGCCCGCCACGAGGAACGTGCCCGCCAGCACGGGCGCCACCTTCTGCACCCCGCCGTAGGAGGCGATGAGCCGCGAACCGCGGCGCGACACGAGGAATCCGGCGATCAGGAACAGCGCCGCGGTGGAGATGCCGTGGTTGACCATGTACAGCGCCGACCCGGACTGGCCCTGGCTGGTCATCACGAAGATACCGAGGATGATGAACCCGAAGTGGGAGATCGACGTGTAGGCGATCAGCCGCATCACGTCGGTCTGGCCGATCGCGACGACCGCACCGTAGACGATGCCGACCACCGCGAGCGTGATGATCAGCGGCCGGAACAGCGTTGCGGCGTCGGGGAACAGCTGCAGGCAGTAGCGCAGCATGCCGAACGTGCCGACCTTGTCCATCACCGCCATCATCAGCACAGCGCTGGCGGGGGTGGCCTCGACGGCGGCGTCGGGCAGCCAGCGGTGCAGCGGCCACAACGGTGCCTTCACCGCGAACGCGAACATGAACCCCGCGAACATCAGGTTGAGCACCGCGGGATTCACGACGAAATCCCCGGCGGAGACGGCGGCCACGATCGCGCGGAAGTCGAAGGTGCCGCCGGCGAACGCGTCGCTGCCGGCGGTCGTGACGTACAGCCCGATCACCGCCGCGAGCATGATGAGCCCGCCGAACAGGTTGTACAGCAGGAACTTCACGGCGGCCTTCGACGACGCCGCGCGGTCGCCGCCGAACCCGCCGATCAGGAAGTACATCGGGATCAGCATCGCTTCGAAGAACACGTAGAACAGCAGCACGTCGAGCGCCACCAGCGACATGAACACCATGCCCTCGACGACCAGCGTCAGCGCGAGGTAGGTGTGCACCGAGCGGCGCTGCGGTGCGCCGTCGGCGTCGTTCCATCCGGCGACGATCAGGATCGGCACGAGCACCGCGGTCAGCGCGATCAGTGCCAGCGCGATACCGTCGACGCCCAGGATGTAGCCGGTGCCGAACGACGGTATCCAGCGCCGGGATTCGACGAACTGGAACTGCTCACCGGTGGGATCGAACCCGACGGCGACGACCCCGGTGACCGTGAGGGCCAGCACCGACACGACGAGCGCCACCCACTTCGCCAGGACGCGTGAGGGCGCCAGCATCACCACGCCGGCACCGACGATCGGCAGGGCCCACAACACGCTCAGCCACGGGATCACCACAGGTTCACCGCCAGGATCGCTGCGACGACGAGTGCCGCGCCGCCGAACATGCCCAGCGCGTAGGACCGGGCGAAACCGGTTTGCAGTCGGCGCATTCCGTTCGACGCCCGGGACACCAGCGCGGCGAGTCCGGTCGCGGCGCCGTCGACGGCTGTGTCGTCGACGCGCACCACCGCTGCGGTGAGCGCCTGACCGGGCCGCATGAACACCTTCTCGTTGACCGCGTCGCCGTAGAGGTCGCGTCGCGCCGCGACGGTCAGCGCAGAACCGGCGGGCACCTCGGCGGGGATCGGGCGCGTAGCGTACATGCGGTACGCGATCGCGATACCGACCGCGACGACCGACAGGATCAGCACGGTGGCAACGACCACCGGAACCGCGTGCGCCTCCTCGTGGGTGCCGACCACCGGTTCCAGCCAGTGCGACAGCGTCCCCCCGATCGCCAGCAGTCCGCCCGACGCCACCGACCCGACGGCCAGCACGACCATGGGCGCGGTCATCACGACAGGTGCCTCGTGGGGGCTCGCCCCGGCCGCCCAGCGCTTCTCGCCGAAGAACGTCATCAGCATCACGCGCGTCATGTAGAACGCCGTGATGCCGGCGCCGAGGATGGCCGCGCCGCCCAAAACCCAGCCCTTGACCCCACCGGCGCCCAACGCGGCTTCGATGATGCCGTCCTTGGAGAAGAAGCCGGCCAGCGGCGGCACCCCGATGATGGCGAGGTAGCCGAGCCCGAACGTGGCGAACGTGATCGGCAGTGCCTTGCGCAGGCCGCCGTACCGGCGCATGTTCACCTCGTCGTTCATGGCGTGCATGACGGATCCGGCGCCGAGGAACAGGCCGGCCTTGAAGAACCCGTGGGTCAGCAGGTGCATGATCGCAAACGCGTATCCGGCCGGGCCCAGGCCGGCGGCCAGCACCATGTAACCGATCTGGCTCATGGTGGAGGCGGCGAGCGCCTTCTTGATGTCGTCCTTGGCGCAGCCGATGATCGCGCCGAACAGCAGCGTGACGGTGCCGACGATCACGACGGCCAGTTGCGCGGTCGGCGCCAGGTCGAACACGGGCCCCGAGCGCACGATCAGATACACCCCGGCGGTGACCATCGTGGCGGCGTGGATGAGCGCCGACACCGGCGTGGGCCCCTCCATCGCATCACCCAGCCAGGACTGCAACGGCACCTGGGCGGATTTCCCGCAGGCGCCGAGGAGCAGCAGCAGACCGATCGCGGTGAGCGTTCCCTCGCCCAGTTCCGCTGCGGCGCCGAACACCCCGGCGAACGACACCGAGCCGACGGTGGCGAACATGATCATCAGCGCGATCGCCAACCCCATGTCACCGACGCGGTTGACGACGAAGGCCTTCTTGGCCGCGGTGGCGGCCGACGGCTTGTGCGACCAGAACCCGATCAGCAGATAGGACGCCAGCCCGACGCCCTCCCAGCCCAGGTAGAGGCCGAGGTAGTTGTCGGCGAGCACCAGAAGCAGCATCGCGGCCAGGAACAGGTTGAGATACGCGAAGAATCGCCGGCGTCCTGGATCGTCGGCCATGTACCCGATCGAGTAGATGTGGATGAGTGAACCGACTCCGGTGATCAGCAGGACGAAGCACATCGAGAGTTGGTCGAGTTGCAGGCCGAAGTCGACCTGCAGCGCGCCGACCGGCACCCAGGAGAACAGGGTCTCGTGGACGGCGCGGTCTTCGGCGGGGCGGCCGAGCATGCCGGCGAACAGAGCAGCGCCCACCACGAACGACGCGACAGCGGCGGCGGTCCCCAGCAGATGTCCCCACCGGTCGGAGCGGTGCCCGGCGAGCAGCAGGACCACCGCGCCGGCCAGGGGAAGCGCGATCAGCAGCCACACCGTCATCGATGCCTCACTGCATTCTCTTCTTCGCGCGAGCGCTCATCAGTGCCTTCTCTTCTTCGCGCGAGCGCTCATCAGTGCCTCAGCAGGTTGGCGTCGTCGACCGAGGCCGACCGGCGGGTCCGGTAGATGGTCATGATGATGGCCAGCCCGATCACCACCTCGCAGGCGGCGACGACCATGGTGAAGAACGCCACCACCTGGCCGTCGAGCTGGCCGTGCATGCGGGAGAACGCCACGAACGCGAGGTTGCCCGCGTTGAGCATCAGCTCCACGCACATGAACACCACGATGACGTTGCGCCGCAGCAGGACTCCGGCCGCGCCGATGGTGAACAGCAATGCCGACAGGTACAGGTAGTTGTCGGGGTTCACGAGCGGCCGTTCCTTCCGTTGGCCGACGGCGGCACCTCACGCGGGTGCAGGATCGTGCTGACCGACGATGTCGCTCCGCTGCCGTCGGGCAGCCGGCCCGGCATGTCAACCGCGTTGTGACGCGCATACACACCGGGATTCGGCATCGGCGTGGGGCGCCCGCCGTTACGGAACCGTTCGACGGACAGCTCCCGCTGGGTCTTGCGGTGTTCGAAGCGCTCCCGGTGGGCGAGGACCATGGCGCCGAGCGCGGCGGTGATCAACAGCGCGCCGGTCAGTTCGAACGCCCACAGGTAGCGGGTGAAGATCAACTCCGCCAGGCCCTCCACATTGCCGCCGCTGTTGGCGTCCGGCAGGCCGGCGAAACCCGCCACCGACACCGTGCCGATGCCCGCGATCAACAGCACGCCGAATCCGATGCCGACGACGATGGCCGCGATGCGCTGGCCCCGGATCGTCTCCACGAGCGACTCCGAGGAATCCACCCCGACGAGCATCAGCACGAACAGGAACAGCATCATCACCGCGCCGGTGTAGACCACCACCTGCACCACGCCGAGGAACAGCGCCTCCTGGGCGATGTAGAGCACCGCCAGCGCGATCATCGTGCCTGCCAGAAAGATCGCCGAGTACACCGCCTTGGTTGCGGCCACCACGCCGACCGCTCCGAGCAGCGCGATGCCGCCCACGATCCAGAACACCACTGCCTCGCTGGTGGACGTGCGCACCGCGCCGTCCGCCGCGAGCATCACCAGGTCCGCGCTCATCTGGCGTCCTCGGTCATCGGCCCGATCCGGCCGAGGTAGTAGTCGTCGTCGGTGGCGCCCTCGGCCATCGGATGCGGTGGTGCCTGCATCCCCTCCCGCAGCGGTGCGAGCAGTTTGTCCTTGCCCCAGATCAGGTCGGCGCGGTTGTCGTCGGCCATCTCGTAGTCGTTGGTCATGGTCAGTGCCCGTGTCGGGCAGGCCTCGATGCACAGGCCGCAGCCGATGCAGCGCAGGTAGTTGATCTGGTAGACGCGGCCGTAGCGTTCACCGGGTGAATAGCGTTCGTCCGCGGTGTTGTCGGCGCCCTCGACGTAGATGGCGTCGGCCGGGCACGCCCAGGCGCACAGTTCGCAACCGATGCACTTCTCGAGGCCGTCGGGATACCGGTTGAGCTGATGGCGGCCGTGGTATCGGGGGGCCACGGGGCCGGGTTTCTCCGGATACTCCTCGGTGATCGGCTTCTTGAACAACGTGCCGAACGTGACGGCGAAGCCGGCGACGGCGTCCCACAGCTTAGGCATCCGTGGTCTCCCTCGTGACGGACGTACGGGCGGGCATCGGAGGGACCGGGAACGAGTCCGCGGCGGGTGTGTCGGGAACGGCGCGGTCCGGCCGGAACCGCATGGTGCGCCAGAGGATTGCGGCCAGCAGGAGCGTCAGCAGGGTGCCGGCGAGCAACACGCCGCTCGCCCAGCCGCCGTATCCGGTGTTGCGCAGCGTGTGGGCGGTGGCGACGACCATGATCCACGCCAGCGACACCGGTATCAGCATCTTCCAGCCGATCGCCATGAACTGGTCGTAGCGCAGGCGCGGCAGCGTGCCGCGCAACCAGATGTAGAGGAACAGAAACGCCCACACCTTCGCGGTGAACCAGAGCAGGGGCCACCACCCCGAATTGGCGCCGTCCCACATGCTGATCGGCCACGGTGCGTGCCAGCCGCCCAGGAACATCGTGGTGGCCAGAGCCGAAACGGTGGTCATGTTGACATACTCGGCGAGCATGAACATCGCGAACTTCAACGAGGAGTACTCGGTGTGGAAACCGCCGACCAACTCACCCTCGGCTTCGGGGAGATCGAAAGGCGCCCGGTTGGTCTCGCCGACCATCGACATCACGTACACCAGGAACGACGGCAGCAGCAGGAAGACGTACCAGGTCCTGTCCTGTGCCGCGACGATCCCGGACGTGGACATCGTGCCGGCGTAGAGGAACACCGTGGCGAACGACAGGGCCATCGCGATCTCGTAGGACACCACCTGCGCACTCGACCGCAGCCCGCCCAGCAGCGGATACGTCGACCCGGACGCCCAGCCGGCGAGCACGATGCCGTATACGCCGACCGAGGTCACCGCGAGGATGTAGAGGACCGCGACGGCGAGGTCGGTCAGTTGCAGCGCGGTGCGGTGTCCGAACACCGACACCGCACCGCCCATCGGGATCACCGCGAACGCCATGAACGCCGGGATGACCGAGATGACCGGCGCCAGAAGGTAAACCGGCCGGTCCACACCCGCAGGGGTGATGCCCTCCTTCAGGGCTAGTTTGATGCCGTCGGCCAGCGACTGGAGCAGCCCCTTCGGCCCGACCCGGTTGGGCCCGAACCGCATCTGCATGCGGCCCAGCACTTTCCGCTCGATGAGGATCGCGGCCAGCACGGTGAGCACCAGGAACGCGAAGATGCCGACGGCCTTGGCGAGGATCAGCCACCAGGGGTCGTGGCCGAAGAGTGTGGGGTCGGGATGGGTCACGGTGCGGCCCGCCCGATCGATACGACGGCGCCGATGCCCACCCCGAGCTGGCGGTGGACCTGCGAGCCGGGGGAGTTCAGCGGCAACCAGACGACGCCGTCGGGCATGTCGGTGACGGTGAGGGGCAGCGTGACCGCACCGCGGGCGGTGCTGACGGTGACGGGGTCACCGGGCCCCGCACCGACGGCGTCGGCGGTGTGTTCGGACAACCGCACGACGGCCGCGGGCGCCGTACCGGCCAGATGTGGTTCGCCGTCCTGCAGCCGGCCGAGGTCCAGCAGCATGCGCCACCCGGTCAGGACCGCCTGCCCGGGACCGGCCTGCGGGGGCGTCGTCGCCTCGTGGCGCAGCGCCGGGCGGGGTCCGTCCCACCAGCCCAGCCGGGCCAGTTCCGCCCCGGCGGTCTGCGCATCCGGAAGGCCCAGGTCGACGCCCATCTCGTCGGCCAGGAAGTTCAGCACCCGCAGATCCGGGATGGCGTTGCTGCGCAACGCCGGCCCGAAGGGCCGCAACCTGCCCTCCCAGTCGAGGAATGCGCCATCCTTCTCGGCGACCGGCGCCACCGGGAACACCACGTCGGCGGCCCGGCTGACGTCGCTGTCGCGGAGTTCGAGGCTGACCACGAACGGCGCCGCCGCCAACGCGGCCAGCGCAGCGTCCGGGTCCGGCAGATCGGTGACGTCGACACCGCCGAGCACCAGCGCCCTCAGCGCACCGGAGCTCGCCGCGTCGAAGATCGCCGCGGTCCCGCGGCCGGGCCTCTCCGGCAGCTCGTCGGTGTGCCAGGCTTTCGCCAGCTGGGCGCGGGCCGCGGGCTCGCTGACCGGACGTCCGCCGGGAAGCAGGGTCGGCAGCGCGCCGGCTTCCACGGCGCCGCGTTCGCCGGCGCGGCGCGGGATCCACGCCAACCGGGCGCCCGTCGCCGCGGCCAGCCGGACCGCCGCGCTCAACCCACCCGGTGCGACAGCCAACCGTTCGCCGACGAGCACGACCGCGCCGGGCAACCGCAGCAGGGCCTCGTCGGCCAAACCGTCGAGGGCGGCGGCCTCACCGCCCGGTGCCGCGGTGACCAGGCGGCCGGCCAGTTTGGTCACGCCGCCGCTGGCGAACGGCGCGACGGACAGTACCTGCAGACCTCGTTTGCGCACGGCTTTGCGTAGCCGCAGGAACACGATCGGCGATTCCTCTTCGGGTTCGAATCCGGCGAGGAGTACCGCCGGGGCGTTCTCCAGATCGGCGTAGGTGACCTCCATGGGGCGGCCGGCCACGTGCGCGGCCAAGAAGTCGGCCTCCTCGGCGCTGTGTGCCCGTACCCGGAAGTCGACGTCGTTGGTGTCGAGCACCATCCGCGCGAATTTGGCGTACGCGTAGGCGTCTTCGATGGTGGCGCGGCCGCCCACCACCACACCGGCCCGGCCGTCGGCGGCGGCCAATCCGGCCGCGGCCACGGCGAGGGCCTCCGACCAGGACGCCGGCCGCTGCGTGCCGTCGGCGTCGCGGATCAGCGGTGTGGTGATCCGGTCACCCACGGTCGCGAATGTGAACGCCCAGCGGCCCTTGTCGCAGTTCCACTCCTCGTTCACCTGCGGATCGTCACCGGCCAACCGGCGTAACACCTTTCCGCGCCGGTGGTCGGTGCGCTGCGCGCACCCGGAGGCGCAGTGCTCGCAGACACTCGGAGTCGACACCAGGTCGAAGGGCCGGGCGCGGAACCGGTACGCCGTCCCGGTGAGCGCGCCGACCGGGCAGATCTGCACTGTATTGCCGGAGAAGTAGGACTGGAAGGGTTCACCCGGGGCGATGCCGACCTGTTGCAGCGCACCACGTTCCAGCAGCTCGATGAACGGGTCTCCGGCGATCTGCTGCGAGAAGCGGGTGCACCGCGCGCACAGCACGCACCGTTCCCGGTCCAGCAGGACCTGGGAGCTGATGTTGATCGGTTTCGGGAAGGTGCGTTTGACGTCGGTGAACCGTGTCTCGGCGCGGCCGTTGGACATGGCCTGGTTCTGCAGTGGGCATTCACCACCCTTGTCGCAGACCGGGCAGTCGAGCGGATGGTTGATCAGCAGCAGTTCCATGACGCCGCGTTGCGCCTTGTCGGCGGCCTCGGAACTGAACTGGGTGCGCACCACCATGTCGGGGCTCACCGTGGTGGTACACGAGGCCATCGGCTTGCGCTGGCCCTCCACCTCGACGAGGCACTGGCGGCAGGCGCCCACCGGGTCGAGCAGCGGGTGGTCGCAGAACCGGGGAATCTGGATGCCCATCAGTTCGGCCGCCCGGATCACCAACGTGCCCTTCGGCACGCTGACCGCTGTGCCGTCGATGGTGAGCTCGACCATCTCCACGGGCGGCTCTCCCGGCCGAGCAGACGCAGAACCGTCGGATTTTCCGACGTTCTGGACGGTTTCACGTCTACTCGTGGGAGAACTGGGTGCGCTCACACCGCCACCTCCTGGTCGGCCATCAATGTCGAGGCGTGCGGATCGAACGGGCAGCCGCCATCGAGATGCGCGAGGTACTCGTCGCGGAAGAACTTGATCGACGAGATGATCGGGCTCGCCGCCCCGTCGCCCAACGCGCAGAAAGACTTCCCGAGGATGGTGTCGGAGATGTCGAGCAGCTTGTCGACGTCGGCCTCGGTGGCGTCGCCGCTCTCCAAGCGCGCGTAGATCTGGGTCAGCCAGTAGGTGCCCTCCCGGCACGGCGTGCACTTGCCGCAGGACTCGTGGGCGTAGAACTGCGTCCAGCGCCGAACCGCGCGCACCACGCAGGTGGTGTCGTCGAAGATCTGCAGCGCCTTGGTGCCCAGCATGGACCCGACCGACGCCATCCCCTCGTAGTCGAGTGGCACGTCGAGGTGTTCGCCCGTGAGCAGCGGGGTCGAGGACCCTCCCGGGGTCCAGAACTTCAACTGGTGCCCGGCCCGGACCCCTCCGGCGTAGTGGAGGAGTTCGCGCAGGGTGATGCCCAGCGGGGCTTCGTACTGGCCTGGTCGGGTGACGTGGCCGGACAGCGAATACAGCGTGAAACCGGGCGACTTCTCCGATCCCATGGAACGGAACCAGTCGATGCCGCCCCGCAGGATCGGCGGCACACTCGCGATCGACTCCACGTTGTTGACCACCGTCGGGCAGGCGTACAGGCCGGCGACCGCGGGGAACGGCGGCCGCAGCCGGGGCTGGCCGCGGCGGCCCTCCAGCGAGTCGAGCAGCGCGGTCTCCTCACCGCAGATGTACGCGCCCGCCCCGGCGTGAACGATCAGGTCGAGGTCGAAGCCGGAGCCGGCGATGTCGGTGCCCAGGTAACCGGCCTCGTAGGCTTCGGCGACCGCGGCCTGCAGGCGGCGCAACACGGGCACCACCTCACCGCGCACGTAGATGAACGCGTGGTGGGCGCGGATCGCGTAGGCGGCGATGATCGCCCCCTCCACCAGGAAGTGCGGAGTGGTCAGCAACAGCGGCATGTCCTTGCACGTCCCGGGTTCGGACTCGTCGGCGTTGATGACGAGGTAGTGCGGTTTGGCGCCCGGCCCGTCGTCGCCCTGCGGGATGAACGACCACTTCGTGCCGGTGGGGAAGCCGGCACCGCCCCGGCCGCGCAGTCCGGAGTCCTTCACGGTGGCGATGACGTCGTCGGGGTTCATCTGCAGCGCCTGCTCCAGCGCGCGGTAGCCGTCGTGGCGCCGGTAGGTGTCCAGCGTCCACGGCTGCGGTTCGTCCCAGAACCGGCTCAGCACCGGGGTGAGCGCGGTCATCGGGGGCCGGCCCCTGATCGCGGTACGTCGGCCTCCGGTGCCGGCGCCGGTTCATCCCTTGTCGAATCGGCCGCCTCGGTGACGGCCGGATCAGGTGGTGTGGCAGCTCGTTCCGAGCCATCGGGATGCGGCGCGGACATGCCGTCGGCGCGGGCCACCCGCAGCCCGGCGAGCGTCGCATCGCCGGTGCCGCCGGTATCGGTTTCGGGGCGCGGATCGACCAGCCCGGCGAGTGTCCGCGCGGTCTGCCGGAAGGTGCACAGCGGCGCACCACGCGTGGGGGTCACCGGAACTCCGGCGCGCAGCTGGTCGACGAGATCGCGTGCGGACGAGGGCGTCTGGTTGTCGAAGAACTCCCAGTTGACCATGACGACCGGCGCGTAGTCGCACGCCGCGTTGCATTCGATGTGCTCGAGCGTGACCCGGCGGTCCGCGGTGGTCTCCCCGGCACGGACACCCAGATGGTCCTGCAGTGCCTCGAGGATCTCGTCGCCGCCCATGATCGCGCACAAGGTGTTCGTGCAGACGCCGACGAGGTAGTCGCCCGTCGGCGTGCGCCGGTACATGGAGTAGAACGTCGCGACGGCCGTCACCTCGGCATCGGTCAGTCCGAGTCGGGCCGCGCAGAACGCGATCCCGGCCGGGGTGAGACACCCGTCCTCCGACTGCACGAGATGCAGCAGCGGCAGCAGCGCCGACCGGGCCTGCGGATAGCGTCCGATGATGCGGGCGGCGTCCTCGGCCAGGCGCGCCTCGACGGCAGGCGGATAGACCGCGGGCCCGCTGATCGGGGGTCCGGGTTCCTCCGGACGCTGCCCCAGGTTCAGGAACACCGTCATTGTCCGACCTTCTTCGCGCAGGCGCTCATCAGCGGTTGACCTTCTTCGCGCAGGCGCTCATCATTGGTCGACCTTCTTCGCGCAGGCGCTCATCATTGGTCGACCTTCTTCGCGCAGGCGCTCATCAGCGGTCCACCCCGCCCATGACCGGATCGATCGACGCCACCGCCGAGATCGCATCGGCCACCATCCCGCCCTCGCACATCGCCGCCACCGCTTGCAGATTCGTGAACGACGGATCGCGATAGTGCACCCGGTAGGGGCGCGTACCGCCATCGGAGACCATGTGCACGCCGAGTTCACCGCGGGGTGATTCGACGGCCGTGTACACCTGCCCGGCCGGCACCCGGATGCCCTCGGTGACCAGTTTGAAGTGATGGATCAGCCCCTCCATCGAGTGACCCATGATGCGCGCGATGTGCTCGGGGGAGTTGCCGAGGCCATCGGGTCCGAGGGCGAGATCGGCCGGCCAGGCCAGTTTCTTGTCCTCGATCATGACCGGCCCCGGCCGGAGCCGGTCGAGGCACTGCTCGACGATCTTGAGCGACTCGTGCATCTCCTTGACCCGGATGAGATAGCGCCCGTAGGCGTCACAGCCGTCGTCGGTGATCACGTCGAATTCGTAGTTCTCGTACCCGCAGTAGGGTTGGGCCCGACGAAGATCGTGCGGCAGCCCGGTCGAACGCAGCACCGGCCCGGTGATGCCGAGTGCCATGCAGCCCGCCAGGTCGAGGTAGCCGATGCCCTGGGTGCGGGCCTTCCAGATGTAGTTCTCGTTGAGCAGGTTCTCCAGGTCGCGCAGCCGTCCCGGCAGCAGCGCCAGCAGATCGCGGATGCGGGGGACGGCACCGTCGGGTAGGTCGGCGGCGAGCCCGCCGGGCCGGATGTAGGCGTGGTTCATCCGCAGTCCGGTGATCATCTCGAACACCGACAGGATCTCTTCGCGTTCGCGGAAGCCGTAGAACATCGCGCTCATCGCCCCGAGTTCCATGCCGCCGGTCGCCAGTGCGACCAGATGCGAGGAGATGCGGTTGAGCTCCATCAACATCACGCGGATCACGTTGGTGCGCTCGGGGATCGCGTCGGTGATGCCGAGCAACTTCTCCACGCCGAGGCAGTACGCGGTCTCGTTGAAGAACGGAGACAGGTAGTCCATCCGGGTGACGAAGGTGACCCCTTGCGTCCAGTTCCGGTACTCCAGGTTCTTCTCGATGCCGGTGTGCAGATAGCCGATGCCGCAACGTGCTTCGGTGATGGTCTCGCCCTCGATCTCGAGGATCAACCGCAGCACGCCGTGGGTGGAGGGATGCTGCGGCCCCATGTTGACGACGATGCGTTCGCCGGCCTGCGCCTGTTCGGCGGCGGCCACCACCTGTTCCCAGTCTTCGCCGCCGACGACGACGACCGTGTCGGTACCGGTGCGCGCATCACCGCCCCCGGCGGGCGGGTGGTGGGGAGTCGTCATCAGTTGTAGGCCCTCCGCTCGTCGGGCGGTGGGATCCGGGCGCCGTGGTACTCGACGGGGATGCCGCCCAGCGGGTAGTCCTTGCGCTGCGGGTGCCCGACCCAGTCGTCGGGCATCTCGATCCGGGTGAGCGACGGGTGGCCGTCGAAGACGATCCCGAAGAAGTCGTAGGTTTCCCGCTCGTGCCAGTCGGTCGTCGGATACACCGCGAACAGCGACGGGATGTGTGGATCGTCGTCGGGTGCGGCCACTTCCAGCCGGATGCGGCGGTTGTGGGTGATCGACATCAGCGGGTACACCGCGTGCAGTTCCCGCCCCGCGTCGCCGGGATAGTGCACCCCGCTGACGCCGAGACACAGTTCGAATCGCAGGGCTTCGTGGTCACGCAGGGTCCTGGCGACGAAGGGGAGTTGGGCGCGGGTGATCTCCAGCGTCAGCTCGTCGCGGTACACGACGACGCGCTCGACCGACGTGTCGTAGCCGTCCTGGCCGAGCGCCACGGTGAGTGCGTCGACGACCGCGTCGAAGTACCCGCCGTACGGGCGCGGGGAACCGCCCGGCAGCGCGACCGGTCGGATCAACCTGCCGTACCCCGAGGTGTCCCCGGAATCCCTGACACCGAACATCCCTCGCCGCACCCCGATGATCTCGTGGTCGGACGGGCCGGTGCGGGTGGGATCGGGGTCGGTCACCGCAGCAGACCCTTCAACTCGATGGTCGACGGCACCGCCAGCGCGGCCTGCTCGGCCTCCCGGATCGCCTCGTCCCTGTTCACGCCGAGCGGCATCTGCTGAATCTTCTCGTGCAACTTGATGATTGCGTGAAGCAGCATCTCGGGCCGCGGCGGGCACCCGGGCAGATAGATGTCGACCGGCACCACGTGGTCGACGCCCTGGACGATCGCGTAGTTGTTGAACATGCCGCCGGAGGAGGCGCACACCCCCATCGCGAGCACCCATTTCGGTTCGGCCATCTGGTCGTAGATCTGCCGCAGCACCGGCGCCATCTTCTGGCTGACCCGGCCCGCCACGATCATCAGATCGGCCTGGCGGGGGGTCGCGGAGAAGCGCTCCATCCCGAATCGCGAGATGTCGAACCGCGGTCCGGCGGTGGCCATCATCTCGATCGCGCAGCACGCGAGGCCGAACGTCGCGGGCCACAGCGAACCGCTGCGGACGTAGCCCGCGACCTTCTCGACCGTCGACAACAGGATGCCACCCGGCAGCCGTTCCTCTAGTCCCAATTGAGCCCTCCCCGCCGCCACACGTAGGCGTAGGCCACGAACACGGTGAGCATGAACAGCAGCATCTCGACCAGCGCGAACAACCCGAGGCTGTCGAACGCAACGGCCCACGGGTAGAGAAAGACGATCTCGATGTCGAACACGATGAACAACATCGCCGTGAGGTAGTACTTGATCGGGAAACGCTGGCCCGTGGCCTGCGCGTTGGCGCCGGTGGGCGCCAGCGGTTCGATCCCGCACTCGTAGGCCTCGAGTTTCGCCCGGTTGAAGCGGGTGGGCCCGACCACGCCGGCGATCACCACCGACACCACCGCGAACACCGCTGCGATGGCGCCGAGTACCAGGATCGGTGTGTAGAGGTCCATACCGGCCAGACGCTCCCTCGGGGCTGTCGATGTGAGCTGACCCACAGCCTAGCCATGTTTGCGATCTGCGCCACAGATTTGGTTAGTATCGGTCACCAATGCGGCGGACCGCGCCGGCGCGCCCGGTCGTGCTCCAATGCCGTAGGGCGGCAGGCTCTTTGGGGACCGCCTACCCGCCGGAGGGCCGCAACAGCGCTACCGCCGCCTCACCCAGCCGAATGGGATCGATCGGGTGTGGGACTGCGGCGTCCGCGCGCGACCAGGAGGCCAGCCAGGCATCGTCCGGCCGTCCCGTCAGCACCAAGATCGGCGGAGCGTCGGCGATCTCGTCCTTGATCTGCTTGGCCAACCCCATCCCGCCCGCCGGAGTGGCTTCGCCGTCGAGGATGGCCAGATCGAAACCGCCTGCGTCCAGCTGTGCGATCACCATCGGCGCGGTAGCCACCTCGAGGTAGGCCAGCTCCGGCAGGTCGGGGTGGATCCGCCTGCCGAGCGCCAACTGCACCGCTTCCCGCGTCTGCGGATTGTCGCTGTAGACCAGGATCCGCAGCGCATGCGGCGGTGCTGCCATGGGCCAGATGCTAGCGGCTGAGGCCGTATCGGCGACCTATCTGCGGATTTTGTCCGCCCCGCCGTCCGAGTCGGGCGTGTCGCCCAGCAGCGGGGCCATGTCCGCCGGATCGAAGTACTCGTCGATCCGGGTGATGAGACCGTCGCCGCGCACGATGATCACGATGCACACCCGCATCGCGATCGACCCACCGTTGGTGCCCGTGGCGTGCAGGATGTGTTGTTGGACGAAGCCGCCGTCGAACGTGCGCCGGTCGAGGATCTCGTAGCGTCGCCGCGTGGTGTGGCGGATGAACCAGAAGATCACCCGAAGCGCGCGGGCCCGGTCGCTGTCGGCGCGGTCACCGGAATGCCACACCAGCACGTCTTCGGCCCACAGCGCCTCGACCGCGGCGGTGTCGCTGCGCTCGATCGCGTCGAAGAGTCGATCGGCCACCGCCGCGAGGGCGTCAGCAGACATGCCGGACATGGCGCATCCTCCGGGTTGACCTGAAGTGTGCTTGAGGTACCACACTGCGGACATGCCTGAGACGACACCTCCGAAATCCCTGTTCGACGACATCTATGCCGGTGGGGCCGCCCCGTGGGTGATCGGCGAACCCCAGCCCGCGATCGTCGACCTCGCGCGACGCGGCGCCGTGCGCGGTGCGGTCCTCGACGCGGGCTGCGGTGCCGGTGAGCACACGATCCTGCTCACCGAGCTGGGTCACGACGTGCTCGGCATCGACTTCTCTGCGCGAGCTGTCGAGCTGGCCCGGCGCAATGCGGCCGATCGCGGGGTGGCTGCCCGTTTCGAGGTCGCCGACGCCACACGCCTCGACGGCGGCCCCCGCTTCGACACCGTCATCGACAGCGCCCTGTTCCACGTCTTCGACGCCGACGACCGGGCGCGGTACGTGGACAGCCTGCGCTCGGTGTGCCGGCCGGGGGCGGTCGTCCACCTGCTCGCCCTGTCGGACGCCGGCCGAGGCTTCGGACCACAGGTCAGCGAGGCTGACATCCGCACCGCGTTCGCCGACGGCTGGGTCGTGGAATCCCTCGGCGCCACGACCTACCGCGGGGTGGTCGGCCCCGCGCACACCGAGGCGCTCGGGCTGCCGGTCGGCGCGCGCGTCGACGAGCCCGCCTGGCTGGCCCGCATGCGGTTGAGCTGACCGCACGGCGCGCTCAGTCCAGCCGGTCATAGCCCGGGTGTGCCACGCCGAGGCGGTGTCCGACCAGGATGCGCAGGGCGGCCAGCAATTCCGGCGCCCGGTCGTCGAGTTCCCCGGCGCGGATCGCGGTCGCCAACTGCGCCTCGTCGGTGAAGCCGAGGCCGGCCAGCGCGTCGACGGCCTCGCCGGCGGATGCGTCGGTGAGTTCGCGTTGCACGGTGCGCAGGACGTTCGTCGCCACCCGGGCGTGGAAGCTCAGATGGCCACCGACGGCCGGCCGCACCTCGTTGTCGAGGAAGTCCGCGACCGCCGCGACGAGTTCGGCCGCGGTCGGTCTTCCGTACAGCCACTGCGGTCCGATCATCGCGGCCCTCCGCCCTCGAGCAGGTCGAGCAGATCCCATTCCGTCTCGCACACGCGGCGGCCGATCGCGGCCAACTCCACCGACGGCGTCTGGCCGCTGAGGTGCCGTTCGGCCTGATAGCGACAGATCACGCCCCAGCGCAGCGTCGCCACCGTCAGCCACCAGCGGAACGCCGACCGGTCGAGTGCCTCACCGCTGGCCGATTCGTAGGCAGTGAGGAAATCCTCGACACTGCCCAGCCCGCCGGCGCCCATCCGCTCCGAAGCGCCGAAGCGCCACGCCCTGATGCAGAACCAGGCCAGATCCTCGTAGATCTCGCCGACGTGCACGAGTTCCCAGTCGAGGACCGCCGCCAGCCCGGAGTCGTCGACGATCAGGTTGCCCATGCGGAAGTCGCCGTGCACCAGGCGATGCGGTGAGGGCGAGGGGCGGTGCGCCTCGAGCCAACGAAACGCCCACTCGAAAGTGGCGGTGCTGTCACCCATTTCGTCGAGGCGCTCACGCCATTCCGCCAGCTGGTCGGCCTCGGTGAGCCCGATGTCGTGTGGATCGGCGCGGTGGATGGCCGCGAGCGCCTCGGCGCACTGGGTGAGCAACCGGGCCCGTCCGGCGTCGTCGAGCGACCGGTGGATACGGCGCACGATCGTCTCACCCGCGATCGCCTCGCAGATGAGATACGGATTGCCCAGTGCCGCAGGGTTGTTGTCCGCGGTCAGGATGCGGGGGACACGGGCGCCGACGGCGGCCGCCCGCTGCTGCGCCCGCGCCTCGAGCTCCATCCCGGCGTGCACCTCGTCGGGTGGCCCGGTGCGCAGGATGAGCGGGTGTCGGGTGTCGGCGGTGACCGCGTCGAACGCCCACGTCGTCCGGCTCGCGCCGCCGGTGAGGGTGGTGAGGTTCTCGACCGCCACCTCGCCGAGCAGTGGGTGCAGCACCGCTTCGAGTTCGGCTTTCACCTCCGCCCGAACCCGAACAGCCGCTGGGCGACCCGGCGGATCTGGATCTCCTCGGCCCCTTCGGTGATCCGGTAGCGCCGATGGTGACGGTAGATGTGTTCGAACGGTTCGTGCCGGCTGTAGCCGACGCCGCCATGGACCTGCATCGCGCGGTCGGCGGCGTCGCACACCAGCCGGTTGGCGCGGTAGTTCGCCATCGACACCTTGTCCGAGACCTCCATGTGGTGGCTGCGGTCGAGTTCGGTGGCGGCGTAGTACACCAGCAGACGCACCATCTGAGCCTCGGTCTGCAACTCGACCAGCGGCCACTGTACGGCCTGATTCACCGCCAGCGGTTTGCCGAAGACCATGCGCTGACCCGCGTACGCGACGGCCCGGTCGATGCAGTACTGCGCGGCTCCGAGACTGCTCGCCGCCTGCCGGATCCGATTCTCGTGCAGGAAGGTCTGGCCCACTTCCAGGCCGCGGTCGACCTCGCCGAGGATGGCGTCGTCGGGCACCCGGACGTCGGTGAGGACGACCTCGCCGTGATCGGTGGGCATGTTGAACGTCCACCAGTAGTAGGGCACCTCGAAACCCGGTGCGTCGGTGGGCACGAGGAATGCGGTGATGCCGCGGGCCTGACCAGGGTCTCCCGAGGTGCGGGCGAAGATCAGGTCGTGGGTGGCGCGGTGCACACCGGTGTTCCACCGCTTCCTGCCGTTGATGACCCAGCCGTCACCGTCGCGCTCGGCGCGGGTCTCCAGCCACGTCGCGTCCGATCCGTGGTCGGGTTCGGTCAACCCGAACGCCATCGAGCGCGTGCCGGTGATCATCGCCTCGATCCACTCGGCTTTCTGCTGCTCTGTGCCGAAGCGGTCCATCATGATCACCTGCGGGAAGTTGCCGACGATCGACGACTCGTCCTGAAGGTCGTTGTGCAGACCGAGACCCTTGTGCGCGAGGTGCTCCCGGATCACGGCCATGTCGAGGTTGGATCCGCCGCGCCCACCGAACTGTGTGGGCAATCCGTACCGCAGCCAGCCGGCGGCGTCGGCGCGCCGGCGCATCTCGTCGAGCAGATCCTCCCACGCGCGCTGCGGGATGCCGCCGTTCTCCCAGTCGGTGCGGGCGTATTCGCGGTGGCGGTCGAAGTACTGGATGTGCTCGCGTTCGAGCGGTTTGATCTCCGCCTCGATGAACGCGTCCATTTCGGCGAGCACGCCCGGAAGATGTTCTGGGAGGGTGAAATCCATGTCTCTCCTTACACCGACTGCACAGGTGATGGTGGGTCTGGTCGAGGTTTGGCTACCACAACCGTGCGCTCGGCGGGGTCGGTTCAGGCGCCATACAGGGTCTTCTTCCAGATCGTCGACAGCGTCGCGATCGCGTCGGCGTCACTCATCTGCAGTCCGAGACCCGAGTTGCCCACCATGACGACGGTGAAGTTCTCGAACAGCAGCGCGATCGCGGCGGCTGTGTGCTCGGCGCTGAGGTCGGCGCCGTAGCCCTGCTGCTGGGCGTTGCGCACCGAGGCGGCGACGATGTCCATGCCGAACCGGCGGAATTCGTTCTGCAGGTCGGCGAACCGCTGCTGGGCGGCGGCGAGCTGAGCGACGGCGATCATGATGCCGAGGTTCTGTTTGAAGATGTTCCAGTAGCCGGTGACCACGGTGGTGAAGAACGCGGTGTCCTCGGGGGAGGAGGGCAGCGGCACGCTCGACCACGACGGCGCGACGACGTCGTGCAGGAAGGACTGCGCCAGCGCGGCCAGCAGATCCTCCTTGTCGTCGAAGTAGCGGTAGAACACCGCGGGCGACTTACCGGCCGCGGAGGTGATGTCGGCCAGCGTCGTGCCGTGGAATCCGCGCTCCGCGAACAGCTTCCGGGCCGCCTGCTCGATCGCGTAGCGGGTCTGGCGGCCCTTGCTGCTCAGCGTCGACGTCTCCGGGGCCATACCGCGCTCAGCCGGTGATCCGGTCGCCGGCACGCAGCAGCGCACTGGGCAGGTCGTGGCCGACGACCGTGCGGGCGACCTCGGCCGCGGCGATGGCGGCCTGCAGGTCCACATCGGTGTCGACACCGCTGTCGCGCAGTAGATAGACGAGGTCCTCGGTGGCGATGTTGCCGCTGGCGCCCGGCGCGAAGGGGCAGCCACCCAGTCCGCCCACCGACGCGTCGAGGCGCGTGATTCCGCTCTGCACGGCGGCGTAGGCACTGGCCAGACCGGCGCCGCGGGTGTTGTGGAAGTGGGCGCCCAGGGGCAGGTCGCCGATGCGCGGCCGCACCAGTGCCACCAGGTCGCTGACCCGTTTGGGCGTCGCGGTGCCGATGGTGTCGGCGATCGCCAGCCGGTCGACACCGAGATGGGTTGCCGCGTCCACGACGTCGAGCACCCGCTGCGGCGCGGTCGGACCGTCGAACGGGCAGTCCCACGCCGTCGCGATGATGACCTCCACGGTGGCGCCACTGTCGTGGGCGATCGCGGCGATGTCACCGATCGCCGCGGCCGCCTCCGCGCTGGATCGGCCCACGTTGGCCCGGCTGTGCCCGTCGGCCGCCGACACCACGTATTCGATCGAGCGCAACCCGGCGGCGATGGCCCGCTTCGCGCCGTTGGGGCTGGCCACCAGCGCGGAGAACTCGACGTGGTTGAACCGGCCCAGTTCCGCGGCCAGCTCGGCGGCGTCGGCGAGTGCGGGCACCTTCGACGGCGACACGAACGCCGTCGCCTCGACTTCGCGCACACCGGTCGCCACGACGGCCTCCAGCAGGCCGAGCTTGGCCGAGAGCGGAATCGGCTGCTCGATCTGCAGGCCGTCGCGCAGCGATACCTCGCGGATGTCGACCTTGGCGGGCAGTTCGCTCACAGCACCCCCTCGGCGCGCAGTTCGGCCAGTTCGTCCGCGGTCTTGCCGAGGATGCCGGTGTACACCTCGTCGTTGTGATGCCCAGGCCGCGCCGGTCCCGCGTTGCGGATCTCGCCCGGCGACTCCGAGAGCACCGGCACGATGCCGGGTCCCAGGACCGTGCGTTCGACGCGTTCGTCCCAGTGCTCGGCGATCATGCCGCGCGCGTTGAGCTGCGGGTCGGTGACCACGTCGGCGACGGTGTTGATCGGACCCGCGATGACGCCGGCCGCCGACAGTGTCGCGATGATGTCGGCGGGTTGCCGGTCGGCGGCCCAGTCGCCGATGATCTTGTCCAGCTCGTCCTGATTGCGGCCGCGCGCGGTGTGGTCGGCGAACCGGTCGTCGGTGGCGAGTTCGGGCTGTCCCATCGCCGTGCACAGCCGGCGGAACACCGTGTCCTGATTGGCCGCGATCACCACCCAGCTGCCGTCGGCCGCGCGGTAGATGTTGGACGGGGCGATCCCTTCCAGCCGGGTGCCCGAGGGGCCGCGTACGACGCCGCCGACGTCGTAGTCGGGGATCGTCGATTCCTGCACGGCCAGGCAGGATTCGGTGAGCGCGGTGTCGACGACCTGGCCTTCCCCGGTGACGGTGCGACGGTAGAGCGCCGCGAGCGCACCCTGCGCGGCGAACATGCCGGCCAGGCTGTCGCCCAGCGACAGCGCGAGCCGCGGTGGGGGACCGCCCGGGAAGCCGTTGAGGTGTCGCAGCCCGCTGGCGGCCTCGGCGACCGAGGCATAGCCCGCGCGGTGGGCGTCGGGTCCGGTCTGCCCGTAGCCGGAGACCCGCACCAGGATGATCCCCTTGTTGCGGGCGCGCAGGACGTCGTAGCCGAGGTCCCAGCGTTCGAGCGTGCCGGGACGGAAGTTCTCGACGATGATGTCGGTGCGCTCGACCAACTCCAGGAAGATCTCCCGGCCACGCGGCCTACGCAGATCCAGTGTGATCGCTTTCTTGTTGCGCGCATGGACGGTCCAGAAGAAGCGGTGCCCGTCGAGTTCGGCCTGCCCCCACGTGCGGAGCGGGTCGGGAGCGCCGGGCGGCTCGATCTTGAGTACCTCGGCGCCCATGTCGCCGAGTAGCCGGCCGGCGAACGGGCCCGAGATCAACGTGCCGATCTCGATGACCCGGATACCGTCGAGCGCGCCTGTCATCAACCCTCCGAGAGTGAGAATCCGTGCCGGTGCAGCCAGTCGGTGCAGATGCCGACCGCCTCCCGCAGCGTCTCACGTTGGTCGGGCCCGGAGTAATAGTGGTTGGCCCCCGCGATCTCGTGCATCTCCTTGTCCGGGTGGTCGATCGCCTCGAAGAGCCGGCGGGTGTGGCTCGGCGTGCACGCGTCGTCGGCGAGGTTGCCGACCACCAGCGTGGGTACCGCGATGTCCGGTCCGGCCTTCACCGCATCGCCGTTCGCGTCGTCGTAACTCCACTGCGACAACCAGCTGCGCAGGGTGCAGAACCGCGCCAGCCCGACGGGGCTCATGTTCACCACCTGCGGGTCACCGAGGTAGCAGGAACCGGGCGCGCGGTCGTTGGGATCGACGGTCGGGTCGAGCCAGCGCGGATCGGCCATGGTGCCGTGCACGACGAACGCGAATTCGTCGTCCGGTCGACCGGCTGACCTCAGCTCGGCGAGTTTGTCCTTGACCCAGGCCGTGATCCGCCGATTGCGGGCGATCTGCGCGGCGCGGTAGCGCTCGAGGAACTGCGGCGTGTACGGCGGCTGGTTGGGGTTGTCGGGGTTGTACAGGTCGAGTTCCGGATCACGGTCGGTCGGATCGGATTCGTCGAGGATCGACGCGTCGAGCCATTCGGTCAGCGTCCCGTGGCGGCTGATGTGAGCGGCCAGCAGCATGATGCCGTCGGCGGGGATCAGCCCGAGTGTCGTCAGGTCAGGCCCGTCGCCCGACGGGCTGGCCGTGACCGTGGGGTGCTGCGCCTGCTGCTGGTAGAAGACCGACAGCGAGCCGCCGCCGCTCCAGCCGGCCAACACCACCTTCTGGTAGCCGAGGCGGTTCTTCGCATCCTTGATCGCCTCGCCGAGGTCCTCGACGACCTTCTCCATCAGCAGCGCCGAATCGGTGCCGCGGAACCGGCTGTTGCAGTAGATGACGTGGTGGCCGGCCTTGGCCAACGCGTTCATCATCGGCAGGTACGCCCCGCCGCCGATGGGGTGCATGAACACCAGCACGGTGTCGCTCGGCTTGTCGCGCGGCCGCAGCAGATGGCTCTCCAGCACGACGAGTTCGGCGACCCCGCCGTACACGTCACGCACACCGGACCTGTTCTGATAGGCGACGAGATACGGGATGCGGTCGTATTCGTACCTGACCGCCGTCGTCACGAGTGCTGCCCGAGATCGCCCGCCAGCACCTCCGGCGACGGCGTCAGCCGTCGGCGGGTGTCGACGGCGATCACCTGCCAGTCCACCCGGTGGAACTCGTCGAATTTGCGGCGGGCGCGTTCCCGCGCCTTCTCCGGTGCGCCGTGGTGCACACCCTGCGGCGCATGCGAGATCAGCCCGGGCGGCATCGGTATCCCGTACAGCGAGCCGCCGTGGAAGAACGCGATCTCGTCGTAGTCGACGTTGCGGTGATACCAGGGCGTGCGTTCGGTTCCGGGCACGCCTTCGGCCGGTTTGGGCAGGAAGTTCATCACGTAGACCCCGGTGGCCTGCATGAACAGGTGCGCTGTGGCGGGCAGGTGCACGCTGTCGGAGGTGATGACGTGATAGTCGGCGATGTTGAACGTGAACGCGAAATTGTCGCCCCGCCAGCCTTCGACGTCGAGCGGATGGTGCTGGTAGAACAGCGATGTCGGTCCACCCTCGTGGAAGAGGCGGACCTCGTATTCACCGTCGACCTGCGGGCCGGCGCCGTCGTCGATCGGTTGCGGGTCGGGGATCGTGGCCTGTGACGGGTCGAAGGGGAAGTGTCTGCCGAGTGGTCCCGGCGGCGGCACGCGGAATTCGTCGGTGGACTGGATCATCAGCAGCGTGGACTCGACGTCCGGGATCTGTCGGAACGTACACGCCTTCGGGAGGTACACCCAGTCGCCGGGGCGGTAACGCAGCGGCCCGAACTCGGTCTCGAGCACACCGGATCCGGTGTGCACGAACGACAGCAGGTCCCCGTCGACGTAGCGCGCGAAGTACGGCATCTCCTGGGAGCGCCGGGAGAGCAGCACCTGACAGTCGGGGTTGGAGAACATCAGCAGCGGCGCCCCGTCGGCGTCGGTCGCGTCGCCGGGCTTGAGCTGATCGCTCAGCACGTCGAGGGGCCGCAGGGGTCCGACCGTTCGAAACGCCGTCGGGTCGTGGCGCCGGTACATGTTCGCGGTGCGTCCGGTGAATCCGCCGCGCCCGAGTTCGTCGTCCTTCTGACCGTCCAGGTCGGCATGGGGACGTCGCGGCGTCTTGCCTTTTCGCAGGTGAACGAACGATTCCATCGGAGTCTCCCGGCACTGTGAGTGGGACGGCGATCACAAAGTGAAACTGACGTTACTTTTATCCGCCGACCGGCACAAGAGTCGGGCCGATGAGTTCACACCGCACGTGTGGTCCCTTCTCACATGGGACACCAGCGCACAGGAGAACTCGAATGTCGAACGATGTGATGACCGCGAGAACAACCATGGAGGCCGCCGCCGAGGATGTCTTCGCGGTGCTCGCCGACCCCTCGTCGCACGCCGCGATCGACGGCACCGGATGGGTGCGCGAACCGCTCGATGCCGCCCCATTGACCGCGCGGGGGCAGATCTTCGAGATGGCGATGTACTTCAACCGACCACCGGACGGCCACTACCGGGTGGCGAACCGGGTGATCGCGTTCGAGCCGCCCCGCGCCATCGCGTGGGAGCCGGGCCAGCGCACCGGTGAGCAACTCGAATTCGGCGGCTGGACATGGCGTTACGATCTGGAGCCGCTCGGACCGTCGCGCACCGAGGTGACGCTGACCTACGACTGGTCGGCGGTCGCCGCGGAGGTCCGGCGCGAGATCGCCTTTCCGCCGTTCGGGCCGGAGCATCTCGAGAACTCGCTGCATCACCTGGCGGCCCTGGCCGAGCTCAGTCGGTCAGGTCCACCCGCACGGTGAGCAGCTCCGTGCCGAAGGTGTGCACGCCGAAGCTGTTGAAAATGGGGAGTTCTCGCAACCGCGCACGGGCGTCGTCGTCGGGCAGTAGATGTGCCACGCCGGAGTGCCACCGCCCGCGCAGTCGCACCCGCACCCGCGGATCCGCCTTGATGTTGCGGATGTACTGCGACCGTTCGCCGAACTCGGAGACGAACCAGAACTGATCGCCGATCCGTTTGCCGCCCAGCGGCGTTCGGCGTGGTTCACCGGATCTGCGGCCGGTGGTCTCCAGCAGTGTCTGGAACGGCAGGCGTCGCATGACCGGGTTGGCGATGCGCTTCTGGACCGTATGGGTCACCGCGTCGCGCACACCGGTCATAGGGCACTCCTTCGTCTCAGATCATCGCGAAGGGCGGGATCCGCGCGCCGATCTGCAGTGCGCCCGCCAATTCGCGGCTGGTGTCGTAATCGAAGATCACATGACCGGAGAGTACGTCGACGTCGCGTTTGGCGCGCTGCAACGGGTTCTGGACGAAATGGGCGCTCGCCCCGGAGGCGGCCATCAGCATCGCGATGACCGCGCGGGATTCGTGCACGATGTGCGCGGCGGCCATCCGCGCCTGCGCGCGGACCGTCAACGGCACCTCGTCGCCGTCGCGGACGAGCTGCTCGATCCCGCCGACGGTGTCGTCGAGCAATGCGCGCAGCGCCCGCAGTCGGACGCCGGCCTCTCCGAGACGGGCCTGGGCGAGGGGTTTGTCCTTCTGTTTCACACCTTCGTAGGCCAGCACTCGTTCGCCGAGACGCCCGCTGTAGACCTCGGCGACGCGTTCGGCGCTGCCCAGTGCGGGCATCGCGGCCAACAGTGCCAGTGCGGGCACCATCGGCCAGCGATAGGTCGCCACGTCGTGCAGCGCCGCACCGGGCGCGGTGCCCGCGTAGATGTCGGTCACGCGGACGAGGCGGTGGGCCGGGACATGGACCTGCTCGATCACCACGTCGTTGGACCCGGTGGCGCGCATCCCGTCGGTGTGCCACACGTCGACGACGGTGACGTCGCCGATCGGCAGCAGCGCGAGTGCGGGATAGAGCGCGTCGTCGGGTCCGCAGAGCGCGCCGACCATGATCCAGTTGCCGTGCATCACCCCGGTCGCCCACGACCAGCGCCCGCTCAACCGCACACTGTCGCCGTCCGGGCGGCCGCGGCCGGTGGGTGCCAGCGGGGCGGGGGCGAGGAATGGCCGGTCCGCGAACGCCTCGGCCTGCGCCTGCTCGTTGAACAGCGCCAGCATCCAGTTGTGCAGCATGTAGAACCCGATGGTCCATGCGCTCGAGGCGCACCCGTGCGCCATCTCCCGCACCGGCGCGAGGACCTCCGGATAGGGCGCCTGCCGGCCACCGAAGCGGGCCGGCACCAGCAGATCGGTCATCTTCGACGCGATGAGGTCGTCCACCGTGGCCTGCGGAAGGCGGCGTAATTGTTCGGCCTCGTGGGCGCGTTCAGCCAGCCGGTTCACGAAGTCCGGGCTCATGTGGCCGGACCCTACCGTACTTTTTGGTATGGAAGTCAGTGCCGCAACATGGGGTCGACGAATCACGTGCGGCGAAGTCATCCGGTGCGGGTGGTGTCGACGAATTGGGGTGGTCAGGCCGCGCGGCCTTCGGGAGGTGCGGAGCCGCGGGGTTCGCCGGGGTAGTCGGCGGGGCGGGTCGCCGACTCCGGTTCCGCGGGGCGGTTCTCGTCATCGTCGGTTGGTGATGTGGTGGCGTCGGCCGGGCGGAGGGTTTCGTGGGCGTGGTCGGTGACCCGGCCCGCGGCCGCGTCGTGGCGGGTCTGGTTGTGTTCGTCGGCCGGTCCCGCTGAGGGGGCGGGTTCGCCGGGCAGGTTCGGGTCGTCGGGTGGGGCGAGAAGGCGTTCGGGTCGGTGGTAGTAGTTCAGCCGGGCTTGGCCGGTGTCGAGTTGTGGTGGCGGGGTCCATTCGACTTCGCATTGGTCGTTCATGCGGGTGGTCCAGCCGTCGTCTTTGTCGACGCTGCGGTTGTCGGGCCCGCAGGCCAGGCCGAGTTCGTCGACGTTGGTGTTGCCGCCGTCTGACCAGTCGGAGTCCACGTGGTGCGCTTGGCAGCCGTAGGCGCCGATGGTGCAGCCGGGTTTGGTGCATCCGCCGTCGCGCGCGATGAGCATGATCCGCTGTGCCGGAGAGGCGATTCGCTTGGTGCGGAACAGATCCAGGGCCGATCCGGTCGCGCGGTCGAACACCGCCAGGAAGTGGTGGGCGTGGCCGGCCATCCGGATCACGTCGGCGATCGGCACGACGGTGCCGCCACCGGTGGTGCCGATCCCGGCGCGGGACTCCAGGTCTTGCAGGGTGGTGCGAATGATGACCGAGACCGGCAGTCCGTTGAGGTGTCCGAGTTCGCCGCTCATCAGGGCGATGCGCCCCACGGCGAGCAGCGCGTCGTGTTGACGCTGGGCGAGGCTGCGGTGGTCGTTGTCGATCTGGGCCTGTGACGGTGTGCCCGAGGTGCAGGGTTCGGGGTCGTCGGGATTGCACATCCCGGGCGCGGCGTACTTGGCGAAGATGACCTCCCACACCGCCCACGCTTCGGGGGTCAACGTCGCGCTCAGATCGACCATTGCGTCATCTCGCTGTTTGTGCTTGTTGACGCCGCGCTTGCGGGCCCGTTCGGTGTCGTCGGGCTCGGGTCCGTCCTGGTCGAGCAGGAACAAAGTGAGATCGGCACTGTCTTTGAGTTCCTTCGGACCGACACCGACGGCCGTGCGGACAAGGGCGACTTCGAACTGCTCACGGGTGGCCACGTCGACGGAACTCGGCAGTCTGTCGACGGCCTTGCGGATGACCTCGACGTGCTCACCGTTGATGAGCCCGTGGGCTTGGGCGAGGGCAGTGGCGGGTAACTCCGGCGGCAGGGCGGGCCCAGTCAACGGCTGCCGAGGCGCCAAGAGGGCGGCTTCAGTCAGCCGGCGATGGGCCTCTCTGGTCGAGATGCGCCAGCGGACCGATAGCACCTCTTTCCACGATTTGGCGCCCAACTCCCGCGGTGTCGCCTCGGCCTGCAAGCGGGCCAGCATGCGGTGGCTCATCGTGGGCAGTTGGCACCACAGGGTTTCGAGCTCATCAAGGGCTGCAACGAGATCGGAGCGAGTCAGCAGGTCGACATCACAGGCGGCCACCTCGTCGAAGGCGGCACGCAGCGCGGTCACCGCGGCCTGCAGGTCGTTCCCGGACATGATTCGAACATACATTCGACCACCGACAAACCGGCTCGGCGCGATCAAGGGCAGCCCCTCTTCGGCACAATCGCATAACCGTGCGGTATCCAGTCGTCGGCGCAAAGGCGGCCGGCGCCGGTCGAACGAGGCCCGGCATGGCCTCCGACACTAGGCGTAACCGCAGGTGACACGGGGTGCGGCGGACATTGCCCGAACGTGGATTCACCTGAGCTTCTCCCACCGCGACGGCCCTGCCTGCGTGTTTATGGGGTTTTCTCACTTGAGAGCCCATGTTTTACTCAGTGCGCAACAACTGAATCTCTCGGTCCGCTCTCTGCCGCACCGGTCAGTTGAGCGGGCACGCGGACAACGCAGCGCAGAACGTGCTGCGGTGCCAATGGCGACTGTGTCCGCTGGGTGGGCGTGATACGCGGTAACCGGAAGATGGATGGATTGCTTCATGACGATCGTTGACAAGATTCGAGGCCATTGGGCACGCCGATTCGCGGTGGCCGCCGTCGTGGCGGCGATACTGCCCGGCGTGATCGGCCTCACCGGTGGTTCGGCACTCGCGGGAGCGTTCTCGCGGCCCGGGTTGCCGGTTGAGTACCTGATGGTCCCCTCACCGTCGATGGGACGTGACATCAAGGTCCAGTTCCAGAGCGGTGGCCCCGGATCTCCTGCGGTCTACATGCTCGACGGGTTGCGTGCCCGTGACGACTTCAACGGCTGGGACATCGAGACCCAGGCCTTCGAGTGGTATCTCGACTCCGGACTCTCGGTCGTGATGCCCGTGGGCGGACAGTCCAGCTTCTACACCGACTGGTACGCGCCCGCCTGCGGTAAGGCCGGCTGCCAGACGTACAAGTGGGAGACGTTCCTGACCTCGGAGCTGCCGAACTGGCTGGCCGCCAACCGGGACGTGAAACCGACCGGAAGCGCCGCGGTGGGTCTCTCGATGGCCGGATCGGCGTCGCTGGTGCTGTCGATCTACCACCCGCAGCAGTTCATCTACGCGGCGTCGCTGTCGGGCTTCCTCAACCTGTCCGAGGGCTGGTGGCCGTTCCTGGTGGGCCTGGCCATGGGTGACGCCGGCGGCTACAAGCCCGAGGCGATGTGGGGCCCGGGCGGCAGCGAGGCCTGGCTGCGCAACGATCCGATGGTCAACATCGACAAGATCGTCGCCAACGGCACCCGCATCTGGGTCTACTGCGGCAACGGCAAGCCCGGCGAGCTCGGCGGTGCCGGGCTGCCCCAGGAGTTCCTGGAGAGCCTCACGCTGCGCACCAACATCACCTTCCAGGAGCGCTACATCGCGGCCGGCGGACGCAACGGGGTGTTCAACTTCCCGGCCGGCGGCACGCACACCTGGCAGTACTGGGGTCAGCAGCTGCAGCAGATGAAGCCCGACCTGCAGCGCGTGCTGCTGGGCTGAGCCGGTGACGGCCGGCGGTCAGAAACCGCCGGCCACCCGCACCACTGCCCGGCCGGAGTACCGGCCGGCACGCACCTCGTCGATCACCTCCACGACGTCCTTGACGTCGACGTCGTGGGTGAGGTCGGCGAGGTGCTGTGGTTTGAGGTCGGCGGCGAGCCTGGCCCACAGTTCACGGCGCGGACCGATCGGCAGTTGCACGGAGTCGATGCCGAGCAGTGCGGCGCCGCGCAGGATGAACGGCATCACCGTCGTGTTCAGCCCGGGTCCGCCGGTCAGCCCGCTGGCCGCCACCGCGCCGCCGTACGCCAGCGTGCTCAGCACGTCGGCGAGCGTGGCCCCGCCCACGCAGTCGACGGCCCCGGCCCAGCGAGCCTTGCCCAACGGCCGTGGTTTGGCGTCCGGATCCTCCGGAAGCCGGCCGATCACCTCCGCCGCGCCCAGCGAGCGCAGCAGATCGGCCTGTTCGGGCTTGCCGGTCGACGCGACCACGCGGTACCCGAGGCCCGCGAGCAGGTCGACGCTGACCGATCCGACACCTCCGCTGGCCCCGGTCACCACGATCGGACCGTCGTCCGGGCGGATGCCGCGGTCGGCGAGTGCCTGCACACTCATCGCGGCGGTGAACCCGGCCGTGCCGATCGCGGCGCCTTCGCGGGGGCTCAACCCGCCCAGCGCCACGAGCTGATCGGCGGGCAGCCGGGCGAACTCCGCATAACCACCGTGCTTGCCCGTGCCGATGTCGTAGCCGTGGGCCAGCACCGGATCGCCGACCGCGAACTCCTCGCTGTCCGACGCCACCACCTCGCCGGTCAGGTCGATGCCCGGCACGATCGGGTAGTCGCGTACCACACCGCCTTTGGGTGTCACGGCGAGGGCGTCCTTGAAGTTCACGCTCGAGTAGTGCACCCGGATCGTCACCTCGCCCGGCGGCAGTGCCGACTCCTCGAGGGTCTCGACCGCCGTGTCGATCCCGTCCTCGGACTGCCGCGCCACCAGCGCCTGAAAAGTGTTCATGAGATGCCACGCTAGTCACCCGGTAAGGTGCGGGCCGTGAGCACGGTGACCTCCCGCGCCGGCGCCCTGTGCGGCGTGCTGGTCGGTGCGTGCTCGGGTCTGTTCGCGATGGCCGCGCACGCGGTGGCCGGCGGCCACATCCCCACCGGCCCGACGCTGGTCCTCGTCGCGCTCGTGTGCGCGGCGGTCGGTGCGCTCGCCGGCGCCAACGGCCAGGCGCGGTCCGCCGGACTCATCGCGGCGGTGGGGGCGGGGCAACTGCTCACCCACGTGGTGCTGGCGGTGACGGCCGGGCACCACGGCGGCGGCCACGAGGTGGTGCCGTCGGTGCCCATGCTGCTCGCCCACGCGTTCGCCGCGGTCGCGCTCGGCCTGCTGATCGGCCTGGTCGGCCACCTCTACCGGGTCTGCGCCTCGGTCCTGTGCTGGCTCATGCTCACGCTGGTCCACCGCGGCCGGCCGTCGGCGCCGAGGCGCCGCCACCGTAGGACTTCGGTTGTCCTGCACCAGGTTCTGCTCCGTTCCGGATTGGGGATGCGCGCTCCACCGCAGGTGGTCTCGTTCGGCGGCTGAGGCCGCACCGCGCTGCAGCCCGTGATCGCACCCGCGACCACGCGGCTGCCACCTCCCTTCACGCCTGCGCCATGCGCGGGCGAGTCCGTCAGCCCGAGCGCTGACGTCCCCCGGCACGCCACCGCGGCGTGCCGCCCTCCGGCGGAAAGCACGTCATCCCATGACCACCACCCCCGACGGTCAACTCGACCCACCTGTTCACACGCCCACCACGACACCGGCCGCGCGGCCGTCCGGCCCCACCGCCCTGCTGCGCCGCCTGCACTTCTACGCCGGCATCTTCGTCGGCCCGTTCCTCCTGGTCGCCGCCATCAGCGGCGGCCTGTATGCGATCGCACCGTCGATCGAGCAGCTCGTCTACCGCGACCACCTCCACGTGCAGCCCTCCGGTGAGCCGCGTCCGGTCGCCGAGCAGATCCGGGCCGCCCAGGCGGTGCGGCCCGATCTCACGGTGACGGCCGTGCGGCCGGCAGGAGGACCCGGTGACACGACGCGCGTGCTGTTCGACGACCCGTCGCTGGGCGAATCCGAACGCCGTGCGGTGTTCGTCGACCCCGCGACGGCGCAACCCGTCGGTGACCTCGCCGTATACGGCAGCAGCGGTGCGCTGCCCGTCCGTACCTGGATCGACCACCTCCACCGCAACCTGCATCTGGGTGAACCCGGGCGGTTGTACAGCGAACTGGCGGCCTCGTGGCTGTGGCTGATCGCGCTGGCCGGCGTGTGCCTGTGGGTCGTCAGGCGCCGGGCCTCCTTCGCCCGGTTGTTCACCGTCGACCGCCGATCGCACGGCCGCGCCCGCACCCTCAACTGGCACGGTGCCGTCGGGCTGTGGATCGCGGGCGGTCTGCTGTTCCTGTCCGCCACCGGGCTGACCTGGTCGCACTACGCCGGGGACAACATCACCGAACTGCGCGCCGCGCTGTCGTGGACCACGCCCGCGGTGTCCACCGCGCTGAGCGGCCCGGCCCCGACGGCCGACCACGATCACCATGGGACGCACGGGCATTCGGGCGGCGGGACGCCGCGGGTGGACGAGGTGGACCGGGTGTTGCGTTCGGCGCGGGACGCCGGGGTGGGCGGCAAGGTCGAGGTGTCGATCCCGTCCGACGACGACACCGCGTTCACGGTCGCCCAGACCCGTGAGCCCTGGATCATGTCGAACAACGCGGTCGCGGTCGACGGGACCACCGGCCGGGTGACCGACACCTCGTGGTTCACCGACTGGCCGCTGGCGGCGAAACTGGCCGCCTGGGGGATCCAGCTCCACATGGGTCTGCTGTTCGGGCTGGTCAACCAGCTGGCGTTGGCGGCCCTGGCCGTCGCCCTGGTGACGGTCATCGTGCGCGGCTACCTGATGTGGTGGCGGCGGCGGCCGACCAACGGCGGGCGGCCACCTGCCCGCGGCGCATGGCGCGGTATCTCACCGGTGACGATCGCCGCGCTGGCGGTCGCCGCCGCAACGATCGGCTGGTTCATCCCACTGCTCGGGTTGAGCCTGCTGGGCTTCCTGGTGGTCGACGGCATGGTCGGGCTGGCCAAGGGACGCAACATCTTCGGTGGTGCGCGATGAGGAGGATTGTGTGTGTCCTGCTCGCCGTGGCGGTGCTCGCCGGCTGCGGCGGAAGTCCGGGATCGGCCACCGATGCCGCGGCGGTACATGTCCACGATGCGTGGGTGAAGGCCGCCGACGGCGGGATGACGGCCGCCTTCGCGCACCTGACCAACGACTCCGACCGGGAGGTCCGCATCACGTCGGCGGCCACACCCGCCGCCGCGCGGGTCGAACTGCACGAGGTGGTCCGCGACGGCGGTGCGGCGACGATGCGGCCGAAGGCGGGCGGGATCGTTCTGCCCGCGCGCTCGGCGACCGAACTGACACCCGGTGGCGATCACCTGATGCTGATGGACCTGACCGGCCCGCTGACACCCGGGTCGGACGTGGAGATCACCGCGACGTTCGACGACGGGTCGACCCTGCCGATCACCGCGCAGGTGCGGGACTTCCCGGGCGCCGACGAGCATTACGACGGCGGTCACCATGGGTGAGGGGTTCAACCGGCGCACACTGCTCGGTGCGGGCGCGCTCGCCGCGGGCGTCGCCGGGGTGGGGATGACCGCGACGGCCGCCGCCCGCGGCGTGAGCCGACCGGCCGTCGCGGTGGAGCCGTTCCACGGCGCGCACCAGGCGGGCGTCGCCACCCCACCGCAGGCCTACACCACCCTGGTGGCGTTGGACCTGCGGCCGGAGCATGCCGATCGCGCCGCGTTGCGGTCGGTGATGAGGTTGTGGACCGAGGATGCGGCGCGGTTGACCCAGGGCATTCCGGCGCTCGCCGACACCGAACCGGAACTCGCGGCCGACCCGGCTCGACTGACCGTCACGGTGGGCTACGGGCCGGATCTCTTCGACGCGGTCGGGATGGGCGAATCGCGGCCGCCGACCCTGCAGCCCCTTCCGCACTTCGCCGTCGACCGGCTCGAAAGCCGTTGGGCCGGAGGCCACCTGCTGCTGCAACTGTGCGCGGACAACCTCCTCACCATCACCCACGCGTATCGGGTGCTGACCAAGAACGTGCGCGCCATGACGACGGTCCGCTGGATTCAACGCGGTTACCGCAACCCGGCGAGCGCGGTGACAGGTGCGCCGATGCGCAACGTGATGGGACAGATCGACGGCACGGTCAACCTCGACGACCCCGCCGAACTGGACAGTCACGTCTGGGACCCGGGCGGGGACCAGCCGTGGTTCGCGGGCGGCACCGTCATGGTGCTGCGGCGGATCCGCGCCGAGATGGATGCCTGGGACGAGGTGGACCGGCACTCCAAGGAGCTGTTCGTCGGCCGCAGGCTCGACAACGGCGCACCGCTGACCGGCTCGCGGGAGACAGACGAACCGGATTTCGCCGCCGCTGTCAACGGAATCCCCGTGATCCCCGAGAACTCCCACATCGCGCTCGCGCGGCATAGGTCCGACGCGGAACAATTCCTGCGCCGGCCCTACAACTACGACGACACCCCGACAAGCGGTGAGCTCTCCGACAGCGGACTGCTCTTTCTGGCCTACCAACGCGATCCCGCGCGTCAGTTCGTCCCGGTCCAGCAGCGGTTGTCCGATGCCGACGCCCTCAACCAGTGGATCACGCCTGTGGGGTCGGCGGTGTTCGCGATCCTGCCCGGTGTCGGCGAAGGGAGGTATCTCGGGCAGCAGCTGCTCGAAACCTGAACGGTTACTTCAGCTGTGCGGACGTCAGGCCGAGGAGGCGGCGGGCCACCACGAGCTGCTGGATCTGCTGGGTGCCTTCGAAGATGTCGAGGATCTTGCTGTCGCGTGCCCACTTCTCGAGCAGCGTCTCCTCGGAATACCCGACGGTGCCGGCCATCTCGACGACCTTCAAGGTGATGTCGCTGCCGACGCGGGCGGCCTTGGCCTTGGCCATCGACGCTTCCTTGGAGTTGGGGATGGCGTTGTCGGCCTGCCACGCCGACCGCACGGTCAGCAGGTAGCCGGCTTCCCAATCGGCTTCCATCCGAAGGAATTCCGCCGCTGCCGCGCTCTGGGCGTGGGCGGGTTTGTCGTAGGAGATCTCGACGCCGGCGTCGGTCAGGATCTTGCGGAGCTCCTCGAGCGCCGCGCGGCCGATCCCGACGGCCATCCCCGCCACCACGGGCCGGGTGTTGTCGAAGGTCTCCATGACCCCGGCGAAACCCTTCTCGACGTGGATCTCCGGATCGCCGAGCAGGTTGTCCTTCGGGATCCGCGCGTTGTCGAAGCGGATCACCGCGGTGTCGGAGGCCTTGATGCCGAGCTTGTCCTCCAGCCGCTCCACCGTCACGCCCGGATGGTCGCGCGGCACGATGAACGATTTGATCGCCGCACGGCCCAGCGACTTGTCGAGGGTCGCCCAGACGACGATGTGGCTGGCGCGGGAACCGGCGGTGACGAAGATCTTCTCGCCGTTGATCACGTACTCGTCACCGTCGAGGCGTGCCGTCGTCGACACCGCGGCCGAATCGGAACCGAAACCCGGCTCGGTGATGGCCATCGCGGCCCACACACCCTTCCCGAGCCGCTCCAGCTGCTCGTCGGTCGCGACACCGGAGATCGCCGCGTTGCCGAGGCCCTGTCGGGGCACCGACAGCATCAGGCCGACGTCGCCCCAGCTGATCTCGGTGACGTTGAGCACCGCGGACATGTTGCCGCCGTTGACGTTTCCCTTCGGTCCGTCCTCGGCGTCGCGGAACGCCTCGGCCCCCGCGAACGAGATGGTGTTGGCCTCCGAGATGCCCTCGAACAGGGTCGCCAGGGTGTCCAGCTCGACCGGGTAGTCGTGCTCGCGCAGGTCGTACTTGCGCGAGATCGGGCGCAGCATCTCGGCGGCACCCTGGTGGGCCTTCTCGATGACCGCGTGCAGTTTCTTCGGCAGTTCCAGGTTGATTGCCATGGCAGGATCCGTTTCTGACTCGGGGGAAGGCCTAGAGGACGACGACGCCCTCGGCGACGCCGATCACACGAAGGTCGCGGTACCAGCGTTCGACGGGGTGTTCCTTGGTGTATCCGTGGCCACCGAGCAGCTGGACGCCGTCGAGGCCGATCTGCATGCCCTTGTCGGTGCCGAGCCGCTTGGCCAGCGCGGCCTCCCGGGCGAACGGCAGACCCTGTTCGGCGCGCGACGCGCCGCGCCAGGTGATCAAGCGCAGCCCGTCGAGTTCGATGGCGATGTTGGCGCACATGAACGCGACCGCCTGGCGGTGGGCGATGGGTTCGCCGAACGCGTGCCGTTCCTTCACGTAGGGGACCACGTAGTCGAGCACGGCGTGGGAGGTGCCGACGGCGAGCGCCGCCCAGCCCAGCCGCGACAGCGCGATCGCCTCGCGGTAGTCCTCGTCGGTGGCGCCGTCCTCGCCGAGCCGATTGGCCAGTGGCACCGCCACGTTGTCGAGTTCCACCCGCCCGAGAGCGGCTGCCCGCACACCCATGCTGGGATCCGGCGTGACGCTGAGCCCCTCGGAGGCGGACTCGACGACGAACATCGCCGGTTTGCCGTCGAGTTGGGCGGCGATGACGAAGAGCTCCGCGTCTGTGGCGGCGGGCACCAGTGATTTGACGCCGGTCAGCCGGTAGCCGCCGGGAGTACGCACGGCCGTGGTCTTCAGTGCGGTCGGGTCGAACAGCGGACGCGGTTCGGCGATCGCCAGACAGGCCTGCGGGACTCGCTCACCGGCGAATTCACGCAGGTAGGTGGCTTGCTGGTCGGCGCTGCCCCAGTGGGTGAGCGCCGCGGCGACCCCACCCGGAGCGAGGATCGGCAGTGCCAGGCCCATGTCACCGTAGGCGAGCGCCTCTGCGACCAGTGCGTTGGTGATCGTCGAGCGGTGTTCGGCGATGCCGTCGAAGTCCTCGGGGATGTTGACCGCCGTGATGCCCAGCTCGGCGGCCTTGGCGATCAGGTCGTGCGGGTAGGCGGCATCGGCATCGGCGTCGTGGGCCGCGGGGCGCAGCACTTCCTCGGCGAACTCCTTGACCGTCTCGACGATCATCTTCTGGTCGTCGTCGGGCGTGAGGTCGAAGTAGTCCGATCCCTTCGGCGCGCTCGGCAGGCGGGTGGGCGGTTTGCCCAGGCCCTGGATCCGCTTGAACTGCCGGGTCGAGGCGCCCGCGGCCGAGAACACCTGCTTGACGCCGTACTTCAACCCGCGGTTGAGCGGGTCACGGAGGTTGTACCGGTCGAGGAACTCCTGCCCGACCAGCGGGGTGATCAACGCCAAACCGATGTCGGTCGCTGTGCGCTTGTGCCGCTGCAGGCCCACGGCGCTCTCCTTGCCGGAGCGCTTGGGACGGGCTGAGGTGCCGTTCTTGGACGGCAGGGTGTTGGTCATATCCAGCTGCCTCACTTGGTCGGGGCGATGCTATGACCGTATCTTACTCCGGAGTAAGGTCGGCGAGGCCTGTTAGGAAATTCACATCGGGACGCGGTGTCGCCGCCCCCACCGGTATGCCCCACGGGGTCTGCGGGATCGGGTCTCGCTCACCGACGCTGTGCGGGATCTCCACACCAGCATTGCTGGTTGGAGGGGCGCAGGACCCCGGTCTCGGCGCCGGCGCGTCGAGACCAGAGGCCGATGAGCGCGCAGGTCAACGCGCTGGACCGGTTACCCGGAAGTGCTCATCCCGGAACCGGAAAGGCGTTGTGCCAGAGGTGAATCGGCGAACGGGCAGGGGTGGCTAGCGCAAGGCGGCCAGCACCGCGTCGTGGAGTAGCCCGTTGGACGCGACGACGCTGCCGCCGTGCGGGCCCGCCGCGCCGTCGAGATTGGTGAACGTGCCGCCGGACTCACGAACCAGGATGTCGAGCGCGGCCAGATCCCACAGCGACACCTCGGGTTCGGCCGCGATGTCGACGGCTCCCTCGGCCAGCAGGCAGTACGAGAAGAAGTCGCCGAATCCCCGCACCCGCCACACCGTGTCGGTGAGGTCGATGAACCGGTCGCGCAGACCGCGTTTGGCCCATCCCGACAGGCTGGAGAACGACAGGCTCGCCGAATCCAGTTCGGCGACCTTCGACACCGACAGCGGGCGTGGCGGCTCGCCGGCCACGGCGACGAACGCCCCCTGTCCCTCGGCCGCCCACCAGCGGCGCTGCAGGGCGGGCGCACTGACCACCCCCACCACCGGCACGCCTTCGTGCAACAGCGAGATCAGCGTCGCCCACACCGGCACTCCGCGCACGAAGTTCTTGGTCCCGTCGATCGGGTCGATCACCCACTGCCGCCCGCTGAAAGTCGTTGCGCCGCCGAACTCTTCGCCCAGGATCGGGTCGTCGCCCCGTTCCCCGGCCAGGTGGCGACGCAGATCGGTCTCCACGGTGCGGTCGGCGTCGGTGACCGGGGTGAGGTCGGGTTTGGTCTCGACGCGCAAGTCCATCGCGCGGAAACGGTCGACGGTGACGGCGTCCGCATGGTCGGCGAGCCGCAGCGCCAACGCCAGGTCGTCGGCCACGCTGAAGGAACCGGTGCTCATGCCTGCAAGTCCTACCATGGCGGTGTGTGGGAATTCGGCGTGCTGCTGTTGTTGATCGGGGCGATCGCGCTCTTCGTCGTGCCGTGGATGATGCGCAGCCGCGGGCCGCGTGGTGAGCTCGCGCAAGGCACCCTGCTGGTCACCGGGGTCAGCCCGCGCCCCACCGACGTGACGGGGGAGCAGTTCGTCACGATCTCCGGCGTGATCAACGGCCCGACGGTCAACGAGCACGTCGTCTATCAGCGTATGGCCGTCGACGTGAACAACTGGCCGACGATGGGCGCGTTGTTCCCGGTGGTGTATTCACCGAAGAACCCGGACAACTGGAACTTCGCGCCGCCGGAGGCGCCCGCCGGGCCGCCCCCGCCGCCTCCGCCGCCCCCTGCGCACTAGGTGGCGCGGCTCAGCCGTGTCCGATGCGCAGCAGCTCCGCGACGCTGGTCAGCTTGACGCGGGGCCGGCCCGCCGACTGTCCGGCCGAGCGTTCGTGTTCGTCGATGAGCTTCCAGTGGTCGTCGGTGACCAACGTGGGTTGCCGCGACAGCAACCACTCGACCAGCCGCTCGGAGTGGTCGTCACCGAAGTCGGCGAGTTCGGCGCCGCTCAGATCGGCGATGAGGGTGTCGACCGTCGCCTGCGAATCTTTCTTGTTGCTGCCGATCACGCCTGACGGTCCCCGTTTGATCCAGCCGACCACGTACTCGTTGCGCCGTCCGTCGATCCGGCCGTCGGTGTGCGGGATCGTTCCGCTGCGCTCGTCGAACGGCAGCCCCGGCGTGGGCACGCCGCGGTAGCCCACCGCCCGCACCACCAGCTGCGCCGGCAGCTCCTCACGCTCGCCGGTGTCCTTGGCCACCACCCGGCCGTTGTCGTCGACGAGTTCGTTGCGGCCCAGCACCACCGACTCCACGTGGTCGGTGCCCTTGATCTCGATCGGTGACGTGCGGAAGCGGAACACGATCCTTCGCGGTGCCCCGCGCGGCGGGCGTTCGGCGTAGCCGCGCAGGACCTTGATGTTCTGCTTGACGGTCTTGCCCGCCGCCTCCAGGTCCTCGTCGGTGATGTCGGCGAAATCGGCGGGGTCGACGATGACGTCGACGTCGCCGAGGCCCTCGAGGTCACCGAGCTCACGCAGCTCCAACGTGGTGAACGTGGCCTGCAGCGGGCCGCGCCTGCCGATCACGACGACTTCCTCGACACCACGCTTGTGCAGCGATTCGAGCGCGTGGTCGGCGATGTCGGTGGTGGCCAGCGCATCCGGATCGGTGACGAGGATGCGTGCGACGTCGAGCGCCACGTTGCCGTTGCCGACCACGATCGCCCGGCCGGTCGACAGGTCCGGGCCCATCTGCTCGAAGTGGGGGTGGGCGTTGTACCAGCCGACAAAGTCGACGGCCGCCACGCTGCCCGGCAGATCCTCACCCGGGATGTTCAGTGACCGGTCGGACTGCGCACCGACCGCGTACACCACCGCGTCGTAGCGCTCGGCCAACTCCTCGGGCTTCACATGCTCGCCGACGGCGATGTTGCCGAAGAACCGGAACCGGGGGTCGTTCGAGGTCTTGTCGAACTGGGCGGTGATGGATTTGATCTTCGGGTGGTCGGGCGCCACGCCGGACCGCACCAGTCCCCACGGGGTGGGCAGCATCTCGAGCATGTCGACGCGCACATCGCGGTCCGCGTCGCCGCTGTCGGCGTACTTGAGTAGTGAGGAAGCGGCGAAGTACCCGGACGGACCGGAACCGACGATCGCCACGTGGAAGGGGCGCTGCTGGGGCATATGAGGGTGCCTTCTGTCGCTGCCCGGCCACGCGCAAGGGGCTGTCGCGACGCGGCCGCGCTGGTTACCCGTCCGACTCTAAACGCGGTAACTGCGCCCCGAGGGCAAGTCGAGAGGAACTCGTCGATCCGGCGGGCGGGCTCGCGAGCATCGCCGCACCGGCCGGTACCCTGAATTCCCGTGGATCCTGACCGTCAAGCCGACATCGCCGCCCTAGACGCCACCCTCACGACGGTGGAGCGGGTGCTCGACGTCGACGGTCTGCGGGACCGCATCAAAAAGCTCAAACAAGAGGCGTCGGATCCCAATCTCTGGGACGACCAGAGCCGGGCGCAGAAGGTCACCAGTGAACTGTCGCACGCCCAGGGCGAACTGCGGCGCGTCGAAGAACTCCGCCAGCGGGTGGACGATCTGCCCGTGCTCTACGAGCTCGCCGCCGAAGAGGGCGGCGCCGAGGAAGTCGCGGAGGCCGACGCCGAACGCGCCAAGCTGCGCGAGGACATCGAGGCGATGGAGGTCCGCACGCTGCTGTCGGGTGAGTACGACGAGCGCGAGGCCGTCGTCACCATCCGGTCCGGCGCCGGCGGGGTCGACGCCGCGGACTGGGCCGAGATGCTGATGCGCATGTACATCCGCTGGGCCGAACAGCACAAGTACCCGGTGGAGGTGTTCGACACCTCCTACGCCGAAGAGGCCGGCATCAAGAGCGCCACGTTCGCCGTCCACGCGCCGTTCGCCTACGGCACCCTGTCGGTCGAGCAGGGCACCCACCGGCTCGTGCGCATCAGCCCGTTCGACAACCAGGGCCGCCGCCAGACCTCGTTCGCCGACGTGGAGGTGCTGCCGGTCACCGAGACGACCGACCACATCGACATCCCCGAAGGCGATGTGCGCGTCGACGTGTACCGGTCCAGTGGGCCCGGCGGCCAGTCGGTCAACACCACCGACTCGGCGGTGCGCCTCACCCACATCCCGACCGGCATCGTGGTGACGTGCCAGAACGAGAAATCGCAGCTGCAGAACAAGGTCTCGGCGATGCGGGTGCTGCAGGCCAAACTGCTGGAACGCAAGCGGCAGGAGGAGCGCGCCGAGATGGACGCGCTCAAGGGCGACGGCGGCAGCTCATGGGGTAACCAGATGCGCTCCTACGTTCTGCACCCGTATCAGATGGTCAAGGATCTGCGCACCGAATACGAGGTGGGCAACCCGGCGGCGGTGCTCGACGGTGACATCGACGGGTTCCTCGAAGCCGGGATCCGGTGGCGGAACCGGCGCGACGACGACTAGGCGATGACGAACAACACGGTGGTGGCGCAGTCGATCTCCGATCGCTGGACCGGATTCTGGGAAGGCGAGATCGGGGTCTGGATCCTCACCAGCGGACTGCAGATCGCGATGCTGGTGATCGGTGGACTGCTCGGTGCCCGCTTCATCAACTGGGTGGCGCAACGGATCAGCCGGCGGATCGACGCGGAGTACCAGGAGTCCGACCAGCTGGTGCGGTCCGAGAGCGCCAAGCACCGGCAGGCGGTCGCGTCGGTGATCTCCTGGGTGTCGATCGCCATCCTGTTCGTCGTCGTCGGCGTCGAGATCACCGACGCGCTGGCGATCCCGATCGGCTCACTGGTCGCACCGGCCGCGGTGCTCGGTGCCGCACTGGGTTTCGGCGCCCAGCGGTTGGTGCAGGACCTGCTGGCGGGGTTCTTCATCATCACCGAGAAGCAGTACGGCTTCGGTGATCTCGTCGCGCTGACGGTCACCGGCGTCGCCGCGCCCGCCGAGGGCACGGTGGAGGACGTCACGCTGCGGGTCACCCGGTTGCGATCCCCCGAAGGCGAGATGCTGACGATCCCGAACGGGCAGATCATCAAGACCGTCAACCTGTCCAAGGACTGGGCGCGTGCGGTCATCGACATCCCCGTCCCCACCTCCGCCGATCTCAACGAGGTCAACGAACTGCTGCATGAAGTGGCCCAGCGGGCCATGGACGACCACAAGCTCAGCGACCTTCTGCTCGACGCGCCGCAGATGATGGGCGTCGAGAGCATCGGTCTGGACACGGTGAACCTGCGGATGGTGGCCCGGACGCTGCCGGGTAAGCAGTTCGAGGTGGGACGTCAGCTCAGAGTGCTGGTGATCGCCGCGTTGCGCCGCGCCGGTGTCACCTCGCCCAGCGACGGCGCCGTGCCGATGGTCGGCGCGATCGTCCACCCGGCGACGGCGGGCGGCGCCGAGGAAGAGACCCAGGGGCCGTCGGAGCAGAAGAAGTGAGCCCGGTCAGCCTGCGGCCCCGCACGCTCAAGGACAAATTCGCCGGACGCCGGTGGCCCGACTATCTGTTCGGCGGCCGCGTGCGGACCTCGACCGTCGGACTGCTGGTGCTGTTCATCGCGCTGTTCTGGGTGCAGCAGACCTTCCAGCCGGAACCCAAGCCACCTGCCGCGCCGGCACCCGTCGTCGTGCCGCCCGGGTTCGTCCCCGACCCCGACTACACCTGGGTGCCGCGCACCCAGGTCGAGGTACCTCAGACCACCACCCGCCGGCCCCCGCGGACCACCACCACGACGACGCCCACCCCGACGACCACGACCACGACCCCGACGACGACCACCACACCGACGACCACAACGCCGCCGCCGCCCACGACCACGGTGATCGACCCCGACGGGCCCGGTTTGCTACCCCCGCAGACCGTCACCGAGACCCCCACACCCGCCCCCGGACCGCAGCCGTTCCCCGGCCTGCCGCTCCCGCTGCCGTAACCGGTCGCGGGGTGGCGCCCCGCTACACTGGCGACCCGTGATGATCACCCTCGACAACGTGACGAAGCAGTACAAGTCCTCGGCGCGACCCGCCCTGGACAACGTGTCACTCAAGATCGACAAGGGTGAGTTCGTGTTCCTCATCGGCCCGTCGGGTTCGGGGAAGTCGACGTTCATGCGACTGCTGCTCGCCGAGGACTCCCCCACGTCGGGCGATATCCGGGTGTCGAAGTTCCACGTCAACAAGCTGTCGGGCCGCCACATCCCGAGCCTTCGGCAGGTGATCGGATGCGTCTTCCAGGACTTCCGGCTGCTGCAGCAGAAGACCGTCTTCGAGAACGTCGCCTTCGCGCTCGAGGTCATCGGGAAGCGCGCCGAGGTGATCAACCGGGTGGTGCCCGACGTGCTGGAGATGGTCGGGCTGTCCGGCAAGGCCAACCGGCTGCCCGCCGAACTGTCCGGTGGCGAACAGCAGCGCGTCGCCATCGCGCGGGCGTTCGTCAACCGGCCCCTGGTGCTGTTGGCCGACGAGCCGACCGGCAACCTGGACCCCGAGACGAGCAAGGACATCATGGATCTGCTGGAGCGCATCAACCGCACGGGCACGACCGTGCTGATGGCCACGCACGACCATCACATCGTCGACTCGATGCGCCAACGCGTGCTCGAACTCGAGCTGGGCCGCCTGGTCCGCGACGAGCAGCGCGGCGTCTACGGAATGGATCGCTAAGTGCGCTTTGGTTTCCTGATCAATGAGGTTCTGACCGGACTTCGTCGCAACGTCACGATGACGATCGCGATGATCCTGACGACCGCGATCTCCATCGGCCTGTTCGGCGGCGGCCTGCTGGTCGTGCGGTTGGCCGACAACTCGCGCGACATCTACCTCGACCGCGTCGAGAGCCAGGTCTTCCTGACCCCGGAGGTCTCGGCCAGCGATCCGACGTGTGACGCCGATCCGTGCCAGAGCCTGCGGACCCAGCTGGAGGACCGCACCGACGTCGACTCGGTGGTGTTCCTCAACCGCGACGACGCCTACGAGGACGCGATCCGGAAGTTCCCTCAGTACAAGGACGTGGCGGGCAAGGACGCGTTCCCGGCCTCGTTCGTCGTGAAGCTCGTCGATCCCGAGCAACACGAGGAGTTCGACAAGGCCATGGTCGGCCAACCCGGCGTGCAGGGGGTGCAGAACCAGAAGGACCTGGTCGACCGGTTGTTCGCGGTGCTCGACGGGTTGAGCAACGCCGCGTTCGCCGTGGCCCTGGTGCAGGCGATCGGCGCGGTCCTGCTGATCGCCAACATGGTGCAGGTCGCGGCCTATACGCGGCGCACCGAGATCGGCATCATGCGCCTGGTCGGGGCCAGCCGCTGGTACACGCAGCTGCCGTTCCTGTTGGAGGCGATGCTGGCCGCCCTTGCGGGTGTCGTCATCGCGATCGTCGGGCTCGTCGTGGTGCGGGCGGCGTTCCTGGAGAACGCGCTCGACCAGTTCTATCGGGCCAATCTGATCGCCAGGATCGACTACGCCGACATCCTCTACATCTCACCCATCCTGCTGTTCGTCGGCGTGGCCATGGCCGGTGTGACCGCGTACGTCACGTTGCGTCTGTACGTACGGAGGTAGGCGTGGCAGCGAAGAAGGCCGGTAAGGCCGCGGGGGGCAAGGACCGCAACAACCAGGTCGTCGCGAGCAACCGCAGGGCGCGGCACAACTACACGATCCTCGACACCTACGAGGCCGGGATAGCCCTGATGGGCACCGAGGTCAAGAGCCTGCGCGACGGGCAGGCATCGCTGGCCGACGCGTTCGCCACCGTCGACGACGGCGAGATCTGGCTGCGCAACCTGCACATCCCCGAGTATCACCACGGCACCTGGACGAACCACGCACCCCGGCGCAACCGCAAGCTGCTGCTGCACCGCAAGCAGATCGATCAGCTGGTCGGCAAGATCCGGGACGGCAACCTGACGCTGGTGCCGTTGTCGCTGTACTTCACCGACGGCAAGGTCAAGGTGGAGTTGGCGCTCGCCCGCGGTAAGCAGGCCCATGACAAACGCCAGGACCTGGCGCGCCGCGACGCCGAGCGGGAAGTCGTCCGCGAACTGGGGCGCCGGGCCAAAGGCATGCCCTGATAGGAATCCTTCTGGCGCTGGCCTCGGCGGCCGGCTACGGGGTCAGTGACTTCGTCGGCGGAATCGCCTCCCGTCGGGTCGCCGCCCTGCGCGTGGTGCTGGTCTCGTACCCGGTCGCGATGGTGCTGCTCGCGGTGCTGGCCGTCATCGTCGGCGGAGACATCTCCCGGGGCGCGGTGCTCTGGGGCGGGCTGTGCGGAGTGTCGCAGGCCTTCGGTGTGTGGTGGTTCTACGCCGCCCTCGGGTCCGGGCCCATCTCGGTGGTGTCCCCGTTGACCGCGGTCCTGGTGGCCGGTCTGCCGGTCGGTGTGGGTCTGGTCCTGGGGGAGCGGCCAGGGATCGTCGCGGCGGTCGGCATCCTGGTGGCGCTGGTGGCGGTGGTGCTGGTCAGCCGGGAGGCCACCGACGAGCCGCTTGCGCGAGGAGAATCCGGTACCGACGAGGACGTCCGCAGCCACCGGTTCACGACGACGGTGGCCTGGTTGACCGTCGGTGCGGGGCTGGCGTTCGGGTTCAACTTCGTGCTGATCGACCAGGCGCCGGCCGAGGCCGGCCTGTGGCCGCTGGTGTTCGCGCGGGTGGCGGCGACGGTGCTGGTCGTGACCATCGCGGCCGTCAGCGGGCAGCTGAGGGTGCCGACCGGTGCTCCGCTGAAGTTGGCGTTGCTGGCCGGGGTGCTCGACACGGGCGCCAACGTGGCGATGCTGCTCGCGCTTCACGCGTCGCTGCTGTCGCTGGCCGGGGTGTTGATGTCGCTGTATCCGGCGGCGACGGTGCTGCTGGCCATCGTCGTCCTCCGCGAGCGGGTGACGCGCTGGCAGGCGCTCGGAATGGTGCTGGCTCTGGCCGCCGTCGCGATGATCGCCGCGGGCTAGGCGCGGCACCGCCTCCATCGGTGGCCCGGCCGCCACCCCGGGCACCGGCTGATCTTTGCCGTCGGTCCTGCGCGGAGGGCGTCGTGGCAGTATGGGGCAAACTCGCACTGACAAGCGGGGGGTCTGTGGCGGTCAACAGCGCGCGATGGCGCCTCGGCATCTTTGCCGCTGTCGGGGTGTTGGCGTGGGGGAATGCGCTGGCGCTGTACGGCGCCGACACCGCCAGGGCCGTGGCGGCGGTGCTGCAGGCCGTGATCGGAATCTCGGCGCTGTGCATCGCCGTACTGGTCGCGCGGCGAACCACCGGGGTGGCGCGGTGGTGGCGGCTGCTGGTCGCGGCGGCCATGGCCAGCTGGTTGGTCGCCGAGGTGGCCTGGTTCCTCAGCGCTGGGGGAGACGGCGAAGGCGGTGCGCCGCTGTTCGCGGTCGTCGCCTACTTCCTGCCCCCGGTGTTGTCGCTGGCGGCGATGGTGGTCCTCGCGCGCGGTGGCGGCGGGTTGCACGGCAGGCACGACGGCCCGCTGCGCCATTCCCGGGCGGTCGCCGTCCTCGACGGCCTGGTGGCGGCGGTGGCGTTCTCGATCCTGGCGTACATCGCGGGTCTGGGTGCGCGGACGGGCGCCGCGCTGCCCCGGTCGGAGCGCACCGCTGTGGTCGTCGCCTATTCGGTGCTCGAGTTGGTCGTCGTGGTGGTGGCCGCGCTGATGGCGATGGCGTACCGGCGTAACCGTCCGGACCGGGTGAACTACCTGCTGCTCTCGGGCGGGGTGCTGACGATCGCCACCTCGGATCGGCTGGCCGCCTATCTGCAGACGGTGGGCGTGGAAGCCGGTGATCTGTGGGGCGGCGTCGGATTCGCCCTCGGCCCCCTGATCATCGCCTTCGCCCTCGCCGAAGTCCGGCCGCAACCGGCGAGTGGCCGTGGCCAGGACGCCATGGACTGGTTGCAGGCGTTCCTGCCCTACATCGGGTTCCTGTTCATCATCGGGCTGCTGTCGTACCACCTGCTCATCGGCGCGCGCATGCCCGCGCCTGCCACCTTCGCCGTCCTGGTGATGATCGGGTTGGTCACCGCACGCCAGGTCGTCGCGATGCGGGCTCAGCGTCTGTTGACCCGGCAGCTCTACGAAGCGCAGCGAAGGTTGGCGCACCAGGTGCACCACGACGCCCTGACCGGATTGCCCAACCGGCTGTTGTTCGCGCAGCGACTCGACGAGGCGATGCGCCACGGCAACTTCGTGCTGATCTTCGTCGACATCGACGATTTCAAGGAGGTCAACGACCAGTTCGGCCACGCGGCGGGCGACGAACTGCTGTGCGCGGTCGGCGACCGGCTGCGTCAGTGCGTCGGGCACTCCGACACCTTGGCCCGCATCGGCGGCGACGAGTTCGCGATCCTCGTCGAGGGCGATGACGACGCCCCTGAGGTGGTGGCCGACAGGCTGCGGGTGGCGCTTCGGGACCCGTTCCCGGTGCACGGGTCGTCGGTGCGGGTGCGCGCGAGCATGGGTCTGGTCCGGCCGTCGGCCGACGAGCCGGCGCCGACCTCGGACGACCTGCTGCGCCAGGCGGACATCTCGATGTATGCGGGGAAGCGCCTGGGTAAGGACACCGCGGTGGTGTACCGACCGTCTTCCGGTGTGACGGTCGACTTCGTGAGCGCGCTGCGGCAGGCGGAGGGCGGGGCGCCGGCAGGGTTCACGCTCGCCTACCAGCCGGTGGTGCGGTTACCGCACGCCGTGCCGGTGGCCGTTGAAGCCCTCGCCAGGTGGACGGCGCCCAACGGGATGCAGATTCCCCCGGAGACGTTCGTGGCGGTGGCCGAAGGCGCCGGACTCGGGGCCGTCCTCGACGCCACGGTGCTGGAGCTGGCCTGCCGCGAGGTGCGCGAATCCGGGTTGGACGTGGCGCTGCACGTCAACATCGGTGCGGCGCGGCTGGGGAACACGGCGTTCGAGGAGCAAGTGGCGCAGACACTGGCGCGGCACGGGATGGAACCGGGCCGGCTGGTCTTGGAGATCACCGAGACCGTCCCGATCGTGGACCTGTCGAAGGGGGCCGCGGCCATCAGGCGGTTGGGCACTCTGGGCGTGAAGGTCGCCATCGACGACTTCGGCACCGGGTTCAATTCGCTGAACTACCTGCACACCCTGCCGGTGGACGTCGTCAAACTCGATCGGAGTCTGGCCGGTGGCGGTGACCCGGGCCGCGATCTCGCGCTGTACCGCTCGGTGATCGGGTTGTGCGACGCCTTGGGCCTCGAGGTGATCGCGGAGGGGATCGAGTACCCCGAACAAGTCGACACGCTGCTGGCCGCGGGGTGCCACCTGGCGCAAGGGCATCTGTTCGGACGTGCGATGCCGATGAGCGACGTGTGCCGGGAGTTCGCGGCGGACCGGGAAGAGGCCGTCTCCGAACCGTGAGCGGCGGCGGAACAAAGGGCTGGAGCGATTCGTTGAAGCTCGCGTAGGATGAAGGACCCTGCCGCTCACGACGGGGAGTTTGACAACTACACAGGGGGCTGAACGGTTTCGACTTCGAGCATCGAATCAAGGGAAGCGTGCCGGTGCAGGCAAGAGACCACCGTAAGCGTCGTTGCAACCAATTAAGCGCCGATACCAATCAGCGCGACTACGCTCTCGCTGCCTAAGCGACAGCTAGTCCGTCAGCCCGGGACCGCCCTCGACCCGGAGCCTGGCGTCAGCTAGAGGGACCCACCTTCACGTCCGGTCGCGGGACGTGAAGGGACATCAAACAGCGACTGGGATCGTCATCCTGACTTGTTCGCGTGATCAGGAGATCCGAGTAGAGACATAGCGAACTGCGCACGGAGAAGCCTCGAGGACATGCCGTAGGACCCGGGTTCGATTCCCGGCAGCTCCACAACAGAAGTAGCACAAGGGCCGGTCGAAAGACCGGCGCTTGTGTTTCGTTCACCTCCCGCAGTTCCCCTCTCCACCGTCGGGCCAGGTGTACCGTCCGGGCATGGCGGTCAGATTCCGCAACCGCACCGGCCACTCCGTCGCCACCACGCACGGAGCCCGCGGTCGCCGTGGCCGCCATCGCAAGACCGTTGTCCTGAAGGTCCTTTCGCTCGCTCTCGTCGTCTCCCTGTCCTGCGGCCACGCCGCGCAATCAGCGTCGGTCGGCGGTGTCCACGTCTCGCCGACGCCGGGCGCGGTCGCCGCGCCCAGGCCAGCACCTGTGGCGCTTCCCGTCCCCGCCCCGCCGCCACGACCGCGTATCACCGCCGACTTCTCCGCGGTGTCCACTCTGGTGAACGACGCGATCGCGGCGCGCCGGCTGCCGGGGGCCGTGGTGCTCGTCGGGCACGGCGGTCAGACCGTCTTCCACCACGCCTACGGTGCCCGCAAACTCGCCGGCGAACCGGGCCTCGACGGGTTGCCAACACCGGCCGAGCCGATGACCGAGGACACGATCTTCGACCTGGCGTCATTGACCAAAGTCCTCGCGACGGCGACCGCCGTCATGCAACTCCACGAACACGGCCGCGTCCGACTCGACGACGCCGTGCAGAAGTACCTGCCCGCCTTCAACCCGGCGCACGATCCGCAGCGTGCCAAGGTGACCGTCCGGATGCTGCTGACGCACTTCTCCGGGGAGGCGCCCGACGTCAACCTCGACGATCCGTGGGGACTGAAACGCGCCGACAGGGCAGAAGGCTTCCACCGTGCGCTCACCACGCCGCTGCTGTCGCGCCCCGGTGAGGTTTATCGCTACTCCGACATCAACTTCATCCTGCTCGGCGCGTTGATCGAGGAGGTCACCGGCGAGCCGCAGGACGTTTACGTCGAGCGCAACATCTTTGCGCCCCTTGGCATGTCGGACACCCACTATCTGCCGCCGGCCAACGCATGCGGCCCCCGCACGATGAAAGGGACCGCGTTGAGGTGGGCGCCCCCGGTCGGCGGGGGCGCGCTGCGCTGCCCCGCGGGGACGTGGAGTACCGATCTCCTCACCCGCATCGCGCCGACGGCCCACGACGACGAGGGCCGCCGCGACCCCCGCACGAATCCCGACTGGGACCTCCTGCTGCGCGGGGCTGTGCATGACACGACGGCGCGCCGGATGGGCGGCGTGGCCGGGCATGCCGGGGTGTTCTCCACCGCGCGCGATGTCGGCGTCTTCGCCCAGGCCCTGCTGGACCGACTTGGCAACCGCCCCAGCGCTTTCCCTCTCGAGAAAGCAACACTGGAGTTGATGACGACTCCCCAGCAGCCGGGACACACACCTGAGCAGATCCCGTCAGCGCGTGACACCTCAGCGGCAGCGGTGAAGAAGACGCCCAACGATCGGCATCCGCTGCTGGCGCCGAACTATCCGGCGATCCGGGGACAGAACCTGCGCGGCCTCGGATGGGACATCGACACCGCGCATTCGCAGCCCCGCGGCATCGTCTTCCCGGTCGGCAGCTTCGGCCACACCGGCTTCACCGGAACCTCGATGTGGATCGACCCGGCGTCCGACACCTATGTCATCCTCCTGGCGAACGCGATCCATCCGCGGGGCAATCCGCCGATCTCGACGCTGCGCGGCGAAGTGGCGACGGCGGCAGCACGCGCCATCGGCCTGGACGCCGCTGCTCCGCGATGAACCCGGACGTCACGCTCTGGTGAGATCCCACTGTCCGAAATCGTCCGCGAGCACCTCGTCGACGTCGACGTTGGTGCCGCCCAGGCGGACACCCGTATCCGACGCGGTGACGACCACGGATTGGTAGAGCACCGCCCTGGGCTCACGCTCACCACCGGACCACGCCCGTGTCTGCCATGCCCACCAGTGCCCCGGCGTGGTCGAGTGCCCGATCACCCCGTCGGCGACGGCCCACGCACACACGCCCGAGTGCCCGTAGACGCCGGTGCGGTCGACACCCAGGACCGAGTTGATTCCGCGCAGCCACTCGACCGCGATGCCGTCCCACGTCTCGCGGTCGATGTCCTCGTCGATGCTGAAGAAGATCGGCGCCGACCCGGGTCCACCGGCCGCGGAGTGCAGCCGCAGCGCCGTCCTGGCGTCCGCGACACCCCCGTCGTACCCGCGGGTGAAGTCCGACGGTGTGGGCCAGCCCGGTTTCCCGTACTGATAACAGCTGACGACGTGCAGTCCGGCCGCCCGCAGTCCGTCCGCGTACGCCCGGGTGACGGGTTTGAAATCGAAGTCCGCGCCGGGGCGCAACTCGGACACGTAGACGAGCGCCCCGTCGAACCCCGCCGCCTTGATCTGGTCGGGCGCGACGAGCCGATGCGTGAAGTCGATCAGCCGCTTACCGGCGGCCGACGCCCGCTGCGCCGCGAACGTCATCGGACCGAAGGCCAGGATCGCAGGCGCGGAGACGGCGTAGGTGAGCGCTCGGCGGCGGGAGACCGATCGCATCACGCCCCGACCCAACGGCCTCGGCCGATCATGCACGGCGCGATGGTAACAACGCAGACGCCGCACGCGCGGGCGATCGCCCGGCTGTCACGAGGCGATGCCGAACCCCTCGGGTCGGCCAGGCGCCGACGCGCGGGCGGCCCATCCGGCGGCGACGGCGGACAGAACGTGCCACGCCCCGTGGAACTGCCAGACACTTTCGGGGCGGCACAGCGGCGACCCTGAGCGTCCCGCGGCGTAGGCCGCCAGGCCGAGCGCGAAGATGCCCGCCGCCGGCGCCCAGACCGACCGCCACTGCGCTCGCTCGCTGCGGGCGAAGATGACGGCGTACACGACCCCGGCGGCCACGATCGGCACGTCGTGGGCGAGTTTCGCCCACGACGGTTGGGGTCCGTGATAGGCGACGCTGCCGACGCCGACCGCCACGAGGACCGCTGCGGCGATCACGGTCAGCGGCGCCCGCCACCGCATGGCCCACCACAGCACGACCATGCCGGCGACCACGTAGGCCAGGCTGGTGACGGTCAGCGTGGGCTGGGCGAGCGCGCCGTCGACGATGCGCTCGCAGTCGGAGCCGCCGAGAGCGGCGGAAGCGGTGGGCAACCGCATGATCGACACCGTAGCGGCCGTACGGTTTCGGCGCACAACACGCCGGGCGGGGTGACCGGCGGGGAGCGCGGCCGGGGGCATGATGGGTCGCTGATGAACCCCGTGACGGTGCTGGACAGGGCGTTTCGCGAAACCGCTGACGACCAGCGGCCTCTCGCGCCGTCGCCCGACCGCGCGATGGCGGCCTCCGAACTGGCCGAACTGATCGCCGTATTGGTCGATGAGCGGGTGGATCTCGCTCGCCTCCGGGCCTCCTACGCCGACGCGCGCGACGCTCCGCCGCATGATCTGCGGCTTCTCGTCGGCATTCTGTTGTACGGGTACGTCACCGGGGTGGCCTCGTCGCGGCTGATCCAGCGAAAGTGCGTCGACGACCCATGTTTTCGATGGTTGGCCGCCGGTGAGACGCCCGATCACCTGGCGATCGCGGCTTTTCGTCGCCGGCATCTTTCGGCGCTTGCGCGGTTGTTCGTGCAGGCGTTGACGGCGTGCCAGGCCGCGGGTGTCGCCCGGTTGGGCCGGATCGAGCTGACCGGGGCGACCAGAGGTGCCCTGGCCGAAGAGGTTCTGGCACTGCTGGCCGAAGCCGAACGGGCCGATACCACCGAAGACCAGACGGGACACGGGAGAACCCGGGCGGCGTCGAATGTGCGGCGTGCTCTGGTCGGCGGGTTCCTCGTACTGCTGATGGTCGCCGGTGGATACACCGTGGCGGCGCACAAACGGGTGACACTGACCGTCGACGACGCGACGATGACGGTGTCGACGGTGAAATCCCGGGTCGGTGATGTGCTGCGGGACAACGGCTATGGCGTCGGTGAGCATGACGAGGTCAGTCCCGCTGCCGATCACCTGGTCGAGGACTCCGACACCATCGTGCTGCGGCGTGCCCGGCCGCTGGACGTGTCGGTCGACGGCCGCCCCGGCGAGCGGATCTGGACGACAGCCCTGACCGTCGGCGAGGCTCTCGAACGGTCGGGGATGGCCGACGTCGCGCCCGTCGCGGCGTCCGGTGACGATCGCGTGCCGGTGGACGGTATGGCGCTGCCGGTCGTCACACCGAAGAAGGTGAGGATCATCGACGCGGGCGTCCGCAGCGAACGACGCCTGGCGGCGGCCACGGTGGGCCAGCTGCTGGCGGCCGCCGGTGCGCCGCTGGAGCAGGACGACAAGGTGATACCCCCGGCGTCCGCGCCCGTCACGGCCGACATGCAGATCGTGGTCACCCGCATCCGGGTGCACGAGGTGTCGGAGCGTCTGCCGCTTCCGGCGCCGCTGCGGCGCATCCACGACCCGACGATCAACATCAGCCGCCAGATCGTCGACGACCCCGGGCAACCGGGCACCCAGGACGTCACCTTCGCCGTCTCCACGGTCAACGGCCGGGTGATCTACCGACAGGTGGTGGACCGCGACGTGGTCTCACCGGCCCGTCCGCAGATACAGCGGGTGGGCGCCAAGCCGGGCACCCAGGTGCCGCCGGTGCATAACAGCGCATGGGACACGCTCGCCTTCTGCGAATCCAGCGGCGACTGGGCGATCAACACCGGCAACGGGTTCTACGGCGGTGTGCAGTTCAAGCAGAGCACCTGGGAGGCCTACGGAGGCCTCCGTTACGCCCCGCGCGCCGACCTGGCCACCCGCGAAGAGCAGATCGCCATCGCCGAGGTCACGCGGGCCAGTCAGGGTTGGGGCGCATGGCCGGTGTGCAGCGCCAGGGTGAGGCGCTGACCGGCAGCTGCTCAGGCGGCATCCACCTGGGATGATCGAGAGAGGGCGCACGACAGGGGAGTGTCATGGAGCTGTTGACAGCCGGACGCGAGTTCTCCGCATACGGTCCCTCGCACGTGGCGGTGCTCGCCGTGTTCGCGGTCGGCGCGGTACTGCTGGTGTGGCGCGGACGGCGGTTGAGCGACGCGCAGGCGCGCCTCGTCGCCAGAATCCTCGCGGTGCTCCTCATGGCCGCCTTCGTGACGGCGCTCGTCTACAAACTCGTCCGGCCGGACCTCGCCACCTCGGTCCCGCTCCAGCTCTGCGACATCGCCGAAGTGATGGCCGCCTACGCGTTGTGGTCGCAGCGGCACCGGGCGTTCGCGCTGACGTACTACTGGGGGCTGTTCCTCAGTTCACAAGCGCTGCTCACCCCGGACATCGGTACGCCGCAGGAGGGTGCGCCGGACTTCCCGCATCACCTGTTCCTCACGTTCTTCACCCTCCACGTGCTCGTCGTCTGGGCCGCGATCTACCTGACGTGGGGCCGCGGGATGCGACCGAGCTGGCGCGACTACCGGTTCGCCGTCGTCGTGACGCTGGGTTGGGTGGCGTTCACCTTCGTGTTCAACCTGATCGCAGGGACGAATTACGGCTATCTGAACGGAAAGCCGCCGACGGCCTCGGCGCTCGACCTCCTCGGTCCATGGCCGGTGTACCTCTTGATCGAGATCGTCGTCGTGGCCGTCGTGTGGGCCGCCATGACGTGGCCGTGGCAACGAGCGCGGCGCGAGACCGGTGCACGTTCCGACTCGACGGACCACGCGGGGCTCTAACGGTCGGGATGATTCCGGCTGAGCCCGCGAGTTCTCGGGGTCAGGGAGCTGTCACCACCGGCAGCCACCCGCAAATGACAGCCGAGGAGGAGCACCATGAGAGTCGTCGTCATCGGAGGGACAGGCCTGGTCGGTTCGAAACTGGTGCACGGCTTGACCGAACACGGCCACGACGCCGTCGCGGCGGCACCCTCCACCGGGGTGAACGCGGTCACCGGCGAGGCGCTGTCGGTGGCGTTCGGCCGCGGTGTCGGTCCCACTCCCGACCGATCCGTCGACCGTCGTGCGGCGGTCCGGGGCAACCGATGCCGCTGCCCGCCGCGACGGCGTCGGCCGCCCGGGTCGCGCGCGGGTGACGTCACGCGCGATGATGATCGGGTTGTGACTGACGTAGATCTCGACCTCAGGGCGCTACCGCAGCCGCCGAAGAACCCGCTGCCGTACCGAAAGCTGCTGCCGCTGGTCCGCCATTTCCACACCGGTCAGGAAGTCCTCCGTCAGGCGGCCGGCCCGGTGATCCGGCTCAAACTCGGCCCGAAGTGGATGATCCCGCAGATCGTCGTGGTCACGTCACCGGCGGGCATCCGCGACGTCCTCGGCCGCAATCACGCCTCGGCCGAACGGTGCCGCGTCCACGACGAGGTGCGCGATCTGGGAGGCGATAGCCTCTTCGTCCTGCTCAACGACCCGTGGGTGCGGCGCCGCCGGGCGCTGCAACCGGTGTTCACCAAGCCCAGTGTGCGAGGTTTCGGCGGGCACATGTCCCGTGCCGCGGAGATGGTCGGGGAGCGGTGGGGTGCTGAAGCCCGAGTGGACCTCGACGAGGAATGCCGCCGGCTGACGATGCGGTCGCTGGGCCGGTCGATCCTGGGTCTGGACCTCGACGAGAAGGCGGACGTGATCGCCGGACCGCTGCCTGTCGCCGCCGGTTACGCCGCCGACCGTGCCTTGAAGCCGGTGCGGGCGCCGCGCTGGCTCCAGACGCCCCAGCGCCGCCGGGCCACCGCCGCGGTGGCGACGATGAAGGCGGTGACCCACGACATCCTGCAGGCGTGCCGTGCCGATCCGACCCGGGACGCGCCCCTGGTCCACGCGTTGATCAACGCCTCGGACCCGGAAACCGGCCTCTCGCTGTCCGACGAGGACATCTGCAACGAGCTGCTGGTGTTCATGCTGGCCGGCCACGACACCACCGCCACGCTGCTGACCTATGCGCTCTGGGCGCTCGGGCACCACCCGGACTTCCAGGACCGGGTGGCCGCCGAGGCGCGGGCCATCGGCGACCGCGTGATCACACCCGACGACGTGGGCCGGCTCGGATACACCGTTCAGGTGCTCAACGAGTCGCTTCGCCTGTGCCCGCCCGCCGCTGGTGTGGGCAGGCTGGCGCTGCGCGACATCGAGGTCGACGGCTACCGCGTGGAGGCGGGCAGTCTGGTCGGCATCGGGATCTACGCGGTGCACCGTGACCCCGCGCTGTGGGACCGCCCGCTCGAATTCGACCCGGACCGGTTCAGTCCCGAGAACTCCAAGGGCCGCGACCGCTGGCAGTTCATCCCGTTCGCCGGCGGACCTCGCGCCTGCATCGGCCAGCACTTCGCGATGCTGGAGGCGACGCTCGCGCTCGCCACCCTCATCCGGGATCACGAAATTCGTTCCGCTGACGGTGATTTCCCCCTGGAGACGCCCTACACCACCGTCGCCGCCGGACCGATCTTCGCCGATGTGCGCCGCCGAACGTGACCTGACCGGTTCGCCTAACCTGCCTTGACGATCGACAGCACCTCGGCGTTCGGCAGTGACGCCAATCGGCCCGGCTCGGCCAGGATCTTCGAGGCGCGCACGCCGCTGCCGACGACGACCTGCGCCTGCGCGAGGACCTGCTCGTCGATCAGAACCGGCCAGTCGTCGGGCAGCCCCAGCGGCGTGATGCCGCCGTACTCCATGCCGCTGCGCGACACCGCGGCCGCCATCGGCGCGAACGAGATCTTGCGGGCGTCGAGCCGTTTGCGCACCACGCCGTTGACGTCGGCGCGCGTGGTGGCCAGCACCAGACACGCGGCGTACCACACCCGCTCGGCGCGTTTGGCTTCCACCACGACGCAGTTGGCCGACTGGGTGAGCGCGATGCCGTAGTGCGCGCAGAACTCGGCCGTGTCCGCCAGTCCGGGGTCGATGGGGCTCACCCACAACCCCTGCCCGCCGTGGCGTTGCACGTCGCGCCGGACGGGTTCGGCCACCAGGTCGAGCGCATCGGCGATCGGCGTGAACTCGAGTTCCCCCAACCGCATCACCGTGACCCGGCTTCCGTGCTGTCCGTGCGGTCGCCCACGAACCGCAGGACCTCGGGGTCGGCGGAGGTGAACCTGTCGACCTCTTCGCCGCCGTCGCAGCGCAGCAACGCGATCGTCACCCGCTCCGGCGTGCGGGAGACGACCGTCCACACCGCACCGCTGTCCTGCCACCGCATGAGTTCCTCGACCCGGTCCCGCTCGGTCATGGTGTCCACCTTCCCATGCGCCGCAACCGCCGTCGCTTACGCTGACGTCGTGGACGCAGCCTGGGCGGTGGCGGTCGCCGCGCTCTTCGTGTGGTTGGGGATGGTGCTGGCGATCTCGTTCCTCGAAGCCCCGTTGAAGTTCCGGGCGCCGGGTGTGACGCTGCCTCTGGGGTTGGGGATCGGGCGGTTGGTGTTCCGCGCCCTCAACGTCAGCGAGGCGGTGCTCGCGGCCGTGGTGGTGGTGGCCTTCGTGGTGCAGCGGCCGCCGGCGGGCGTCGTCGCCGCGACGGCGGTGGCGGTCGTGGTCCTGCTCGCTCAGGTGGTGGGGGTGCGACCGCGGCTCACGCGGAGGTCGGACGCGGTGCTGGCCGGTGCGGACGGACCGCGGTCGCATGCGCACTACGTGTACGTCGGTCTGGAGTTGGTCAAGGTGATCGCGCTGATCGTCGCCGGTGTGACACTCCTGGCAGCGTGACCGTAGGTAAACCTACCCTCACTCCCTCGGGTAGGCTCGTCGCTCAAATGACCGAGATCGATGAGGCGCTCAAGCCGGTCCTGCCCCGTGAACTGACCACCATCTCCGACGAGGTGCGGGCCGTGCCCGCCCCGCCGCTGCCGGTGCTGGCCGAGCCCTTCGCACTGCGCTGGGCCGACGCGGACGGCGACGCGGAGATGGTCTCGGAGTGGATGAACCGCCCGCACCTCGTCGAGGCGTGGGAGTACCCGTGGCCGCCGGACCGGTGGCGCCGCCACCTGCAGGCGCAACTCGACGGCGAGTACTCACGCCCGTTGATCGGCAGCTTCAAGGGCGCCGACGTCGTCTACGTCGAGCTGTACCGCGCGGCCAAGGACTCGATCGCCCCCCGCTACGCCGCCGATCCGTACGACATCGGCATGCACGCGGCGATCGCCGACCTGAAGTTCGTCAACCGCGGTTTCGCGCCGCTATTGCTGCCGCGTGTGGTGGCGAGCGTGTTCGAGATCGACCCGCGCTGCCGCCGCATCATGTTCGATCCCGATCACCGCAACACCGGCGCCCGCCGGGTGTGCGAGTTCGCCGGCTGCACATTCCTGGGTGAACACGATATGGCCAACCGGCGGATGGCGCTCTACGCGCTGCCACGCACACCGCAGGACGCACCCCGGCCCGTCGACACCTAGCTGACTCCGGTCAGATGCCGGGCCAGGAACCGGCCCGCCTCCTCGGCGGCGAACTCCGGTACGCCGGTGTGCCCGCCCATGTTGGCCTGCAGCGTCTTCTCCGCGGAGCCGAACGCGTCGAACAGGTCGAGGGCCAGCTGCCGGTCGTTCCCCTCGTCGTCCCACTGCAGCAGGACGTGCAGCGGAATGGTGACCCGCCGGGCCTCGTCCACCATGGCCGCGGGCACGAAGCTCCCGGCGAACAGAACGGCGGCCCTGACCCGCTCGTCGACCGCGGCCAGCCGGATCCCGATCGCGATCACGCCACCGGAAAGGCCGACGGGGCCACCGATCTCAGGCAGCGACAGAGCTGCGTCCATGGTGGTCTGCCATTCCGGTACCGCCTTGTCGACCAGCGGGGGAACGAGCCGGTCGACGATCTCCTCGACCGGTTCGCCGGCTTCGATCGCCCGGCGTAGGTCGGCGCGCGCCGTGTCGACGGCGGCGAGGCGGGGCCGGTCACCGCTACCCGGGAGCTCGATGGTGGCCGCCGCGAAGCCCGACGCGGCACAGTGGCGGGCACGCCCGACCAGGCGGGGATACATCGGATGCAGTCCGCCGGGGTGGCCCAGCAGGATCAGCGGGACCGGGCCGGACGCGGATGCGGGCGTCCACAGGATGCCCGGTACCTCGCCGAGGGTGAACCTGCGCTCGAGGACGTCGCCGTCGAGGCGCTGTTCGGCAGTGAAGTGCATGGTCGTGCCTTTCGGGAGAGCTGATGAACGGCGCTCCCGGACGACGACCTACCGCCCGACCGTGACCCCGAAGAGGAGCACCCACGTCGATATGTTCACGGGTACCACCTCCTCGTCACCTCGCACGGCCACCGGCACACTAGCAGTTCGGTCCTGCTCGGCCAACGGTTTTCCGACCGCCCAGGACTACTCGTCGCCGGTCGGTGAGTTGATCAGCTCGTCGTAGCCGTCGTAGTCCGGCCGCATCGCCGCGGCGACGAGTTCCCACAGCACCTCGTCGGTACCACCGCCCACCCGCGCGAGCTTCATGTCGCGCCACCACCGGCCCAGCGGAGTCTCGTCGGTCAGATAGCCGGAGCCGCCGAAGATGTGCATGCACTCCGACAGCACCTCTTCGCCGAGTCGCGCGGCGCTCACCTTGATCGCGGCGGCGGCGCGCAGGTCGAGCCGACCGCCCGCGGCGATACCCGCCAGTGCGTAGCGCAGCATGTCGACCCGGGCCTGAAGATCGGCCATCCGCATGCGCAGGGCCTGGTGCTCGTAGAGAGTGTGGCCGAACTGGCGGCGTTTCATCATGCGCGCCAACGTGATTCCGATGACGCGCTGGCTGGCGCCGGCGACCTGGCCGGCGATCGACAGTCGCTCGTGCGCAAGGCCCCACGAGATCGCCGCCAGTCCCGTCCCCGGCCGGGCGACGAGTGCGTCGGCGGGCACCCAGGTGTCGATGTGCACCGCCGCGGTGTCCAGCGGGCCGGCGCCCACCTTGTTGTACCGGGGCTGCACCTGCACCTGGCTGGTCGGTACGGCGATGACGACGACGTTGCCGTGCCGGCTGGTCGGGTCGTGGTCGACGCTGCGGGCCACCACCATGATGTGATCGGCGATCGGCGACAGCGAGACGAACTTCTTGATCCCGCGGACCTCGTAACCGTCACGCGCCGAACGCACTTCGGTGCCGACGATCTGCAGATCCGACCCGCCCGAGGTCTCCGAGGCGCCGATGCACAGCACCGCCTCACCACGGATCGCCTGCTCGCAGATGGTGCGGAGGTAGTCGTTCTTGGCGAACCGCCGCAGCAGCGCGATGGCCGAATCGTGCAGGCTGACACCCACGCCGATGCCCGCCGACCCCAGCCGGCCCAGCTCCAGCGCCAGGGCGACGAGTTTCGCGACGTCCGGCTGCTGGCCGTCACCCCACTTCTGGGTGAACACACCGGAGCGGCCGAGGTGTTCGATGAGCTGGCGCGGAAACCGTTCCGTCGCTTCGGCTTCCGCGGTCCAGGACCGCACCTGGTCGTCGAAGACGCGGTCCAGTAGCTCCTGGTAGTCGTCAGTGGTCTGCGCCGCGAGTGTCACCGGCTCACTTCCTCCATGCTTCGTTTCACTTCCAGTCGGCGCAGCTTGCCCGACGAGGTGCGCGGCAGGGCGCCGGGTTCGAGGAACACCACGTTCGACGGCACCACACCGCATTCGGATGCCACCCGCTGGACGAGCTCACTGCGGGCTGCCGGTTCGTCGGTCCCGCGGAACTCGGCGGCGATGACCAGACCCGGCCGCACCGCGGTGCCGTCGGTGCCGACGGCGACCACCGCACCTTCGCGGACGCCCGGCACCTGAGCGGCGACGCGTTCCACCTCGGCGGGGAAGATGTTGCGCCCGGCGACGGTGATGAGCTCCTTGGCCCGGCCGCACACGACCAGTCCGCTGTCGACGAAGTAGCCGAGATCGCCGGTGGGGAACCATGATTCGGGGTCGAGCGGGGCCTCGCCGAGATAGCCGGTCATCATCGACGATCCGCGGATCTCGATCTCCCCGACATCGCGGCCTTCCACGTGCTCGGTGGAGTCGTCGACCGGGGTGATCCGCACCTGCACACCGGGTATCGCCCTGCCGACGACGGCGTGCTTACGCACGTAGCGACCGTCGTCGGTGCTGATCTCGACCTCGTCGACCTGCAGGCCGGATCCCAGAAGGGGAACCGTGACCGCACAGTTGGATTCGGCGAGCCCGTACGAGGGGGACAGGGCGGCGGGGTCGAACCCGAAGCGCGCCATCTCGCCGGCGAACCGCCGGGTGCCGTCGCAGTCGACCGGCTCACCGCCGTTGAGTGCGAACCGCAGACGGCTCAGGTCGAGGTCGGCGAGCCTGCTGCCGTACTTGCCGATCAGGCCGAAGGCCATGTTGGGCGCCGCGGTCATCGTGGCGGCGCTTGCGGTCAGCCACTGCACCCAGCTGAAGGGGGACGACGAGAACGCCGAGGTGGGCGCCTGCCAGAGTTCCATCCCGCTCAGAGTGCAGGTGAACAGGAAGGTCAGCCCCATGTCGTGGTAGAGCGGCAACCACGAGCAGCCGACGTCTGCGGTGGTGGTGTCGATCCGGGTCTGCAGACCGCGCAGGTTCGCCAGGACCGCCTCGGGGGCGAGCTGGGCGGTGCGGGGCGTGCCGGTCGAACCCGCCGTACCCTGCAGCACGGCGAACTGGTTGCCGGCCTCGGGGGGTGTGAATGGTGAGGACCGCTGCGGCGATGCCATCTCGGTGACGTCGAGGACCGGCACCGGGTGTCCGACGGCGCGCAGGGCGCCGAGATGCTCGCCGTGGCTCAACACGACGCCCGCCCCGATCGCCGCACAGCGTTGCATCGTGTTCTGGGCCCAGTGCGCGAGCTCGGCGCCACGGATCGGGCCGGGCAGGATCGACAGCGCCGCACCGGCGTAGAGCGTTCCGGGGATCGCGGCGATGAACTCGACGGTGGGTTCTCCCACGAGCACGACAACGCTCGCGCCCTCGTCGCCGATGCGTGTGGCGACGTTCTCCGCCCGCTGATGCACCTCGGCCCACGGATGGCGACGCCACACCCCGTCGTCGAGCACGACGAGATCGTGGCCGCTGGACGTCATCGCATCGGCCAGCGCTGACGCCAGCGGGTTCACGGGTTGCTCGGCGAGCTGGGCACCTTGGACAGGATGGCGGCTTCGAGATCGCCGACCGTATCGCAACTCAGCAGGTCTTCCTCGGTCAGCGCGACACCGAGGCGGTCCTCGATGGCGACCATGCCGACGGCGAACGCGACCGAGTCGAGTCCCACGTCGTCGATCAGTCTGGACTCACGGGTCACCCGACGAATGTCGACGTTCATGTCATCGCGCAGGATCTCGGTCAGGGCGGCGCTGACGGACTCAGGGTTACTCGTTTGCACGCGCACGGACGGTACACGTCATGGTCAGGTAAGGCTAGGCTTACCGTCGCGGGTCGGCCAGGGTCACATCGTGTCGCGGTCGACCGAGACCGCATCCACCACCGGTCCGACGGTGACCACGGCGCGGCCTGCGGTCAGCGCATCGACCACCGCCAGACTTGTCGCGATCCGCTCGGGGGTGTCGACCGCGATCGTCGTCACCGGAACGCGGCGACCGACGCGCAGGACGCTGTCGGTCAGCGTCGCCGCGTCCCCGTCGAAGCCCCACACTCCGCGCAGCACCGTCACTCCCGCGGTCCGGTGGACCTCGCGCAGGCGGTCCACCAGTGCGCGGTGCACCGGCACGCCGTCGTACCGCGTCGTTGCGCAGGTCTGCACGGTCAGTTTCCGACGGACCTCGGGGTCGGGGAGCGGCGCGACGGGCGGCGTGCGGGTGGTCACGGTCTCGACGGTCAGCAACTGCACCGCGGACATGCTCCGCAGGTCATCGACGGCGGCGACGGCCCGGTCGGTCGGCCCGGTGCCGACCACCACCGCCGGGACGTCGAGGTTGCGGCCGAAGAAGACGGCACGCCGTCGTCGGCCGCCGGCGATACCGTCGACACCGAGGTATGCGATCGCCGCGCGGAAGCGGTGACGGCGGAACACGTCGCCGACGGCGACGTAGGCGGGCGCCCCCGAGACCCGCCGTCCCCGCGGGACGTAGGCGGTCAGCGTGACCGACGGTGTGGCCGGCAACGGTGCGTCCGCCGACCGCACGGATTCGAGCGTGACCAACCCGCGCGGGAGGAGGCGGGCCGTCTCCGAGGCGAGTCGCCGGATCGTCTCCGCGGGCCCCACGGCGGTCACCGCCAGCGGCGGGTCTTCCGACCCCGACAGCGTCACGTCACTGCGCAGGTCGTGGCGCGGCCCGAAACCCGCGATCCCCCGGATCACGACGCTGGCGACCACCGGGGCGGCGGTGTACAGGTCCAGCAAGGCGTCGGCGGTGAACCGGTCGCCGCTGCGCTGGCGCTCCCCGAAGTACGCCGTCGACCTCAGGAGCTCGCCTGTCACAGCAGGCTCCCCAGCCACAGCCCCGCCGCGGCGGCCGCGAGACCGAGGACGACGCTGCCGGCGACGTTGGCCACGGCCGCCCAGCCGCGGCGCTCCTCGGCCAGCCGGTGGGTTTCCAGCATCCAGGTCGAGAATGTGGTGTAGGACCCGACGAATCCGACACCCGCCAGCAGCGCGACATGAGGGTCGAGGGCGGCACCGGCGAGGACGCCGAGGACCAGGGCGCCGCTGATGTTGACCGCCAGCGTCCCGTACGGGAACGGCCGACCCAGCGCCGAGGTGACCGCGCGGTCGACGAGGAAGCGGCACACCGCGCCTGCGCCGCCGAGCACCATCACACCCGCCCACACGATCATCGGCGGATCCGCGCCCGCCGCACCAGGGCGGTGGCGACGACGACCGCCGCCAGCCCGGCCGCCAGGCTCGCGGCGGTGTAGCCCACCGCCAACCCGACATGCCCGCGTTCGAGCATCCGCACGGTCTCCACCTGCATCGTCGAGAACGTCGTCAAACCACCGCACAAACCCGTTCCCAGCAACGGGCGGCGGTAGCTGGACACCGGCAGCCGCTCGAGCAGTCGGGTGGTGAAGTAGCCGAGCAGGAACGCGCCGACGATGTTGACGGTGAACGTCGGCCACGGCCAGCGCCCGGGCTCGGGGGCGGCGAACTCCTCGAAGACCGCCCGCGCCAGCGTGCCCACCGCGCCACCGACGAACACCGCGGCCAGTTCACGACCGTCGAAACGGGGCATGACCGAGAGTATGGCGGGAATACCCCCACCGTCGGGCAGTGCCACGTTGCAAGGGAGCAGAATCGAGACCATGGCGGCCAATCCCCGCGCCGGGCAGCCGGCGCAACCCGAAGACCTCATCGACATCGCGTCCGTCGTGACGGCGTACTACGCCATCCAGCCGGATCCCGACGACGTCGCCCAGCAGGTGACGTTCGGCACCTCCGGACATCGCGGGTCGAGTCTGGACGCCGCGTTCAACGAAGCGCACATCCTGGCCACCACCCAGGCGATCGTCGAATACCGTGCCACTCAGGGCACGACCGGTCCACTGTTCATCGGCCGTGACACGCACGCGTTGTCCGAGCCGGCGTGGACGTCGGCGCTCGAGGTGCTGGCCGCCAATGACGTTGTGGCGATGATCGATTCGGCCGACCGCTACACACCCACGCCTGCGGTCAGTCACGCCATCCTGACCTACAACCGCGGCCGGGACTCCGATCTCGCCGACGGGATCGTCGTCACGCCGTCGCACAACCCGCCCCGCGACGGGGGCTTCAAGTACAACCCGCCCAACGGCGGTCCCGCCGACACGGACGCCACCGGCGCGATCGCGAAACGGGCCAACGAGATCCTGCGCGGCGGACTGGGGGCGGTCAAACGGGTGCCGCTGGCGCGTGCCCTGCAGAGCGCACAGCGCCACGACTACCTCAACGCCTACGTCGAGGACCTGCCCGGCGTGGTCGACCTGCACGCGATCCGCGCCGAAGGGGTGCGGATCGGCGCCGATCCGCTCGGCGGGGCCAGCGTCGACTACTGGGGCGCGATCGCCGAACGTCACGGCCTCGACCTCACCGTGGTGAATCCGTTGGTGGACGCGACGTGGCGGTTCATGACCCTCGACGGTGACGGCAAGATCCGGATGGACTGCAGTTCGCCCAATGCGATGGCTGGGTTGATCGGCAAGATCGGGGACTATCAGATCGCCACCGGCAACGACGCCGACTCCGACCGGCACGGCATCGTCACGCCCGACGGCGGGCTGATGAACCCGAACCACTATCTGGCGGTGGCGATCGACTACCTGTTCACCCACCGCCCGGACTGGCCGACGACCACCGCGGTGGGCAAGACCGCGGTGAGTTCGTCGATCATCGACCGCGTGGTGGCCGGCCTCGGCCGCACCCTGCAGGAGGTGCCGGTCGGGTTCAAGTGGTTCGTCGACGGACTGATCGGCGGGACAATCGGTTTCGGCGGCGAGGAGAGTGCGGGAGCGTCGTTCCTGCGCACCGACGGCACGGTGTGGACGACTGACAAGGACGGCATCATCCTGGCGCTGCTGGCCTCGGAGATCCTCGCGGTGACCGGGTCGACGCCGTCGCAGCGGTACGCCGAACTCGCCGAGAAGTACGGCGCGCCCACGTATGCGCGGATCGACGCACCGGCCGACCGTGAGCAGAAGGCACGGCTGGCCAAACTGTCGGCCGACCAGGTCACCGCCACCGAACTCGCCGGCGAACCGATCACCGCGAAACTGACCACCGCCCCCGGCAACAACGCGCCGCTGGGCGGGCTGAAGGTCACCACCGAGAACGCGTGGTTCGCCGCGCGCCCGTCGGGCACCGAGGACGTCTACAAGATCTACGCCGAGTCCTTCAAGGGGCCCGACCATCTCGCCGAGGTACAGGAGGCGGCGCGCGAAGTGGTCAACAAGGTCATCGCGTGACGTCCTCGACGGAGGCCGACTGTTCGACGGGTAAGAGGCGGCTCCCGCGCGAAGTCTGGGTGCTGGTGGCCGCCAATGTGGTGGTGGCGCTGGGTTACGGCGTGGTGGCGCCGGTACTGCCGCAGTACGCCCGGCATTTCGGCGTCAGCATCAGCGCCGCGACGTTCGTCATCACCGCCTTCGCCGTCATGCGCCTGGTGGGTGCGCCGCCCGCGGGCCTGCTGGTGCAGCGGTTGGGGGAGCGGCGCGTCTACATCAGCGGCCTACTCATCGTCGCGCTGTCGACAGCGGCGTGCGCGTTCGCCGAAACGTATTGGCAGCTCCTGCTTTTCCGCTCCCTCGGCGGAGTGGGGTCGGCGATGTTCACGGTGTCGTCGCTGGGTCTGATGATCCGCATCTCACCGGCCGACGCGCGGGGCCGCGTGGCCGGTTTGTTCTCGTCGGGGTTCATGGTCGGCTCCGTGGGCGGACCCATCCTCGGCAGCCTCACCGCGGGATTCGGGCTGTCGGCGCCGTTCCTGATCTACGGGGCGGCGCTGCTGGTGGCCGCGACCGTCGTGTTCGTGAGCCTGCGCAACTCCACTGTCGCCGGCAAGTCCGAGGATGAGGCGGAGGAACCCGTTGCGTTCCGGACGGTGTTCAAGCACCGGGCCTACAAAGCGGCGCTGTTCTCCAACTTCGCGACCGGCTGGGCGTCGTTCGGGTTGCGCATCGCGCTGGTGCCGCTGTTCATCGTGGAGGTGCTGGGCCGCGGCCCTGGCGCGGCCGGTCTCGCGCTGACGGCATTCGCGGTGGGCAACATCTCGGTCGTCATCCCGAGCGGATACCTGTCCGACCGCCTCGGGCGGCGCAAGCTGCTGATCGCCGGGCTCACGCTGGCGGCGGTCTCGACGGCGCTGGTGGGCTTCACGACCTCGATGCCGGTGTTCCTGGCGGCGGCCTACGTCGCCGGCGCGGCGACGGGGATCTTCGTCTCCCCGCAGCAGGCCGCCGTCGCCGACGTGGTCGGCAGCAAGTCGCGGGGTGGGACCGCGGTCGCGACGTTCCAGATGATGGCCGACTTCGGCTCGATCGGCGGCTCCCTGCTGGTCGGGCTGATCGCGCAGTACACGTCGTTCGGGTGGGCGTTCCTGGTCAGCGGCATCATCCTGGGAGTGGCGGCCATCGGCTGGATCTTCGCGCCCGAGACACGGCCGCGGCCCCCGAGTGCGCACACACCCGCGCGGCCACTCGGACCGGAGGCCGGTGGCGAAGTGCCGTGACCAGCGATTTTGAGCGGCCACCCCTCGTGGTGTAACTTCGGTGAGCACGACTTACGGGGCTATGGCGCAGCTGGTAGCGCACCACACTGGCAGTGTGGGGGTCAGGGGTTCGAGTCCCCTTAGCTCCACTCCCGAGAAACCCGCTCCGGCCATTGGCCGGGGCGGGTTTCGTCGTTCGCGGGGTGGCCGCCGACGTGGCCGTGAGTCGGTCCTCGGTCACGCGCGTCCTACGGACACACCGAGTCCATGACCACAGCGTCTATGAGCGCCTTGAGGAAAGACCCGAGCGGATCGCCAGCCAGCCGCGGTTCGCCCCGTTGGTCGGGGGTCTTTCGGCAGCAGTGTCGTCCGGTCCACGTGGCGCGATTCTCTCCGAATCGCCAGGCTGCCGCCCTAAGGTCACCAGGCAAGCGGACGATTCGAGAGAACGGATTGGTCATGGGTGCAGACGACATCCTGTTTCCGAAACTGCCCGGCGGTGAGACGTTGCCGTTTGCGACGGTCCCCTCCGCCAGCGTCGCGGGTCGAACGCTGCAGGAATCCACCTACGCGCAGCGGGTCACCCCGCCACGCCTGCACGACGACGCACCCAACATCGTGATCGTGTTGATAGACGACGCCGGACCGGGTCTGCCGTCCACGTTCGGCGGCGAGGTCCGCACGTCCACCATGGACCGCATGTGCGCCGAAGGCGTGGCGTACAACCGGTTCCACACCACCGCTATGTGCTCGCCGACGCGCGCATCGCTGCTGACCGGACGCAACCACCACGAGATCGGCAACGGCCAGATCGCCGAATTGGCCAACGACTGGGACGGATATGCAGGCAAGATCCCCCGCAGCAGCGCGACGATGGCCGAAGTCCTCAAGCAGTACGGATACGCGACCTCGGCCTTCGGCAAGTGGCACAACACGCCCGCCGAGGAGACGACGGCCGCGGGCCCGTTCGACAACTGGCCCACCGGCCTCGGGTTCGAGTACTTCTACGGCTTCCTGGCCGGCGAGGCCTCCCAGTACGAGCCGCACCTGGTGCGCAACACCACGGTGGTGGCGCCACCGAGGACTCCCGAAGAGGGGTATCACCTGTCAGAGGATCTCGCCGACGACGCGATCAGTTGGCTGCGCCGTCACAAGGCCTTCAGGGCCGACACGCCGTTCTTCATGTACTGGGCCAGCGGCTGTCTGCACGGACCGCACCACATCATGAAGGAGTGGGCGGACAAGTACGCGGGCAAGTTCGACGACGGCTGGGACGCCTACCGGCAACGGGTATTCGAGAGAGCCAAGGACAAGGGGTGGATCCCGCCGGACTGCGAACTCACCGAGCGTGACGCGACGTTGGCTTCCTGGGACAGCATCCCCGACGACGAGAAGCCCTTTCAGCGCCGCCTGATGGAAGTCGCCGCGGGATACGCCGAGCACGTCGACGTCCAGGTCGGCCGGATCGTCGACGAACTCGACCAGCTCGGCTACGGCGACAACACACTGTTCTTCTACATCTGGGGTGACAACGGCTCGTCCGGCGAAGGGCAGAACGGCACCATTGCGGAACTGTTGGCGCAGAACGGGATTCCCACCACAGTACGCCAACACATCGACGCGCTCGACGAACTCGGGGGCTTGGACGTGCTGGGCTCACCGCTGGTGGACAACCAGTACCATGCTGGCTGGGCGTGGGCGGGCAGCACACCGTACAAGGGCATGAAACTGTTGGCCTCCCACCTCGGCGGCACCCGTAACCCGATGGCGGTCAAGTGGCCCGGCAAGATCTCGCCCGACGCGACGCCGCGAGATGTCTTCCTGCACTGCAACGACATCGTGCCCACCGTCTACGAAATCCTCGGCATTCAGCCTCCGCGCTTCGTCAACGGTGAGCCGCAGATTCCGTTGGCCGGCGCCAGCTTTGCGCGCACCTTCTTCGACAGGTCCGCCGACGGAGGGAAGAAGACCCAGTACTTCGAGATCATGGGCAGCAGGGCCATCTACCACGATGGGTGGCTGGCCTCCGCGCGTGGGCCGCGGCTGCCCTGGGTTCCGGGCCCGCCTGCGGGCATCGACACCTGGACTCCCGATGACGACCGCTGGGAACTGTATTTCCTGGACGAGGACTGGTCGCAGTCACGCGACCTCGCCGTCGAACGTCCCGAGAAGCTGAGCCAGATGCGCGAGATGTTCGCCATCGAAGCCGCGCGCAATTCGGTCCTGCCCCTCGGTGGTGGCCTGTGGGTACCGGTCTACCATCCCGAACTGCGTATCGCCCCGCCCTACCAGGAATGGGAATTCTCCGGCGACACCGTCCGGATGCCCGAATTCTGCGCGCCCGCACTGGGCAACAAGAACAACATCGTGACGATCGACGCAGAGTTACCCGACACCGCCAGTGGTGTGCTGTACGCGCTCGGCGGGGCGGCGGGCGGACTGACCTGCTACCTCGACGGAGGTCACCTCTGCTACGAATACAACCTCTTCATCCTCATGCGTACGAAAATCCGCTCAGCAGCAGAGCTGCCGGCGGGCCGGGTAACAATCACTGTCGAAACCCGGTATGTCGAACAACGGCCGGCGGGTCCGCTCGACGTCGAGATCCGCGTCGACGGCGAAACGGTCGCCAGCGGACGGGTTCCGATCAGCGCTCCGCTGCTGTTCACCGCGAACGATTGCCTGGACATCGGCACCTGCCTTGGTTCTCCGGTGTCACTGGATTACCGGGAACGCGCTCCCTTCACGTTCGAGGGGCGCATCCACCGGGTGCATGTCGCCTACGTGTGACCGAACAGTTCGTCGGGGCGCGAGCGTTCAGCCCCGCCCGTCCGGTTGATCGTTGTTCTTCTGCGCGCCCCATCCGTGCACCCGGTCGACCTCGATCAGCGCGCTGACGCGGGGTCGCTTCCGGTCGGGGTACGGCTTTCCCTGATAGTGCTGTGACAGCGCGTCGATGTCGCTCAGTCCCTCGTCGTCGTACATGTCGGTGACATGTCCGATCAGGGTGAGGTGGGTGTACCAGTCGGTGTCGTCGATGACTGTGAGCGACACCCTCGGCTCTGCCCGCATGTGTTGCAAACGCTTGCGGGCGACGTCCATGTTGACCAGGACGCGGCCGTCATCGCGCAGCAGGTACCACGTCGCCGCGGATACCGGTTGTCCGTCGCGCCGGACGGTGCTGATGACCGCGGGGTTGGGTTTCGACAGCATCGTCTTGGCGTCGTCGGTCAGCGGTGTCGATGTCATGCCCACGGGGATGCCCGAACTGCCCGGGCTCAAGCGACGGATACTGGTCCCATGACAGCGAAATGGGATGTCGTGGTCGTGGAGCCGTTCGAGCACGGGATCGAGAACCCCTCGGACGAAGATCTGCAGTCCACCACGATCGACGCTGCCGACGAGGCGGACGCCCGGCAGATGTACGCCGACAAGCTGCAGGCGCTCGGCGACCATCGCCACACCGCCGTCCAGCTGCGCCGCGACGGGCGCATCATCGAGCGCTGGCCGGCCTGATCATCTGGCGCGGCGGCGCCCCTGGAGCCACTTGTCGACGGTTTCTCTCGCCCACCCCTGATTGCGGCCGACGGTGACGTCGGGTTCGGGAAAGTCCACGTAGCCCTTCACCGTCGCCAGGCTGACGCCGAGGTACTCCGCGATCTCACCCCGCGACATGAAATGCAGCACCACGAGGGCCGAGCCTACCCGACCGCCGCTGGTCCTCCTTAAAGACGAAACCAGGTCTGATTACGTCTGCAAATAGTTCTTTTGAAGTGTCTTTTTATGTGCAACTACAGATTGCTGAAGGCACCCTTAAAGGGGTTAGAGTGCCGCCATGAACGGCGCCCTCAAGGTGGTGTGTGTCGCTACCTCTATCGCGATCACGACCGCCGCCCCCGCGGGAGCTGACACCGCCCTCTACGTCGGCGGAACGGGATGGCCCGGCACGCCGACGCACTCGCAGATGACCTGGCTGCAGAACGACGTCTACGCCGGCCGCGACGACGCCCTCGTCGGCATCGGCTACCCGGCCTCGCCGGTGATGATGAACGAATCGGTCGCCATGGGCGCCAGGCGACTCGGCGATGCGGTCACCGCCACGAAAGGGCCCAAATCCGTCGTCGGTGTATCCCAGGGCAGCCTGGTGCTGCACGAGGAGGAGCGGCGTCTCATGGCGCTGCCCGCAGCGCAGCGACCCGCTCAGGACGAGCTGCGGTTCGTCTACATCGGGGACCCGGCGCGCCCCTCCGGAGGAGTCGCCAACTGGGTGCCCGAAGGTGTGCGGCTGCCCGGCATCGGCATCAGCCGCCCCGAGCCCCTGGTCGACACCCCCTACGAGACCGTGTACGTCACCCGTGAGTACGACGGCATCGCCGATTTCCCGGACCGGCCGCAGAACCTGCTCGCCACCGCCAACGCCGTCATGGGTGTCGTCTATCTCCACCCGCACTACGGTCTCGACCTGTCCGACGTACCGACGAGCAGCATCACCGAGACGACGAACTCCCAGGGCGGCAAGACGACGTCGTACCTCGTGCCGACCAAGGAGCTGCCGCTGACGAAGCCGTTGCGGCAGTTGGGCGTCGATCGCCGCATCGTCGACGAGGTGGACAAGCGCCTACGGCCGGTCGTGGACGCCGGCTACAAGCGCAACGACGTCAAACGCGCCTCGGTGTCGGGAGCGGACACGGCGGAGACGTCCGAGCGGGACGGCCGGGGCGCCGACCCGGTCAGTGATGGCGAGGCGTCCGGTGCGACCGACGCGGACGCGGTCGTAGGATCCACGGGTGGGCCCGGATGAGCGGCGACTCGACGACCTGAGGCGCCTCCGCAGGGTGCGCGACCGGATCGACCGGGAGTACGCGCAGCCGCTCGACGTCGAGGCGCTCGCCCGCGCGGTTCACATGTCCGCGGGCCACCTCAGCCGACAGTTCAAACTGGCCTACGGCGAATCGCCCTACAGCTACCTGATGACCCGCCGGATCGAGCGAGCGATGGCGCTGCTGCGCCGCGGGGACCTCAGCGTCACCGAGGTGTGCTTTGCCGTGGGCTGTTCGTCGCTGGGGACCTTCAGCACCCGGTTCACCGAACTCGTCGGGGTGCCTCCGAGCGCGTACCGCCGCCAGTTCGCCGGCACCACCGCGGAGCCACCGTCGTGCGTGACGAAGGTGGTGACCAGACCGGTCAGGAATCGAGAAGCCTCCGCCGCGGCTCCCCATTTACCGTGAGCCCATGGACATCACGATTCACAACAGCTTTCTGCCGCACACCGACCCCGAGGAGTCGCTGGCGTTCTACCGCGACACCCTCGGCTTCGAGGTCCGCCTCGACGTGGGTGGCGGGACGATGCGCTGGATCACCGTCGGTCCACCGAATCAACCGGGCACGTCGATCGTCCTGCACCCGCCGGCCGCCGATCCCGGAGTGACCGACGAGGAGCGGCGCGTCATCGCCGAGATGATGGCCAAAGGCACCTACGCGATGATCGTGCTGGCCACCAAGGACCTCGACGCCACCTTCGAGCGCCTGCAGGCACGCGACGCCGACATCGTCCAGGAGCCGACCGTTCAGCCGTACGGTGTTCGTGACTGCGCTGTCCGCGATCCGGCGGGCACCATGATCCGCATCCAGGAGCGGCCCTGAACATGGCGGGTACGACGAGAACGCACACGGCCGACAGCCACGATGTCATCCGTGTGGTCGGCGCGCGGGAGAACAACCTCAAGAACGTCGACGTGGAACTGCCCAAACGCCGACTGACCGTGTTCACCGGAGTCTCGGGCTCGGGTAAGAGCTCCTTGGTCTTCGGCACCATCGCCGCCGAGTCGCAGCGCCTCATCAACGAGACCTACAGCGCCTTCGTGCAAGGTTTCATGCCGTCGATGGCGCGGCCGGACGTCGACGTCCTGGAGAACCTGACGACGGCGACCATCGTCGACCAGGAGCGGATGGGCGCCAACCCCCGCTCCACCGTCGGCACCGCCACCGACGCCAACGCCATGCTGCGGATCCTGTTCAGCCGCCTGGGGAAACCCCACATCGGTTCACCACAGGCGTTCTCGTTCAACGTCGCCTCGGTCAGCGGTGCCGGCGCGGTGACGTTCGAGAAGGCCGGCAGGACCGTCAAGGAGCGGCGGGAGTTCTCGATCACCGGGGGGATGTGCCCGCGGTGCGAGGGCCGCGGCGCGGTGTCCGACATCGATCTCAGCGCGCTCTACGACGACTCGAAATCGCTCAACGAGGGCGCGCTGACGATCCCCGGGTACAGCATGGACGGCTGGTACGGCCGGATCTTCCGTGGCTGCGGATATTTCGACCCCGACAAGCCGATCCGCAAGTACACCAAGAAGGAACTCAACGATCTGCTGTACCGGGATGCGACGAAGATCAAGGTCGACGGCGTCAACCTCACCTATTCCGGATTGATCCCGACCATCCAGAAGTCCTACCTGTCCAAAGACGTCGACGCCATGCAACCGCACATCCGTGCCTTCGTCGAGCGGGCGGTCACGTTCGCAACCTGCCCGGAGTGCGACGGCACCCGCCTTACCGCCGAGGCGCGGTCGTCGAAGATCAAGGGATGCAGCATCGCCGACGTCTGTGCGATGCAGATCAGTGACCTCTCGGAATGGGTGCGCGACCTCGACGAGCCGTCCGTCGGGCCGCTACTCGGGGGATTGCAGCACCTGCTCGACTCCTTCACCGAGATCGGCCTCGGCTATCTGTCGCTCGACCGGCCCGCCGGTACCCTCTCAGGGGGAGAAGCGCAGCGCACCAAGATGATTCGCCATCTCGGCTCGTCGCTGACCGACGTCACCTACGTGTTCGACGAACCCACGATCGGTCTGCACCCGCACGACATCGAGCGGATGAACGGCCTGCTGCTGCGGCTGCGCGACAAGGGCAACACCGTCCTGGTGGTCGAACACAAACCCGAGACCATCGCCATCGCCGACCACGTCGTCGACCTCGGACCCGGCGCCGGCACGGCGGGTGGCGAGGTGGTCTTCGAGGGGACGGTCACCGGGCTCCGGCGCAGCGGCACCCTGACGGGGCGCCACCTCGACGACAGGGCAATGCTGAAAGAGTCGGTGCGACAACCGAAAGGCGCGCTCGAGGTGCGCGGTGCGGCGACGAACAACCTGCGCGACCTGGACGTCGACATCCCGCTCGGCGTGCTCGTGGTGCTGACCGGGGTCGCGGGGTCGGGCAAGAGCTCGCTGATCGACGGCTCGGTGGCCGGCCGCGACGAGGTCGTGTCGATCGATCAGGGCTCGATCCGGGGCTCTCGGCGCAGCAACCCGGCCACCTACACCGGCCTGCTCGACCCGATCCGCAAGGCGTTCGCGAAGGCCAACGGCGTCAAGCCCGCGCTGTTCAGCTCGAACTCCGAAGGCGCCTGCCCGGCGTGTAAGGGCGCCGGCGTCATCTACACCGAACTGGGCGTCATGGCGACCGTCGAGTCGCCGTGCGAGGAGTGCGAGGGCAGGCGCTTCCAGCCGTCGGTACTCGAATACACGCTCGGCGGGAGGAACATCGCCGACGTGCTCGAGATGTCGGTGGCCGATGCGCTCACGTTCTTCGGCGACGGGGAGGCCAAGAACCCGCCCGCGCACAGGGTGCTCGACCGGCTCGCCGACGTGGGACTCGGATACCTCAGCCTCGGGCAGCCCCTCACGACGCTCTCCGGCGGCGAACGTCAGCGCCTGAAGCTGGCCACCCGGCTGGGCGACACCGGTGCCGACAAGAAGGACGTCTACGTGCTCGACGAGCCGACCTCCGGCCTGCACCTCGCCGACGTCGAGCAGCTGCTGGGGTTGCTCGACCGGCTGGTCGACTCCGGGAAGTCCGTCATCGTGATCGAACATCACCAGGCGGTGATGGCCCATGCGGACTGGATCATCGATATGGGGCCGGGGGCCGGACACGACGGCGGCCGGATCGTGTTCGAAGGCACGCCGGCCGACCTCGTCGCCGCAGGCAAGACGCTCACCGGTCGGCACCTGGCCGAGTATGTCGGAGGCTGATCCAGCACCCTCACACCGCGTTCACAGCGAATCTTCAGCAACTCCGTCGGCTCGCCCACGACAGTCTGCTGGCAAACGCAAAGACTGTGCCGAACGAGGACGGGCCCCGCGAGCGCGCTCGCGGAGCCCGATCCGTCGGGGTGCGGCTCAGTTCATGTTCCAGGGTTGGCCGTAGGTGGTGACGCTGTCACCGCTCGACGCGACGAGGCGGGCGTACGGACGCAGCAGCACACCGCCGGCCGCACCGGTCACCGTGCCGTGCGCGTTGGAGACGGCGACCTCGCCCTGCGCACCGGAGACGTCGACCGCGAAGGTCGCGACTTCCTGGATGCCGGGGCCGTTGCCCAGGTCGGCGCTGATCGACACACCCGGGAACAGCGGCGGGGTCACGATGCCCTCGGCGGGCAGGATGCCGGCGGCGCCCTGAGTCACGTCGATGCCCTCGCCATCGAACGCGATGTTGGGGGTGGTGTAGCTGAAGTTGATGCCCACACCCAGCGACCAGGGGAAGCCGATCTGGTAGCCGAGTTCCAACGAACCCTCGAAGTCGTCGGCGCCCTCGCCGGCCACGTTGTACTTGGCGCGGCCCGAGTGGAACCACTCGCGGGTCAGCCGGTTGCGGTCCAGCGGGAACACACCGTTGAGGAAGGTATCCCACTGCTGAATTGTCAGCGTGCGGCCCTGGCCGTCGACCAGGCTGAGTTCGTTGTCCAGACCTGCGTGAGAGGTGCCCGTGCTCGTGAACAGAGCCGCGATGGCCGCAACCAACGCGATCAGCACCCGACCGATTGCCTTCATGGTTCCCCTAGGTGTGTTGCCGGGCGGCCGGCGCGTGAATTGACGGTCGTCCACGTTGACGGGAAGAACCTAACAGCGGCCCAGCAATCCGACAACCGATGCGTTCGGCGACAGGTAAGCGTGGTCACAGCAAATTTTCAGACTTCATGCGCCGCAGTGGTCCCCGTTGTGAATTGACGCCTGTGTTTATTCGAGGGTCGCGCGGGTACCGCCCGAACACCACACATCAACGGTTGCGGGGAGCCACGAGACAACGGAGCTGAGCGATGGAAGACGCCCTACGAGATATGTGGAGGTCGGTGGCCAACTTCGCGCCGAAGCTGGTCGCATTCCTCGTCATCCTGATCATCGGATGGATCGTGGCGAAGCTGGTCGCCAAGGCCATCGACAAGGTGCTCGAGAAAGTCGGCTTCGATCGCGCCGTGGAGCGCGGCGGCGTCAAGAAGGCGCTGGCGCGAAGCAATTACGACGCCTCGACAATCGTCAGCAAGATCATCTACTACGCACTCCTGCTGGTCGTCCTGCAGCTGGCGTTCGGCGTCTTCGGGCCCAACCCGATCAGTGAGCTGATCGCCGCGGTGATCGCCTTCCTGCCGCAGCTGGTGGTCGCGGTGATCATCATCGTGGTGGCCGCCGCGATCGCCGCCGCGGTCCGCGACATCGTGGCCAACGCGCTTGGCGGCCTGTCGTATGGCCGGCTGCTGGCCAATATCGCCAGTATCGCGATCCTCGGACTGGGTGTCATCGCGGCGTTGAACCAGGTCGGTATCGCTCTGACCGTCACCCTGCCCGTGCTGGTCGCGATCCTCGCCACGATCGGCGGCATCCTCGTCGTCGGTGTCGGTGGCGGTCTCATCAAGCCGATGCAGCAGCGGTGGGAGGACTACCTCTCCCGGGCCGAGGACGAGAGCCGCAACGTGCGCGAGCAACTGTCGAGCCGGGACCAGGCCACGACCGCGATCCCGGCCGGCGGCCGTACGCAGGCCGGCTACCCGCCGGGAACCCAGGGGAGTGGACGGCAGGGTGCGGGCGAGCCCGGATACGGCCAGGGCGCTCCGCAGTATCCGAGCGATCCCGCCGCCGCCCGGTCGCCACAGTCAGGTCCTCCCACCGGCGCGTACCGCACCGGCCCGTACCCTGCCGGGCCGGCGACCGGGTACGACGATCCCTACGGCGGCCGGCATACCGGGATGCCCGGCGGACCGCAGTACCCCTACGGCGACGACCGCGGCGGGCAGCGGTAGCCAATGCCTATAGTCGCGGGGGTGGGCTCCGACGATCAGCGCAGAGTCCACCGCCGTGACCCATCGCCGGAGGCGGTGACGGCTGAGGAGGCGCTGGACGCCGTCGCGGCGGAGGTGCGGGCGCTGCTCGACGGCGGTGCTGACCGCGTGACCATCGGGATCACGGGTCCGCCCGGCACCGGCAAATCCACGTTCGCCAGGCGGCTCGTCGCCCACGTCGGGCCCGCCGCCGCTTACGTCCCGATGGACGGGTTCCACCTGTCCAACGCGCAGTTGGAGCGGCTGGGCCGGCACTCGCGCAAGGGCGCGCCGGACACGTTCGACGTCGACGGTTATCGGGCGACCCTCACCCGCATCGCCGCCGACCACGGCATCCGCGACGTCTACGTCCCCGATTTCGACCGTGCCCTCGAGGAACCGGTGGCGGCCGGCGGCGTGGTGCCCGCGGACGCTCGAGTGGTGGTGACCGAGGGGAACTACCTCGGCCTCTGGGACGGTGTGCCGGACCTGCTCACCCGGCTCTACTACCTCGACAGTGAGCGTGCAGTCCGGCGAGATCGGCTGATCGAACGCCACGTCACCGGCGGCCGCAACGACGACGAGGCGCAACGCTGGGTCGACACCGTCGACGAGCCCAACGCCGATCTGATCGCCGCCACCCGCGGCAGGTGTGACCGCATCTTCGACATCGTCGAGGCAGGCTGATCGCACGCTGATCGACGGGTGAGGACTCGGCCGGCGCCGACTACGGCGTCGTGGTCACAGGGCCTCGTCGGGCAGGATCAGCGACAGCATCGTGTCCAGCCGGTTGGCCATCTCCCGGTAGTCGATGGCTCGCGACTGGGCTTGCAGCAGCGCACCCCAGAACACCGTCTCGAGAGTGTCCTGGACCTCCGGCCACGCCCCGGTCCCCAGCGCCGCGGCGATCCGGCGTTGCACCTCGGCGCCGATCCGGTTGCGGGCGCACAGCACCGCGGGGTCGTCGGCGCTCAGCAGCGCGCGGCTGCAGGCGGCGGCCAGCGTAGGTTCGTCGGCCATCACGAGGGTGAGGGCCCGCAGTTGTCCTTTCACCCGCGCGGCGACGGAGGAATCGGGATCGACGGTCAACGGCAGTGTCGACACCCTGTGCAGGTAGAGCTCGGCGAGCACCGCGTCCACGGACGGGAAGTGTGCGGTGACCGCCGCCGGCGCGACACGGGCCCGGGCGGCCAGCGCGGGCATCGACAGACCGCTGTCGGACGATTCGCCGAGTAGCGCGGCGGCGGCACGGAAGACCTGTCGGCACATGGGCGACCGTCCGCCGTGCAGGTCGGTCAACCGCGTGGCGTGCGTCACACCGCGGCGGGGCATGGATGCAGACTAGCTGGTCAGCGCGGGTGCCGCCGCATCGTGATCCGATCGATCCCGGAGTGTTGCCTAGGGCCGGGTCAACCGCGCATATCGGGAGATGTGGTGGTCGGTCGAACCGAACTCGTACTGCAGTGCGGTGAGGCGTTTGAAGTAGTGGCCGATCGCCAGTTCCTCGGTCATGCCCATGCCGCCGTGCAGTTGGACGGCGTTCTGGCCGACGAAGCGAGCCGCGCGGCCGATCGTCGCCTTGGCCGCCGACACCGCCCGCGCGCGCACCTCGTCGTCCGACTCGAGGTTGAGCACCGCCAGGAACGTCGCGGCGACCGATTGTTCGACCTCCATGTGCATGTCCACCATGCGGTGCTGCAACACCTGGAAGCTGCCGATGGGCGTGCCGAACTGGTGACGTTGCTTGCAGTACTCCACCGTGTCCGCGAGCACCTTGCGCATCGCGCCGACGGCCTCGGCGCAGACGGCCGCGGCGCCCTCGTCGCGGGCGCGGGCGATCGACGTCCAGGCCCGGCCCGGTTCGCCCAGCAGTGCCTCGGCCGGCAGCCGCACACCGTCGAACGTCAGATCCGCGGCGCGGCGGTCGTCGATCGTGCGGTACGCGTGGGCGGTGAGGCCCTCGCGCGCCGCGGACACATCGACGAGGAACAGGGAGATGCCCTGCTCGTCGGCGCGCTCTCCGGAGGTGCGGGCGGTGACCAACAGATGGCCGGCCAGCGGAGCGCCCATCGCGACCGCCTTCTCACCGCGCAGCACCCACTCCTCGCCGTCTTTCTCGGCGGTGGTCGACACGTCGCGCCAGTTGTCACCGGAGGTGGGTTCGGACGCGGCGAGGGCGACGAGTGCGGTGCCCTCGACGATCTTCTCCAGTAGGGCCGCGGCGACCGGGCCGCCGGCGCGCTGGAGCAGGCCGCCGGCCACCACCACGGTGTCGACGAACGGTTCGACCACCAGCGCGTGGCCCAACGCTTCGGCGATCACCATCGTCTCGACCGCTCCGCCGCCGATGCCACCGGCGTCCTCCGGCAGCGTCGCGCCGAGGATGCCGAGTTCCTCGGCGAAGCCACGCCAGATGTCCGGTTGCCACCCGGCACCGGATTTGGCTGCGGCCCGGCTTTTTTCGAGTTCGTAGCGGGTCGACAGGAACTTCGTCAACCCGTCGCGCAGCAGCTCTTGTTCTTTGGTGAGTGAGAAGTCCATCTACAGCCCCAATGCCGCTTTCGCCAGGATGTTGCGTTGGATTTCGTTGCTGCCGGCGTAGATCGAGCCGGCGCGGTCGTTGAAGTAGCGCAGCGGGGCCACCGCCTGCCACGGTTCGCCACTGATGTAGCCGTCGGCCGGCGGCTCGTACTCGGCGACGGGCCCGCCCGGGCAGGTGGCATGCGGCTGGTAGACCCGTGCGCGTGGACCCGCGGCGACCATCGCCAGTTCGGTGAGGTCCTGGCTCAGTTCGGTGCCGAGCACCTTCAGCATCGACGACGCCGATCCCGGGTTCTTCCCCTCCGCGACCGTGGCCAGCACCCGATATTCGAGGATCTCCAGCACGTCGGTGCGGATGCGCGCCTCGGCCAAGCGCTGCGCAAACGCCGCGTCGTCGATGAGGCGGCCGCCGTCGGGTCCGGGCTGCTCGGCCGCCACCGTGGCGATCTCCTCGGCCAGAACCTGCAGGGCCGGTGCCGACGACCCCCCTCCGCGTTCGAACTCCAGCAGATACTTCGCGACGGTCCAGCCGTGGTCGATCTCGCCGATCACGTTGGCCTTGGGCACTCGGACCTCGTCGAAGAAGACCTGATTCTGGACCTCTTCGCCCGAGGTCATCACCAGGGGTCGGATCTCGATCCCGGGAGTCGTCATGTCGATGAGGACGAAGGTGATGCCCTGCTGCTTCTTCGGGGCACGGGTGGTGCGCACGAGCGCGAACATCCAGTTCGCCTCGGCGGCGTGGGTGGTCCAGATCTTGCTGCCGGTGCACACCAGGTGGTCACCGTCGTCCACGGCCGCCATGGACAGCGCGGCCAGGTCGGACCCGGCCTCCGGTTCCGAGTAACCCTGGCAGAAGAACACCTCGCCGGTGAGGATGCGGGGCAGGAAGTAGTCCTTCTGCGCGGGGGTGCCGAACTTGATGATCGCGTGCGCGACCATCCGAATCCCCATGGGCGACAAGGACGGAGCGCCCGCCAGCGTGGATTCGCGGCTGAAGATGTAGTGCTGGGTGAGGCTCCAGTCGCAGCCGCCGTACTCCACCGGCCACGCGGGTGCTGCCCAACCGCGTTCGTGCAGGATCCGTTGCCAGGCCATGCTCGCCTCGTGGTCGGCGTAGACGCTCGTCATCAACCGTCCCGCGCGCTGGATCTCCGGCGTCAGCTTCTCCGCCAGGAATGCGCGCACCTCGTCGCGGAACGCCGCATCGCGATCCGACCAGGTCAAGTCCATGGGTCACCCCCGTCTGCAGTGTGCGTCCTCACAGAGTAAACCTAGTTAGTCAAGTCGTGACCATATGCCCCGAGCTGAGCACCGCGTCGTGTGCGGGCGATAATCGTCGGATGGAGCGGCGACGCCACGGTCAGGACGATCGATCCCCGATGTCGCTGCTGCGGGACATGCCCGCGCTGGTGCTGCTCGAGCGGTTTCCGGTGCCGGTTCTGGCCATCGCCGAAGACGGGGAGATCCTCTTCGCCAACCCGGCGTTCGCCGACATGGTGGGCTATCGGCCCGATGAGGTGACGGCGGCGCGTTTCTCACAGATCTTCCACCGGCTGCCCGCCGACGATTCCGCGGTCACGGTGGTGCGCGCCCACGCCGACCTGGTCGTGGAACTCGCACACCGGGACGGGTCCACCGTGCGGGCGCGGATGAGCAAGTCCGCATTGGTGCGCGGCGACGACCCGGTGGCACTGGCGATGTTCACCGACCTCACCGAGCGGCTCTGGTCCGAGGAGGTCTGAGCCCCCTCAGTCGAGGGACGATCGGTGTCGCGTCTCGCGGGCGAGGAATTCGGTGAAGTAGTCCCGCGATTCGTCGGTGACGATCGCCGGCACGACGAGGCCGAACAGGCGGGTGACGCGCTCGCGCAGGTCCCGACCGTTCGACGCCGCGTCGGAGAGCAGGCTGCCTCCGATGAACGCGCCGACGAAGGTCTCCGCGACCGCCGTGACGTCGACGTCCTCGCGGACGTCGCCCTCCTCACGGGCACGGGCCACGTCGGCGGCCATCGCCGACAGCCACCCGCTGTAGGTTCCTCCGGCGGAGCCGCTGAACCCGGCGAAGACCCGCATCAAGATGATGCCGACGCGCGCCACCTTGTCGGTGCTGAGTTGGTCCACGACGAGGAACGTGCCGTGGATGATGCTCTCCAGCGCGGGAGAGGAGGACTCGCTGATCGCGTCGAACGTCTTCATCAACCGCGCGCTGCCCTCCGCGACGATCTCGGCGGCGAGGGCTTCCTTCGAATCGAAGTGGTAATACAACGCGCCCTTGGTCATCTCGGCGCGCTCGATGATGTCACCGAGGCCGGTCCCCGGGTAGCCGCGATCGCTGAACACGTCGACCGCCGCCTCGATGATTCTGCGCCTGGTCGCTTCGGAACGTGCCTGGCGGATCATGTCTCGCTGTCCACCTCCTGACGAAGGTCGATGCCACGGGGCGTTGACGTGGTCATAGCGTATCGGTGGGCAGCGGCGTGGCTTTCTTGATCGCCAACGCGCTGCGCCGACGAACGAACGTCGTGAGGTATCCCAGCCGCTCGGGGGCCGCGAGTCCGGGAAGCAGCAACCTCCATGCGTTGTGCAGGTCACCCAGGAATGCGGCGGGCTCGCCGGGATCATTGGCCTGCCGCACTCCCAGATACAGGAAGACCAGCACGCGGGCGACGTCCTCTGGCGTCGTGTCGGCGGAGGCGTCACCGTCGTCGATGGCGCGCCGTGCGAGCGGGACCAACGCGGCGTGCGACGCGTCGACGGCGTGACGGCGCAACCCGTCCGTGCGGCCGACCGACTCCAGCAGGTTGACACCGGCCCGGCCGAGGGGGTCCTCGATGTCTTTCACCGCGATGGCGAAGGAGATGTCGACCAGCGTCTCCATGCCGGAGTGCCGCAGGGCCATCGTGTCCTCGACGATGCGGAGGTTGGACTCGAGCCATTCGTCGACGATCGCGGAGGCCAGTGAGTACTTGGACCGGAAGTGGTGGTACATCGCGCCTTTGGTGACGGAGGCGTCGACGAGGATGTCGTCGAGGCTCACCAGACCGTAGGACTTGACCGCGAACTGCTTCGCCGCCGCCCGCAGGATCTGCTGTCGCGTCGCGTCGGGTTTCCGGTCGACCTGATCGGCCACGCACCCCTCGGTTCCACTCTGTCCGCCGGATGGTCGGGAGACCACGGACCCTCCGCGGCTGAGGTCATACTTTAAGTCATGCCACCGGGTGCAAATAATCCAAAAAGTATGTAATGTCCGACCGGTGATGACTTCGAGTATCTCGCGTCGCGGGCGGACGTGCCGCGGTCGGGTCGGCGACAGGCATCCGGCTGCGCTTTCGTTCCGCCCGTTGCGATGGTACCTTCATCCGGTTGCCACGGCCTGTTCTGGCAAACCCCCTCGAATCCCTGCACAGGCCGTGGCGACCCACCGCTCCGTCTCGGTGATGCACCGCGCGGATGCCCAAGGGATCCGCCGTTGCAGCGCCGGCAGCGCTGGCTCGGGTGACGCATCGCCACAGCGACATGCCGTGACCCACCGTCCGGCCGAGCGGCGGCTCCACTCCGAGCAACGGCGAGGTGTTTAACGCGTATGTGGGATCACGAAGTCGACGTGCTGTGCGTGGGCGGTGTCGTGGGTGCACTCGCCAGCGCAGTGGTGGCCGCGGACGCTGACGCCGAGGTGCTCGTGACCGGGCTCGCCGGCGGCGACCGAGGTTGGCCCGCCGACCACGTGGCGGACGAGGAGACCCTCGCGTACTTCGCCGCCCTCACCGATGGGCTCGCCGGGCAACCGATTTCGGCGGGAGAGGTACCGGTGCGCCCGGTACGGCCGCTGACGGCGGCCGAACGCCGCGGCCGCACGGTTCCGCCGTTCTACGGCGCTCGGCTGAAGACGTGGACCGAGCAGTGCCTTGTCTCGCCGTACGGCCTCCTGCACACCAGGGTCTCGTACTGGCGCACCACCACCATGCGCACGCTGGACAACCGGCCCGTGCAGGTCAAGGTGATCGGGACGGTCACCGTGCCCGCGGCGGGGGGTCCTCCGCCCCTGGCGACGTGGCTCAACGGCGAGGCCCGCATGCGTGACATCGAGATCGACGACGACGCGGTCCTGCAGCGGATCGTGTTCGAAGAAGGCGTCGTCGTCGGCGCGGTGTTCGACACCGCTGACGGTGACTACGCCGTCCGGGCTCGCCATGGGATCACCCTGGCGCCGAGGGTCGCGCACCCGGTCGCTGATTACGTACGCGGGGAGGACGAGGCGGAGGTCGCGCTCGTCAGCGAAATCGGCAGCCGGTTCGCGCGCGTCGAACTTCTCACCGCCGCTCCTCCTCCGGCCTCGGTGCCTTCGGCGGCGTGCTCGAGTAGCAATCGGCAGCTGCCGAAGAGTCTGCGGGAGTCGCGCCGCAACCGCTCCGAACCCCGCCGCTCACGGGAAATGAACGGGCACCCGCCCTTTGGCCAGTAACCGCTCCATCTCCGCGCCCGGCACCGGACGCGAGAGCAGGAAACCCTGCGCGCGGTGGCACCCATGGTGCAGCAGCGTCTCGACGGCGATGTCGGTTTCGACCCCCTCGGCCACCAGCTCGAGCCCGAACGCTTCGGCGAGCGCGATGATGGCGCGGACGATGGCCAGGTCACCGGCGTTGGAGCCGAGATCCTGCACGAAACTCTTGTCGATCTTGAGCGTATCCACGGGCAGAGTCTTGAGCAGCGACAACACGCTGTAGCCGGTGCCGAAGTCGTCGATGGCGACCTGCACCCCGGCGTCCTTGAGCCCCGCGAGCGTGACACGGGTGGTGTCGATGTCCTGGACGACGACGCTCTCGGTGATCTCCAGGCAGACCGACCCCCGTTCGAGCCCGAATTCGGCCATGGCGTCCGCCACCGAGTCGACGAAGCCTTCGGTCACCAGTTGTACGGGAGACACGTTGACGCGCAACACGATCGAGTTCCCCACTCCCGTGGCGCGCCAGCGGGCGAACTCGGCGCAGGCGTTGCGCAGAACCCAGCGCCCCAGCTCACCGGCGAGGTTGATGGACTCCGCCACCCCGATGAAACGATCGGGGGAGAGCAGGCCGCGCGTCGGATGCTGCCAGCGCACGAGCGCTTCCGTGGCGAGGATGTCGCCGGTGCGGATGTCCACCTCCGGCAGATAGTGCAGCACCAGGGCTCCGCCCTCGATGACGTTCTGCAGGTGCAACTCGATGTCGTTGCGCAGCGCGATCTCCTGCGACATCCGGTCGCTGAACACCGCGATGCAGTTGCCGCCGGCGTTCTTGGCGCTCAGCACGGCCTGGTCGGCCCGGCTCAGCAGATCGGAGGTGGTGTCGCTGCCGGGTGTCCCGGTGGCGACACCGATGCTGATGGTCCGGGTCAGCATCTCGCCGTCGATCGAGACCCGTTCGCGCAGAACGGCTTGCAGCCGATGTGCGAGCGTCTCGGCATCGTCGACCGTCATCGGCCCGGCCGGCACCACGACGAATTCGTCGCCTCCGAGGCGGGCGATGAACTTGTGGTCATCGCCATCCTGCAGGCGCTCGGCGAGGACCCGGATGAACCAGTCGCCCGCCACATGGCCGAGGTAGTCGTTGATCGCCTTGAGCCGGTCCAGGTCGAAGAACAGCACCGCCACCGGTCCCGGCTGACCCTCCGCCAGCCGGTTGTCCAGATGGCTCAGTAAGGAGCGGCGGTTGTGCAGACCGGTCAGATCGTCGTGGTCGGCCAGGTACCGAAGCCGGTCCTCGGCGGCGATCCGCGCCTGCACCTGGGCGAACAGCGACGCGATCGCCTCCAGCGCGTTGAGCTCTTCGCGGTGCCACTCCCGCTCCCCGAATCTGACGAATCCGAGGACCCCGGTGGTGACGTCCCCCGACCGCAGCGGCACTTCGGCGACCGTCGCCCGCCCCGGTGGGAGGGCCGTCTCCGATCGCAGGATGGTCGGCTCACGGAGGCGTTCCGTCTGCGCGAACAACGGGTCGATGTCGGCGAAGTACACCACCTTGAGGGGGTCCGGACCCGCGTCCGGTGAGCGGGGCGGCCACTGGGCGATGAGTTCGGAGGTGTGGAGGCGGTGATCGTGGTGCCGCAGGAAGCTCACGTCCACGCCGAAATAGCCCACCAGGTCGCCGAGCACGCGCTCGCTGACCTCCGCGGAGGTCGCCGCCGTCACCGCCATGAGGTCAGTGGCCACCGACGTCACGAGGACCTCGAGGTTTCTCGGCACGGTCATCTCCGTTCTCACGCCGGTGCCGCCGTGCTCAGGCCGCGGCGTCGGCTACGCATCGCGGGTCGCGGCGCGATGGAGAAGCGTAGAACCAGCGCTTCGGACTCCTCCGGGCCGGTGCCCGTGAGGTCGCGGAAACGCCGCTGGAGGTCGGCGAGTTCGTCGGCGAAGGCCGGCGAGAGCTCGTGCAGTTCCCGCTCGTCGTGGGCGTAGAGGAAGACCGGCGAGACCGGATGGGTCGCCACCCCGGAGATTTCGGCGGCCGTCCACACCGCCTCCGTCACCGAACCCCCGCGCAGGTAGTCGCTCAACGTCCGGCCCGAGACCGTGACGACGCCCAGTGCGGCACTCGACGTCAGCCGGTCGTAGGTGTCGTCACCCAACGCCGCCCCCGCCCGCCACCGCGCCAGATTCGCCATCACTTCGCCTCGGCGCAGGATGTCGAGCTTCACCAGATCGGTCGCCCCCAGCTCGAGCGTGCGCACGTCGATGCCGGTGTCGGGCAACGGGTCACCCGGCCACCGCAACTCGGAGAACATCTCGGCATGCAGGCGCGGGGTCAGGTACCTGATGCGGTCGGTCGCCGCCAGGATCTCGGCCGCGCGCGCGATGTCGGCGGGCTCGGTGAGGATCGACAGGCGGCCACCTTCGGCCTCCGCCGCCGCGGTCAGCGCCTGCACCTGCGCAGCGCTGATCGGCGTGCCCGAACCATGGTGCCGATTGGTCTCACGGCGCATCACCGCCGGATAGAGGCGGGCGAGGTCCGGATCGTCGCCGTCGCCGAGGCGGACGACGGCGCGCAGCGGTGTGCTCTCATCGCTGCGTTCGAGGTCCACCTCACCGACGCGGCGGTGCGCGGCGGCGGCGACCCGTGCGTTGAACACCGCGGCACCGAGGGCGACCGCGCTGCCGCGATACGCCACGTCCATCGCTGTCGTGGCCTCGGGTGCGACGCGCAGGTGTACGGCGTTGCGGCGGGTCTCGATCCGCCACGGCTGCGAGTTGCCGCCGGACGGCGCGCGGACGGCGGCGGCGGCGACTTTCTCGACGACCGAATCCGCTTCGACGTCGGGCACGGGGTCGTCGGCGACGGCCGCGACGGGCGGGGCGGTGAGCGGATCCTCGACGTCGTCGAGCAGCGCGGCGGCATCGATGCGCACCCGCCCCGACGACAGCGGCTCCCCGAGTCCGATCCGCCGTACGGCTTCGGTGACGGCGGTGGCGCCCAACGCGACCTCAGCGGCGAGTTGCGGCCAGGTCGTCAGGCTCGTGCCGACCTCCACCAGGGAGGCCGCCATCCGCGGTGACAGAGCGGCCGGATCGAGGATGCGCAGGACATGCGGGACCTTGTCCTTGCTCGTCAACCCGGACAACGCCGCGGAGTCGATGTCGCCGAGCAGTCCGTGCAGCAGCGGCCGGGACGGATCGAGGTCGAACCGTTCGATGTCGAGCAGCCCCCGGTCACTGGTCGCCATCAACACCGGAAGGCGTCGGGCCCTTGCACGTTCGCGCACCAACACCTTCACGTCCAGGGAGTCGCACTCCTCGACCACCACGTCGAGCCCGTCGAGGAAGGTGTCGATCGTGTCCGCCGTGACGCCCTCGGCGACCACCTGCACCGGCAGGTAGGGGTCGAGTTCGGCGATGCGCCGAGCGGCGACCACGGCCTTGTTGACTCCCACGTCGAGCAGGCCGGCGGGTACGCGGTTGAGGTTGGAGACTTCGAGCTCGTCGTAGTCGGCGAGCCTGAGTTCGCCGCAAACCCCTTGTGCCGCAAGGGTGTGCGCCACCGCGTGTCCGACGCTGAGCCCGACGACGCCGACGCGGAGCCGGCTGAGCCGCTGTTGTTCGTCGTCGGTGATCAGGTTGCGGTTGCGGTCGAGCCGCAACCGGCGGTGGGCGCGAGGCCCCAGGACGCCGACAACGGTGCGACGCCAGGGGAAGTGCGCCCATCGCATGGCTTCGTCGAGGATGTCGGCGTCCACGGGCGGGCGTAACTCGGCCAGGGCCTCGCGCAGCCGGCCGGCGCGATCGATGAACTCGACAGCCGGATCGGCCCGCAGAGCCGCCAGTGTGTCGTGGTCGTCCTCCTCGGTGAGCAGTGTGGCGCTGTAATGGTGGGAATCAGCGGGGATCCGTGTCATCAGACCGTGACAGCCGCCGATACCAGTCCACCGATTCGGTCCAGTTGAGCGGTCACCTGCCGCGTCTCGGCGAAGAACGTCGAGACCTGCTTCGCGTCGGCGTGATTGGCGAATGTGCGCCGGTCCCACCACATCATCTTCGTCTGGTATCGCGCGTCCGGATATGGCGTCGCGGGAATCTTGGCCGCCAGCACGCCGCCGGACGACAACCAGCGATTCAGCACATAAGCGGCGGCCGTTGCGACCGCGAATTGCACATCGAGCAACACCATGGAATGCAGCGGCACACGCGCGAGGACGTCGGTGAGCGCGCGGCTCTGTTCGGGGTCGTCGCTCACCCATGCCGATTTGATTTCCACCACGCCGAACGGAAGGCGATCCCCGACCATTTTGCGTACCGCGTCCAATCCGGGTTGGCCGCTCCACTCGACCACCGCGTGGCATTGGTCGACCGCGGTGTACGGACCTTTGGCCCGCACACCGCCGACCACCTGTCCCGCCTGGTTGATGCCGGCGCAGAACAACGCGGTGTCGTCGCCGCGGTCCAGCGCCGTCGTGTCGAGGGCGGTCTCCACGCCGTGCTTCTGGTAGCTGAGCTTTGCGCCGCGAACATAATCGGCCCACAGCTCGGGCTCCGTGGAGGGATGCGCGACGACGATCGTGCACTGGCTCGCGGCATCCCACCAGCTGGGGCTCCGATCGAGCTCCAGGATCCCGGGGGAGAAGGTGTCTAGCTGGGGAGCAGTCATAGGTGTCCGTCCTTCGGGCAGCCGCCGCATGGGGGTGGGGACGGCTGGTCGTGGTGCGCATCACGCGGTGTTGCGAATACGCGGACTTGAGTATCCCGCCCAAGGTGGGTTCTATTCCAGCTAGCGAGAAAATCTTGTCCAGTATTGCGTTATGGGCGCACGCGGCCGATCGCGCATTGTGCGTGCAGGTACAGTTATGGCAATCGGACAAATGGCCGTTATCGCAGGTTGTTAGTCGATCGATCGTTTCCGGCGAACTTTGCGATTGCACCGATACGGATGACGGCGACCAGACGTGTCACCGGACCGTTTCCGGCTGTTTGCCGGTCAGGCCGCGCTGTGAGTCTCCTCACCGCGCTGCCGGTGCGGTCGTGACCACCGCGCACACGACGCGTCGAACCCCGGCCGTGCACGCCGACGCCGGGTGCGCCGCTCGGCTTCGCCCCGATGCCGATCCGGGCGCCTGATTCGCTGGTCGAGCGCCATGCTTAGTCGCATCAGACGGTTGGCGGACGGGCGCCGGCGTCGCGCCGGCCGTGCGGCTCCCTGCGCGGTCTGGACAGTTTGCCAGGATGCGGCGACTGTGACAGGTTTCAGCCGCCGTGACCGTCGGCGAGGGCGGTACACGACGCGGCATTCCGAGGTGGCGCCGAGGGGACCGACCGAGATTTTGTGTCTGTCTCTGCCACAAATCGAGGTTGCTCGGAGGCCGCGCGCGGCGCTTCGGGAAGGTCGGTGACGGCGCCGTTTGTTTCCGGCTCATTTCCGCGGCGATCGATCACCTCATCCCCATTGTCTGGTCGTGATCGACACAGTGAGTTGGTTGCGCAGGGCAATACCCGGTGCTTGCTCGTCACGTTCGTGACAATCCGGTTGGTACGCTCCCGCCGCCCGGGTGACGCCTCGAGAACACCGCCACCCGGCCGCGACACATTTGTGCCCGTGCGCAATCAGGCGGCGCGAGGCGTGCGGCATGTGCCTTTTCCCGACGTCGAAATCGCGGTGACGAACAATGGACGGGTGCCGTTCGAAGCGTCGACTGATGCACCATTCTGGCAAACTCTGTAAGCGCTTAATGGGTCGGGTGTGGACGCACGGTGGTCGCCTGGCGTCGTCGGCTGTGGTGCCGAACCGTAGGGTGCGACGTGTGGCGCGCCGGCGCCCGGAGAGGAGACACCGTGAAGACCTTCAAAGGACTCGACGAGTTCGCGGCGGCCGAGGGCAGCGCGCTGGGACCCACCGAATGGCTCGAGATCACACAGGACCGGGTGAACCTGTTCGCGGACGCCACCGACGACCACCAGTGGATCCACGTCGATCCGCAGAAGGCGGCCGACGGGCCGTTCGGCGGCACCATCGCCCATGGGCTGCTGACCCTGTCGCTGCTGCCGCACTTCAGCCACCAGTTGTACACGGTCGACAACATCGCGATGGCGATCAACTACGGCTACAACAAGGTTCGTTTCATCAACCCCGTCAAGGTGGGTTCCCGGCTGCGCGCTCGCGGCGAGATCAGCAAGGTGGACCGCCTGGACGGCGCCGTGCAGGTCACCACGACGATCACCGTGGAGATCGACGGCGTGGACAAGCCGGCGGCCGTCGCCGAGTCGATCGTGCGCTTCATCGGCTGATCCGGGCGCTGACAGCTGTCAGATTTCGTTGACCCGCGTCACCGCCGTTGTTAGTGTGCTCCTCATCACACGGTGAGGAGCACACGTGGATCACAGGCCCCCGCGCACCGCGATCATCGGCGCGGGTATCAGCGGTTTGACCGCGGCCAAGATGCTCAAGGACTACGGCGTCAACCACACGACGTTCGAGAGTTCTGACCGGATCGGCGGGAACTGGGCGTTCGGCAATCCCAACGGCCACAGCAGCGCATACCGGTCACTGCACATCGACACCTCCAAGCACCGGTTGTCGTTCAAGGACTTTCCGATGCCGGAGCACTTCCCGTCGTTTCCGCACCACACCGAGATCAAGGCCTACCTCGACGCTTACGCCGACGCGTTCGGGCTTCTCGACGCCATCGAATTCGACAACGCCGTGGTACGCGCCGAGCGGAAAGCCGGCGGGTGGGAGATCGAGGACCAGGCGGGTCAGACCCGACACTTCGACCTGCTCGTGGTCGCCAACGGTCACCACTGGGATCCACGGTGGCCGGACTTTCCCGGCGTCTTCGCCGGAGAGGCCATCCACTCACACCACTACGTCGATCCGAGCACGCCCCTCGACCTGACCGGTAAGCGCATTCTGGTCGTGGGATTGGGCAACAGCGCGGCCGACATCACGGTGGAACTGTCGGCACGCGCGCTGCAGAACAAGGTCACGCTGTCCACCCGGTCGAGTGCGTGGATCGTGCCCAAGTACATCGCCGGTCGGCCGGGGGACATGTTCTGGCGCACCACGCCGTATCTACCGCTGTCGTGGCAGCGCAAGGCATTACAACTCGTCGCCCCCATGCTGGGCACCGACCCGACGAGTTACGGGCTGCCCCCGGCCGACCACAAACTGTTCGAGGCGCACCCCACCCAGTCCGTGGAACTGCCGTTGCGGCTGGGTTCCGGCGACGTCACGCCCAAGCCCAACGTCACCAGGCTCCACGGTGACACCGTTCATTTCGAGGACGGCACCAGCGACGACTTCGACGTCGTCATCTACGCCACCGGATACAACATCACGTTCCCGTTCTTCGATCCGGAGTTCATCAGCGCGCCGGACAACCAGATCCGGCTCTACAAGCGAATGTTCCTGCCCGGCGTCGACGACGTGGTGTTCATCGGGTTCGCCCAGTCGGTACCGACCCTGTTCCCGTTCGTGGAGTGCCAGTCGCGCGTGCTCGCCGCCTACGCGGTGGGTCACTACGCCCTGCCCGACCGCGCCGAGATGGAGCGGGTGATCGACGCCGACCAGCGCGTGCACGCCGGACACTGCACCGATCGGCCCAGGCACACCCAGCAGGTCGACTACTTCGTCTACGAACACGACATCCGCACCCGCGAACTGCCTGCCGGGCACGAGCGGGCGCGAAGGCGGCAGCCGTCGTTCGCGAACCTGCCGGGCTGAGAATGCGTTCGGCGACGGATCGGCGCCCCGCGCACCGCGGGGATCTGCGCCGCGACGCCATCCTCGACGCACTTGACCGGTGGCTGCAGCAGTCCGGGGTGGACACCGTGAACATCGCCGAGGTGGCGCAGCAGGCCGGGGTGACCCGCTCGGCGTTCTACTTCTACTTCGAGAACAAGGCCGCCGCGGTGGCGGCGTTGATGGAACGCATGCTCGACGAGACCTATGCGGTCAACCGCGCGCTCGTCACCGGTTCCGGCTCACCGCCGGTTCGGGTGCACGCGATGCTGAGCGGGCTGTTCGGGATGTGCGAACGGCACCGCCACCTGTTCCGGGCGATGCTGGAGGTCCGTGGCTCCAGCCCCACGGTGCGGTCGATCTGGGATGACGCGCGCGAGTCCTTCGTCGACTCGATCGCGGACCTCATCCGCGCGGAGCGGTCCGCCGGGCTCGCGCCCGGCGGCGTCGACCCCGCGGTGCTGGCGTCGGTGCTGCTCGAGTTCAACGACCGCATGCTGGAACGTCTCACCGTCGGCGGGCCGCTGGACGCCGAGCAGTTACGTCAGGGAGCGGCGGCCGTGTGGCTGAGTTCGATCTACGGGATCACCGATTCGGAGGAGCATCGACCATGACCGCGACCCACGACGAGGTGTCGTTCACCTCGATGGAGACCCGTTGCGCCGGCCGGCATTTCCGTAGTGGATCCGATCGCCTGTCCGGTCCGTACGGGCGGCCGGTGGTGGTGATGGCGCACGGATTCGGCGGAACAATGGATTCGGGGTTGGGGCCGTTCGCCGAGCGAATCTGCGCCGCGGGCGCCGACGTGCTGACCTTCGACTACCGTGGCTTCGGCGTATCGGACGGCCAACCGCGACAGAGCGTTTCGGTGAATCGCCAACTCCAGGACTTCCACGCCGCGGTGGTCGCGGCGCAGCGCCTGCCCGGGGTCGATCCCGGGCAGGTGGTGCTGTGGGGTTCCTCCTTCTCGGGCAGCCACGTGATCCGGGTGGCGGCCGCCCGGGCCGACGTCGCCGCGGTGATCGCGATGACGCCGCTCACCAGTGGGCTGGCGGCGAGCAGAGCCGCGTTGGCGCACCGCGACATCGGTGCCGCGCTGCGGTGGACGCTGGTCGGCCTGAAGAGCCGTCTCGCCGTCGCCCGCGGGCGCGCGCCGTCCCTGATGCCGCTGGCGGCGCGGCCGGGACAGCCAGGCGCGCTGGCGCTCGACGGTGCCTACGAGAGCTACCTGTCGATCGCGGGACCCACCTGGCGCAACGAGGTGGACGCCGCGATCGGACTGGAGCTGGTCAAAGTCCGGACGGCACAGTCCGCCAAGCAGATTCGGGTTCCGCTGCTGGTGCAGATCGCCGACTTCGACCGCTTCGTACCCGCCCAGTCTGTGGTCCGGACCGCCGTCCAGGCAGGCGCACAGGTTCACCACTATCCGTGCGACCACTTCGACGTCTGGCCGGGCCACTATTGGCACGACAGGGCCGCGGCCGACCAGGTGGCATTCCTCGACCGGGTGTTCGGCCTCAGAACTGCGTCGAGCCCAGATCCACTGCGATCGACGCCGCGGTGACGTAGCGCGACTCGTCACTGGCCAGCCAGCAGGCGGCGTCAGCGATGTCCTCGGGCTGGGCGATGTAGTCGGGCAGGAACGGCGTCACCATCGCCTGCAGCGGCGGATTGGTCGCGTAGGCGGTCTCGAGCGCCGACACCATGTCGCCGGTGCCCATGGGGGTGTTCACCGCGCCCGGGTGCAGGCTGTTGACCCGGATCCTGTGCTTACCGAGTTCGGCCGCGAAAGCCCGCGCCATCCCCGTCACCGCATGCTTGCTGGCGGTGTAGTGGACCATGAAGGGCTGCATCTTCATTCCCGCAGCCGAACTGATCAGGATGATGCTGCCGCCGCGTCCGCCGTCGATCATCTTGTGGGCGCCCGCCATCACCGTGTTCCACGTGCCGGTCACGTTGATGTCGATGACGTCGCGGAAATCCTCGGGACTGATGGCATCCCACACCTGCGGCGCGGACACACCCGCGTTGGCGACGATGACGTCGAGCGTGCCGAATTCGGCCACCCCGGCCTCGACCGCCTCGGTCAGCGCCTCCACGTCGCGGACGTCGGCCACCGAGGCGATGATCCGGCGGCCGGTCGCCTGCACGAGTCGCACCGTTTCGTCGAGGTCCTCGGGCGTGGCCGGATCGTAGGGCACACAGGACGGCAGCTTGCCCGCGATGTCGACGGCGATGATGTCGGCGCCCTCGGCCGCCATCCGGACCGCGTGCGCCCGTCCCTGTCCGCGGGCCACCCCGGTGATGAACGCGACCTTCCCGGTGAGTCGACCGGTCATGACGTGCCTCCTGTCCGCTGGGCGGCCTTCACCAGTCCGCCGCCGATGATCAACCGCTGTATCTCACTGGTGCCTTCGTAGAGCCGCAGTAGCCGGACATCACGGTAGATCCGCTCGACGGGCACCTCGCGCATGTACCCGCTGCCGCCGTGGATCTGCACCGCCAGATCGGCGACCCGCCCCACCATCTCCGTGCAGAAGAGCTTCGCGGCCGAGGGGGCGATCCGCCGGTCCTCTCCGGTCACCCACTTGCGTGCGGCGTCGCGCACGAGCGCGCGCCCGGCCATCACCCCGGTCTGCTGATCGGCCAGCATCGCCTGCACCAGCTGGAAGTCGCCGATCGGCGTGCCGCCCTGCGTCGCGGTGGCGGCATAGGCGACCGATTCGTCGAGTGCGCGCTGCGCAGCGCCGACGGCCAGCGCCGCGATGTGCACGCGGCCGCGGGCCAACGTGATCAGCGCGGCGCGGTAGCCGATGTCCTCGCTGCCCCCGACCAGCGCCGAGGCGGGGACCCGCACGTCGGTGAAGTGGACGTCAGCGGTCCATGCGCCCTCCTGTCCCATCTTGGCGTCCTTGGCGCCGACCTCGACACCGTCGGAGCCGGCAGGTACGAGGAACACGGCGATTCCGGCGCCCTGCTCGTCGGCGGGGCGGGTGCGGGCGAAGACGACGAAGAGGTTGGCGGTCGGAGCGTTGGTGATGAACCGCTTCTGGCCGTTGATGATCCAGTCGCCGGAGTCGTCGCGCACCGCCTTGGTGCGCAGCCCGGCGGGGTTGGACCCGGCGCCCGGTTCGGTGAGCGCGAACGAAGCGACGACGTCACCGGAGGCGATTCCCTCCAGCCACTGCTTCTTCTGGTCGTCGGTGCCGAAGCCCACCAGGACCTGTCCGGCGATGCCGTTGTTCGTGCCGAACATCGAGCGCAGCGCCAGTGAGGTGTAGCCGAACTCCATGGCCAGTTCGACGTCCTGGGTCAGGTCGAGACCGAGCCCGCCCCATTCCTGGGGGATGGCGTAGCCGAACAGGCCCATCTTCTTGGCCTGGTCGCGCAGATCGTCGGGCACCTTGTCGTCGGCGAGGATCTCGAGCTCGCGTGGAACCACCGCACTACGGACGAAATGTCTTGTCTGCGCCAGGATTTCGCGAAAATCCTCGTCACTGACTTCGCTCATCGACGACCTCCAGTCGCTTTTGGCGGACCCCCGGGTGGCTGGCCGCAAATATCGTATATGAAATATGATGCGGGGTGACCGGGCCCCTCGGAGGCCCCGACGAGTCAGGTAGGTGATCGAGTGTCGTTGCTGACCGGACAGACCGCGGTCGTCACAGGCGGTGCGCAGGGACTGGGCTTCGCGATCGCGCAGCGCTTCGTCTCCGAGGGGGCGCGCGTGGTCCTCGGTGACCTCGACCTCGACGCCACCGACGCCGCCGCCAAGCGGCTCGGCGGTGACGATGTGGCCGCCGCCGTGCGGTGCGATGTCACCCGCGCCGAGGAGGTGGATGCGCTCGTGGCGGCGGCGGTGAATCGGTTCGGTGGCCTCGACGTCATGGTGAACAACGCCGGCATCACCCGCGACGCCACCCTGCGCAAGATGACCGAAGAGCAGTTCGACCAGGTGATCGCCGTACATCTCAAGGGCACCTGGAACGGACTCAAGTCGGCGGCCGCGATCATGCGGGAGAACAAGCGCGGCGCGATCGTCAACATGTCGTCGATCTCCGGCAAGGTCGGCCTGATCGGGCAGACGAACTACTCCGCGGCCAAGGCCGGCATCGTCGGGATGACGAAGGCCGCTGCGAAGGAACTCGCGCATCTCGGCGTGCGGGTCAACGCGATCCAACCAGGCCTCATCCGCTCGGCGATGACGGAGGCGATGCCCCAGCACATCTGGGATCAGAAGCTCGCCGAGGTGCCGATGGGCCGGGCCGGGGAGCCGGACGAGGTGGCCAAGGTGGCGCTGTTCTTGGCCTCGGACCTGTCGTCGTACATGACCGGCACCGTGCTCGAAGTGACCGGCGGCAGGCACATCTGATGCGCGATGCCGTCATCTGCGAACCCGTCCGCACCCCGATCGGTCGCTACGGCGGGATGTTCAGGTCGCTGACCGCCGTCGAACTCGGGGTGACGGCGCTGCAAGGATTGCTGACCCGCACCGGCGTCGCGCCGGAGGCCGTCGAGGACGTGATCGTCGGGCACTGCTATCCGAGTACGGAGGCGCCCGCGATCGGCCGGGTCATCGCGCTCGACGCTGGCCTGCCGGTCACCGTGCCCGGTATGCAGATCGACCGCCGCTGCGGGTCCGGCCTGCAGGCCGTCCTGCAGGCCGCGATGCAGGTGGCGAGCGGTGAAAACGACCTCGTGGTCGCCGGTGGCGCCGAATCGATGAGCAACGTCGTGTTCCACTCGACCGACATGCGCTGGGGCGGGGCCAGGGGTGGCATCACCGTGCACGATGCCCTGACCCGCGGCCGCACCACCGCAGGCGGCAAGAACCACCCGGTCCCGGGCGGCATGATCGAGACCGCCGAGAACCTGCGCCGCGAATACGGCATCACGCGCGAGGAGCAGGACGAACTCGCGGTGTCGTCGCACCGCCGCGCGGTCACGGCGCAGAAGGACGGCCTGCTCGCCGAGACGATCGTCCCGGTCACGGTGCGGACCCGGGCAGGGGAGCAGATCGTCGACACCGATGAACACCCGCGCGCCGACACCTCGGTCGAGTCCCTGGCGAAACTGAAACCGATTCTCGGAACGTCCGATCCGGACGCCACCGTGACGGCCGGGAATTCCAGCGGGCAGAACGACGCGGCCTCGATGTGCGTGGTCACCACGGCGGACAAGGCCGCCGACCTCGGCCTCACCCCGCTCGTCCGGCTGGTGTCGTGGGGTGTCGCCGGCGTCGCCCCCCACGTCATGGGCATCGGTCCGGTTCCGGCGACCGAGGTCGCGCTGGGCAAGGCCGGTCTGACACTTGCCGATATGGACCTCATCGAGCTCAACGAGGCGTTCGCCGCCCAGGCGCTCGCGGTGATGCGCGAGTGGAAGTTCACCGACGCCGACATGGAACGCACCAACGTGCACGGCTCCGGCATCTCGCTCGGACACCCCGTGGGAGCCACCGGCGGACGCATGCTCGCGACACTGGCGCGCGAACTGAACCGCCGTGACGTCCGCTATGGCCTGGAGACGATGTGCATCGGGGGCGGACAGGGGCTGGCCGCGGTATTCGAGCGGGTGAGCCGGTGACCCGCCTCGCCCAGACACTCGGTCTCACCGAGTTCCAGACCGAAATCGTCGCGACCGTCCGGCAATTCGTCGACAAGGAGATCATCCCGAACGCACAGGAACTCGAACACGCCGACACCTATCCCCAGGACATCGTCGATGCGATGCGTGACATGGGACTGTTCGGGCTGATGATCCCCGAGGAGTACGGCGGTCTGGGCGAATCGCTGCTCACCTACGCGTTGTGCGTCGAGGAACTGGCCCGCGGGTGGATGAGCGTGTCGGGGGTGATCAACACCCACTTCATCGTCGCCTACATGATCCGCCAGCACGGCACCGGCGCACAGAAACAACGCTTCCTGCCACGGATGGCCACCGGCGAGACCAGAGGCGCGTTCTCCATGTCCGAGCCGGAGCTGGGGTCAGATGTCGCGGCCATCCGGACCCGCGCCCGGCGTGACGACTCCGGCGGCTATGTCATCGACGGTCAGAAGATGTGGCTCACCAACGGCGGCAGTTCGACGCTCGTCGCCACCTTGGTGCGCACCGACGAGGGGGCCGACAAACCGCACCGTAACCTCACCGCGTTCCTGATCGAGAAACCGGCCGGATTCGGTGAAGTCGCGCCCGGTCTGACGATCCCGGGCAAGCTCGACAAACTGGGCTACAAGGGCATCGACACCACCGAGCTGATCTTCGACGGCTACCGCGCGAGCGCCGAGGACATCCTCGGTGAGCGTCCGGGCCAGGGGTTCGTCCAGATGATGGATGGCGTCGAGGTCGGCCGGGTCAACGTGTCGGCCCGGGCGTGCGGGGTGGGGCTGCGCGCATTCGAACTCGCCGTGCGCTACGCCCAGCAGCGCCAGACGTTCGGCAAGCCGATCGCCGAACACCAGGCGATCGCGTTCCAGCTGGCCGAAATGGCGACGAAAGTCGAAGCCGCCCACCTGATGATGGTCAATGCAGCGCGGCTGAAGGACTCCGGTGAGCGCAACGACGTCGCCGCCGGCATGGCCAAGTACCTGGCCAGCGAGTTCTGCGCCGAGGTAACTCAGCAGAGTTTCCGGATCCACGGCGGTTACGGCTACTCCAAGGAGTACGAGATCGAGCGCTTGATGCGCGACGCGCCGTTCCTCCTGATCGGGGAGGGCACCAGCGAGATCCAGAAGAACATCATCAGCAAACGGCTGCTCGCCGACTACCGGATCTGACATGACCGCCCCCGATTTCGCGGCCCGCCCTCAGCTGTCCGAGGATGTCGCGCGGTTCGTCCGTCGGCGGATCTTCGACGGCACCTATCCGGCCGGTGGCTACATCCGCCTCGAACAGTTGGCCTCCGAGCTGGGTATCAGCGTGACACCCGTGCGTGAGGCGCTGTTCGAGCTGCGCGCGGAAGGTCTTCTGGCACAACAACCCCGACGCGGTTTCGTGGTCCTGCCGGTGACCGGCCGCGACATCGCCGACGTGTCGAACGTCCAGGCGTACGTAGGGGGTGAGCTGGCCGCGCGGGCGGCGCACGCGATCACCGACGGCCAGTTGCGTGAGCTCACCGCGATCCAGGACGACCTCGAAGACGCCTATGCACGCAACGACGGGGAACGCGCGGTCCGGCTCAACCACGAGTTCCACCGGGCGATCAACGTCGCCGCGGATTCACCGAAGCTGGCTCAGATGATGTCGCTGATCACCCGGTACGCGCCCGAGTCGGTGTTCCCCACGATCGAGTCCTGGCCCGACGAGTCGGTGCGTCACCACCGCGAGCTACTCGCCGCGTTGGGGGCTCACGACGCGGATCGCGCGCGGGCCGCGATGTCGGAGCATCTCGCCGCCGGTGCCGCACCGCTCATCGAGCACCTCAAGTCCCGCGGCGTGGTCCGGTAACCGCGCGAGCAGTCTAGGTCTGCTCGCGGGAGGAATGTGCCAGCAGATTCCGGAGCTCGCGCACGTCGACCTTGCCGGTGGCCTTGCGGGGTATGTCGTCGTCGGAGTCGAGCAGCAGCCACACGGTCGGCACCTTGAACGCGCTGAGCACCTTCTTCGCCTCGGCGCGCAGGACATCGGCCGTCGTCGCGGTACCGCACACGACCGCCGCACCCACCTGCTCGACGCCGCCGTGGGGCACGTTCGTGACGAAGGCGCCGGTCACCCCGTCGAGGGTGCGCAGCGCCGCCTCCACCTCGCTCGGGTACACGGTGGCGCCGCTGACCTTGAACATGTCGTCGGAGCGGCCGTGGTAGAACAGGAACCCGTCGCCGTCGAGGTGGCCGAGGTCGCCGGTGGGGTAGTACCCGTCGGCGGTGAACACGTCCTCGCGGCCGCGCCGGCAGATCCCGCGCATGACGTGCGGGCCGCGGACCTGGATCTCGCCGATATGACCGGCGGTCACCGGCGCACCAGTGTCGGGGTCGGCGATCCGAACGTCGATGCCGGGGAACGGTTTACCGCAACTGCCCCAGGCGGTCTCGGGCATGTCGACGTCGGCCCGGTAGCCGCAGTACGGCCCGAACGCCTCGGTCATGCCGAACAGTTTCGCCCGCGCTCCGGGCCGGCCTCGTTGACCGGGCGGGAGCAGCGCCTCGAGGCTGCCCGGCCGCAGCGACGACAGATCCGCCCCGCCCGAATCCTGGTGCCGCGCCAGGGCCTCGGCCTGATCGGGCCACCCACGGAACAGCGTGACGCGTTCGGCTTCCAGCAGTCGCAGCGTGGACTCGGCATGCGGGATCTGCTCGGTGACCAGCGTCGCCCCCGCCACCAGGGCGGAGAGCACACCGCTGCCGAATCCGCCGACCCAGAAGAACGGCATGGGCAGGTACAGCCGGGTGTCGGCGTCGATACAGCGCGCGTGCAGGCCCGCGGCGACGGCGCCGAGGGCGTTGCCGTGGGAGTGCACCACCCCCTTCGGCGGGCCGCTGCTGCCGGAGGTGAACATGACGGCCAGGGTGTCGCTGGGCGTCACGGCGGCGGTGAGCGCGTCCACCAGCTCCTGCGGGACGCCCCCGGAGAGCGCCGCGAGCTGGTCGGGCGTCCACACCCTGCGCAGGGCAGGAAGTTCCGGGCAGTGCAGGCGTGCCGCCGAGCTGGGTAATCCAGCTTCGGCCCGCAGGCCGTCGAGGTAGCGGTGGCCGCGGAACTCCTCGACGCTGACGAGCACCTGTACGGAAGCGGTGCGCAGCTGCGCCACCAGTTCGCGCGGCTTGAGCAGCGTGCTCAACGGGACGAGTGCGGCGCCGACGCGGGTGAGCGCCAACGCGATCCGCACCCACTGCACGCTGTTGGGCATCACCAGACCGACGCGGGTGCCCTTGCCGACACCGGCGTCGACCAGCGTGGCGGCCAGCGCGCGGGTGCTCGAGTCGAGGTCGCCGTGACTGATCCGAGAGTCCGGGTCGACGACGGCGTCCTTGTCCGGATGGGCGCGGGCGTTGCGGCGCAGACATGCGTCGACGGTGAACTCAGTGCCGGGCATCGAACACCTTCGCCAGCCGGGTCACGTCCACCTTGCCGCTGGGCATCGTCGGCAGCTCCGCACGGGTGAGCGCCGCGACGTGGACGGGAATCTTGTACGCAGACAGCTCATCTCGCAGTGCGGTGCGCAGCGCAGCGGCGTCGAACTCGGTCGGGTCGTCGACGATCACCACCGCGGCGACGGCCTGTCCGCGCTCGGGGTCGAGCAGGCCGACGACATGGGCCGGTGCACCGGTGATCCGGGTGATCGCGTGCTCCACCTCGGTGGGAGTGACGTTGGCGCCGGCGGTCTTGATCATCGCACCGCGCCGGCCGAGGAAGTAGTAGAGCCCCTCGGCGTCGGTGCGCACCAGGTCTCCGGTGTGGAACCAGCCGTCGGGATCGAAACACTGCTCGCGGCTGCGCTTGTAGTACCGCTGCATCACATACGGTCCGCGCACGCACAGTTCCCCAACCTCACCGGGTCCGGCGGGGCTGCCGCTGTCCGGGTCGACGACCATGGTGTCGAATCCCGGCGCCGGGCGGCCGAACGACCCGCGACGATGTTCGGGCTGATCGGACTCGTCGGGATGCAGCAATACGACGCTGCCCGTCTCGGTCATGCCGAGCATGCGGTGGCGCAGCTCCGGGTCGGCGGGCCGGGCGGCGGGCGCCATGATCGGGTAGAGGTTGCCCCGCCGCAGGGACGACAGATCGCGCCGCGGCAGGCTGGGATGGGCGGCCAGCGCGGCGATCCCGGCGACGTAGCCGTTGGTGACGGTCGGCCGGGCCGCCTCCAGCAGATCGAGCGTGACGGCCGGATCCTCGGCGTTGGAGCACACCAGCGTCGCCCCGGCGACCAGGGTGGCCAGCACCGAGAACGCGATCCCGCCGATCCAGCAGAACGGGGAGTTGCAGAACAGCCGGTCGTCGGCGCCCAGCCCGCGGATCGCGTTCAGGTTGCGTTGATGCTCGATCAACGCGGCGTGCGTGTGCACGACACCCTTGGGGGCGCCGGTCGATCCGGAGGTGTAGACGATCGTCAACGGGTCGCTGCCGTCGACGTCGTCCTCGACCGCCGTCAGCAGAGCGTCGGTGACCGTCCCCTCGGGATACCGGTCGACGAAGACGTGGCGCAGATGCGGGGCCGCGCTCGACCGCACGCGGTCGCCGGTGAACGCGCCGAGGACGTCGCGCAGCCGGGACGAGTAGTCGTGGGAGCGGAAAACCCCTGTGGCCAATAGGATCTCGGTGTCGCTGTGACGTAGCTGTTCTGCGAGTTCGCGGGCGGTGGCGAAGGTGCTGAACGGCACCACCACTGCACCGATGCGGGCCGCGGCGAGCATCCCGACCACGAAGTCGGGGCCGTTCGGGTACAGCAACCCCACGTGGGTGCCCTTGCCGGCGCCCAGGTCCAGCAGACCCCGCGCCAGACGTGCCGACCGGTGCTCGGCCTCGCCGTAGTCGAGGCGCTCGTCGTCGCAGATGAGCATCGGGTGCTCCGGTCGGCGCGCGGCCCAGTGCCGCAACACCGAGGCGACGGTACGAGGTTCAGCCATGGTCGACGGGGGCCGTGGCGAAGAACCGTCGCACCGCACCCAGATCGGCCTTGCCCGACGGGGTACGCGGGATGGCGCCGACGATCGCGATCTCGGTCGGTACCTCGTAGCGTGCCAGGCGCGCCCGCAGGAATCCGGTGAGCTCGTCGGCTTCGGCGGTGGCGCCGTCGCGCAGCTCCACCATGGCGACCGGTGTCTCACCGAGGCGCTCGTCGGGTCGCCCGATCACGGTGGCGCCGCGCACCGCCGGATGCGCTTCGAGTGCGGTGCGGACGTCGTCGGGCATCACCTTGAACCCGCCGCGGATGATGGCCTGATCGGCGCGGCCGAGGATCCACAGGAAGCCGTCGGCGTCGATACGCGCCAGGTCGGTGGTGCGCAGCCAGCCGGCACCGGGTCCGAGCTGGCCGGGGATCACCTCGAGCAGGCCCGGTTCGTCGGGGCCCAGCGGCGTACCGTCCTCGTCGACCACGCGCAGCCGGGCGCCGCCGCTGGCGCGTCCCACGCTGCCGCGTTTGGCACGCCAGTGGCGCTGGTGGTCGGCCAGCGTCCAGCCGGCCACTCCGCCGCCGAATTCGGTTGCCGCATAGGACGTCAGCACCGGGATTCCGAACTTCTCGGTGAACGCGTCGGCGTCGTCAGCGGACAACGGGGCGGTGCCCGACGTGACCGCGCGGATGCTGGACAGATCGGCGCGGGTGAGGTCGGAGTGCAGCACCGTCCGCAGCGCGGCAGGCACCAGCGACACCGCGCGGGGACGGTGTCTCCGCACCGCGTCGGCCCAAGCGCGCAATTCGAAGCGCTCCAGCAGGGCGAACGAGCGGGCCTCGGCGACGCACTGCAACACCCGGAACACCCCACCGATGTGCACCAGGGGCGCGTTGACGATCGCGATGCCGTGCCGGGGTTCTGCGGGCTCGGACCCGACGACGCTGTGCGCCAGCATGTCGTAGGTCAGGTCGATGCGCTTGGGCGGTCCGGTGGTGCCGCTGGTGAGCATCCGCACCGCGACGCCGGGCCGCGGTTGCGGCACGGCCCCCCGTGCGGCGACGTCGACGACGGCGTCCTCGGCCAGTGTGCGCAGACACAGCAGCGTGGTCGTGGGCGCGGGCGTGACCAGCGCGTCCAGGTCGTCGCGGTCACCGATCAGGACCGGCAGGGCCAGGTCGGCGATGTCGGCGCGAGTGCGGTCGTCCCCGCGGGACGGGTTGATCACCACCACGGTGCCGCCGGCGAGCAGCACGCCAAGCAGTGCGGCCAGCTGTGGCGGCCGGTTGCGGAGCAGGATGCCGACCTGCGGTGTGTCACCGCCGTACCGGGTGGTGAGCTCGGCGACCCGGCGCGCCGCGTCGCCGAGCTGTGCCCACGACGACCACCGTCCGTCGTACTCGACGGCGTCGGCCTCCGGTCGCAGGTCGAGCACATGGGCGATGCGCCGGCTCAGCCGGTGGGCGGACATCACCGGATCTTCGGCTCGGGGTGCGCCGGCGCCGACCGCCCGGCGAGTTCGGCCTGCCCGAGCGGGTTGCCCAGGCGCGTGTAGATCAGTCCCTGCTCCAACGCCGCCCGGTACGGCCGGTCCAGGGATTCCCAGATGGCCTTCACCGTGCCCTGCGTGGCCGACGGCGGCTTGGCGGCGATGATCGCGGCGATCTCGTGTGCCCGGGCCCAAAGCTGCTCTGGGGCAACGACTTCGGTGACCAGGCCGATGCGCAGCGCGGTCTCGGCGCATACCCGCTCGTCGTTGCCCATCAGCGCGATGCGCAGCGTGTCACCCAATCCGACCCGGCGCATCAGCCCGATCGGTTCCAGGGCGCACACCAGTCCGGCGCTGACGTGGGAGTCGAAGAACGTCGCCTCGGTCGAGCAGATCACCACGTCGGCCTCGTTGACGAAGTAGAACGCACCCGCGGTGCACATGCCCTGGACCGCGCACACCACCGGCTTCCACATCTTCTGCCACTTCGGGCTCAGGAGCTCCCCGGGGTCTTCGTGGTTCCACACGTTGTCGGGTTGGCCGTAGGAGGACTTGACGTCGAGCCCGGCGCTGAACGCCCGGTTTCCGGCGGCGCGCAACACCACGGCGTGGACGGAGTCGTCGGCCTTGACCATGCGCCACGCCTCGGCCATCTCTTCACACATGGTGCGGTTGAACGCGTTGAGCCGATCCGGGCGGTTGAGCGTGATGGTCGCGACGCGGTCGGCGGCGTCGACGTCGAGTGTGATGGTCTCGAAGGTCATCGGCACTTCCACTCGGGTGCGCGCTTCTCGACGAAGGCCTTGGGGCCCTCCAGTGAGTCCTCGGTGTGCAGGTTGCGTTCGCGGAAGGCCTCGCCGAGCATCTCGGCTTCGTGTAGAGGCAGGTCGAGGCCCTTGAGGATGGCCAGCCGGGTGCCGCGCACGGCCAACGGAGCGTTGCGGGTGACGAGTCCGGCGATCTCGTGGGCGCGTTCGAGGAGCCGGTCGTGTTCGACGACTTCGCTGATCATTCCCAGTTCGTACGCGCGCTGCGCGCTCATCCGCTCGTGCTTGCCGACGATCGCCATGCGTAGCGCGACCGACCGCGGCAGCACCCGGGCCAGGCGCACGACCTCCCGCCCGGAGACCAGTCCGATGCTGACGTGCGGATCGAAGAACGTTGCACGCTCCGAGGCGATCACGATGTCACCGGTGGTGACCCAGTCCAGCCCCGCGCCGCAACAGATGCCGTTGATCGCGGCCAGCACCGGTTTGGCCATCCGCCGGAACGGCGGCGTCCCCTCCTGCGGGGCCTCCCACTGTTCGTAGGTGGACAGGAAGGGGCGTTCGTTGAGGACCTTGCCGTCCTCGGGGATCTCCTTGACGTCGGCGCCGGTGCAGAAGGCCCGTCCGGTGGCCGTGACGATCACCAGCCAGACGTTGTCGTCGTTCTCCGCCTCGTCGTAGGCCGCGCGTAATTCGGTGATCATGTGCGGGCTGAGCGCGTTGAGCGCCTCCGGCCGGTTCATCGTGATGGTGGCGGTGTGTCCGTCGACCTCGTAGTTGATGGTGTCGTACGAATAGTCGGTCATCGCGGCTCCTCGGTGGGGTGGTCGGGAGTCATCGGCCTTGGAAGTCCGGGCTGCGCCTGTCCCGGAAGGCGGCCAGTCCTTCCTTGAAATCGGCTGTCCGGCAGGACAGCTCGACGTTGAACAGTTCGTGTGTCATGGCCTGGCTCAGGGGTGTGTGCAACGCCTGGTGGAGCGCCTGCTTGGCCAGGCCGATTGCGATGGTGGGTCCGGCGGCCAACCGCGCCACCAGGTCGGCGGCGGCGGCATCGAGGTCCTTTTCCGGCACGCTGTCGTGGATCAGCCCCCATTCGGCGGCCGCCGCGCCGCTGACCTTCTCACCCAGCAGCAGCATCCGCTTGGCCCGCGCCAGCCCGACCAGGCGGGGCAGCAGCCAGGTCGCCCCCGAATCCGGTGCGAAACCCCGGTCTGCGAACGGTTCCCAGAAGATCGCCTCGGCGCCCGCGACGGTGAAGTCGGCGGCGAGCGCCAGATTGCAACCCAGACCCACCGCCCAGCCCCGCACGCTGCAGACCACCGGCAGGTGCAGGGTGTGCACCAGCTCGACCGCCCGGTTCGCGCCGTGGGGGACCCGGCGCACCAGATCACCGGTGCGTGGCCGCTGCCCCGAGGCGTTCGTCGCCACCCAGTCCGCACCGGTGCAGAAGTCCTCACCCGCTCCGCGGATGTGCACCACGCGCAGCCCGTCATCGGTCGCCGCAGCGGTCAGGGCGGTGACGAGCTCGTCGATCATGCTGTGGCTCAAGGAGTTGCGGCGCTGCGGCCGATTCAGCGTCAGCACGAGAGCACCGCCGTCGCGGTGTACGGTCACCGACCCGTCCGGTACGGTCGCGCCGCCCTCTTGACCCACCGGTGCGCCCGCCCTTTCCTGTCGTTACGGTTAGCCCTACAGTAGGCGACACGATTGCGATCTCGCACGACTTGGCGAAATCGATCTCGACCGAACAGGGGAGCACCACCGACGATGTCCGTGAACGTCGATCGCCGGTACGGGGAGGATCCGCTGCCCCAGACCGTGGCCGCGGCCGCGGCCATGCGGCGGATGACCGACCTGCTCCTCGTGCAGGAGGGGCCGCATCCCGCGGTGGACGAGATGCTCACCCGATTCGCCGACTGGGAGGCGCAGTTGTCGGCGGCCGCCCCGCCGGACAGCGCCCCCCGCATCGGCGACGGCGGCGAGCAGCGGCGCGTCTACCTGCAGCATGCTTTCGACGTCGGCGCCTTCAATCCCTGTTTCCCGGAGTACCGTTTCCACCGCATCGGTGCCGAGAGTGCCTCGGGTTCAGTCACTTTCGCGCTGGCCTTCGAGGGGCCGCCCGGGCTGGTTCACGGTGGCTTCCTCGGCGTCTTCTTCGACTGCGTCACCCAGCATCAGAGCTGTGCGGTCGGGCTGGCGGGTAAGACCCGCTCGCTGACCGTGCGCTACCGGCGGCCGGCCCCGGTGCTGACCGAGCTGGCTTTCGACATCACGCGCACCGAGACCGAGCGCGGACTGACGTCTTCGGCGCGGCTGCTGCTCGACGGCGAGGTGTTGTGCACCGGGAACATCGACACGGTGGCCTCGCCACCGAGTCGGCTCGACGGATCCCGCTACGGGCGGCGGCACGGGTGACGGCGGCGTTCGTGACCACGAAAGGGCGACAGCGATGACGGATCCCGACGACCGGGTGTTGTTCGAAGCCGACCGCGACAAGCGCATCGCGACGATCACGCTCAACAACCCCGCGCAGCGCAACTCCTACGACGCCGCGATGCGCGACGCGCTGGCACGCCACCTCGACACCGTCGCCGAGGACGACGATCTGACCGTCGTGCTGCTACGCGGCGCCGACGGGGTGTTCAGCACCGGCGCCGACATGAACAACGCCTACGGCTGGTACGGCCGTGCGGAAGCGCCCGCCAAGAGCAGGCCCAGCCAACGCAGGCGGCTCACCGTGGACCGGAAGTCGTTCGGCTTCTACCACAATCTGCTGGGCTTCCCGAAGGTCACCGTCGGCGAGATCGGCGGATACGCCCTCGGCGGCGGGTTCGAGATGGCCCTGATGACCGACATCTCCGTGATCGGTCGCGACACGAAGATCGGCATGCCGGCGACCCGGTTCCTCGGCCCGGCACTCGGCAGCCTGCACATGTTCTTCCACCGGTTGGGACCCGTGCTGGCGCGCCGGCTGCTGCTGACCGGCGACATCATCGAGGCGGGCGACGTCGAACACCTCGGCGTGTTCACCGAGACCTGCGCCCCGGGCGCCGTGCCCGCCCGCGCGCGGTTCTGGGCGGAGAAGGCGGCGAAGATGCCCGCCGACGGCGTGGTGATCGCCAAGGAGGCCTTCCGCCTCGTCGAGCAGAGCCAGGCCTACCAGGGGGAGGAGGTGGCCAGTTACCTGTTCCACGCGTACGGCACCAACCTGCAGTTCGCCCCCGGTGAGTTCAACTTCGTCAAAACCCGTGCCCAGCACGGGACCAGGGAGGCGTTCCGGCTGCGTGACGAGCACTTCCACGTGCCCGAACCCGAGCTCGAATGACCCCTGGCGGTGGTCCGGGCGCCTTACAACTGCTACCGTTTCTGTAAACGCCGCCAGTTCGCACCCGCCGCCGCGGCGGCCTGACACATCGAGGTCGAGAACATGTCCACACCCGTCATCGTCGGCGCCGCCCGTACAGCGATCGGACGCTCCTTCAAGGGCACCCTGGTCAACACTCCACCGGAGACGCTCATCACCGCGGTGCTGCCCGAGGTGATCCGGCGGTCCGGCGTCGACCCGAATGCGATCGACGACATCATCTTCGCCGAATCCCACTACGGCGGTGGGGATCTCGCGCGCTACGCCGCGGACGCCACAGGTCTGCAGCATGTGCCCGGCCAATCGGTCAATCGGCACTGCGCGGGCAGCCTGACCGCGATCGCCAACGCCGCGGCGCAGATCGGGTCCGGGATGGAGCGGGTCCTGGTCGCCGGGGGCGTGCAGTCACTGTCGATGACGCCCCTGGTGAGCTGGCGCATCCCCGGTCCGGAACTGAAGTTCGAGGAGCGTTGGATGCCGCCGACCCACGTCGAGACACCGGACGCGCCGACCCGCGACATGTCCATCACCGTGGGGTGGAACACCGCACAGGCCGCGGGAATCACACGCGAGGAGATGGACGCATGGGCGGCGCGCTCGCATCAGCGCGCCATCGCCGCGATGGATGCCGGCAAGTTCGTCGACGAGATCATCCCGCTGAAGGTCGAACAGCACGACGGTACGGTGGTCGACTTCAGCGTCGACGAGCACCCACGCCGCGACACCACGGTGGAGAAACTCGCCGGGCTCAAGGTGCTGCACCCCGAGATCGAGGGCTTCTCGATCACCGCGGGCAACAGCAGCGGCACCAACGATGCGGCCGCCGCCACCGTGCTCGTCGAGCGGGGCTACGCCGAGGCCGAGGGGCTGTCCGTCCTGGCGAAGGTACGTGCCTGGGCCTCGGCCGGCGTGGCGCCGCGCGACACCGGTCTCGGTGCGGTCGCGGCCATCGGCAAGGTGCTGGACCGGGCCGGGCTGACCCCGGGCGACGTCGCACTGTGGGAGATCAACGAGGCGTTCGCGTCGGTGCCCATCGCGGCCTGCCGTGAGTACGGCCTCGACGAAGAGCGGGTGAACTTCTCCGGAAGCGGTTGCAGCCTCGGTCACCCCATCGCCGCGTCGGGCGCTCGGATGGTCACCACGCTGGTCCACGAACTGCAGCGGCGCGGCGGCGGTATCGGCGTGGCGGCGATGTGCGCCGGCGGCGGTCAGGGCGGGGCGGTCGTCATCGAGGTGTAGCCGGCGTCCTGCGTCGCGTGACCTTCTTCACCGGCTTGCGCTCCTCGATGAGCCGGGCGGCATGGTCGAGGATGCAGGTGAGTCCGTACTCGAAGTTGATGTCGTTGGCCACCCCCACGTGATGGCCTTTGGCGCTGAGTTCGGCCATCAGCGGTGTGGCCTCGGGATCGATCGCCGACGAATCGTCGAATCCGTACTCGGCGCCCTCCAGAGAGCGTGTCTTCTCGTACAGGCGGGCCAGCACCACCGACCCGCGGACGTGGACCGACACCGCAGAGTACGTGTCGAATGCGTCCTCCGGTGACAGTCCTGCCTCGACCAGTCCGGCGACTGCCGCCTCCATCTGCTCGAGCCCCAATCGGCGGGCCTTGGTGGACAGCGCGCCGCGAATCAGGACGAGGTCGCACAGGATCGGACTCGCCAGAAACGTCTTACGCATGTTGTGCGCGTGGTTGTGCAGGGACACACGCCAGTTGGCCGCGTCGACATAGGGCGTCTCGAACGCGATCTGGCGCAGCGCCCGGTCGGTCATCGCGTTGAGCAGATCGTCCTTCTTGCGGAAGTACCAGTAGATGCTGGTGACGCCGACGCCTAGATGCCGGCCCAAAAGTGGCATGCTCAGGTTGTCGACCGACACCTCCTCGGCGAGTTCGAAGGCGCCCTTGATGATGTCGTCGGGGTTGATCGACCCGCGTTCGCGTCGTTGCCGCTTCTGCGCGGTCGCTTGTCTTGCCACGCCGGGCACCTCCGTCGAAGATCGAATGACGAGTTCAGGAATCTACCGGCCGGGGCGGTGTGATCTGCCCTCGACCTTACCGGCCGCGGCCCGACCCGGCTCCCGTGAAGCCCACCGCAAGCCGCCGCTCCGCAACAGTAAGCCCTATAGTACGCTTTTCTGGCGACTGCCGGGCTAGCGAAAGGCGTGAGGGTGTCGGACGAGGTTCTGTTGGAGCGCCAGGGGCGCACCCTGATCATCACCATCAACCGGCCGGAGGCCCGCAATGCCGTCAACTTCGCGGTGAGCCAGGGACTCGCGGATGCGGTCGACGAACTCGACAGCGACACAAGCCTTTCCGTCGCCGTGCTGACCGGCGCCGGCGGCAACTTCTGCGCCGGGATGGACCTCAAGGCGTTCGCGGCGGGGGAGCGGGTGGACATCCCCGGCCGTGGAATCGGCTTCACCGAGAAGCCACCCCGCAAGCCGTTGATCTCCGCCGTGGAGGGGTACGCCCTCGCGGGCGGGACGGAGGTCGTGCTGGCCACCGATCTGGTGGTGGCGTCGAGCGCGGCGAAATTCGGCATCCCCGAGGTCAAGCGCGGACTGGTCGCGGCGGGCGGGGGGCTGCTGCGGTTGCCGCGGCGCATCCCGTATCAGAAGGCGCTCGAACTCGCACTGACGGGTGAGAGCTTCACCGCCGAACAGGGTGCGGCATGGGGTTTCGTCAACAAGGTGACCGAACCCGGCCAGGCTCTGGCCGGTGCGATCGAGCTGGCGGAACGCATCACCGCCAACGGTCCGCTCGCGGTGGCGGTGACCAAGGAGATCCTGGTTCGCTCCGCCGAGTGGAGCGAATCCGAGATGTGGTCGCGGCAAATGGAACTCATCATCCCGGTCTTCTCGTCCAACGACGCCAAGGAAGGTGCCATCGCATTCGCCGAGAAGCGGGCGCCGAATTGGACCGGCACCTGAGCCGGTGGACCTCGGACTGGCCGGCGCCTCCGCCGTGGTCGTCGGCGGCGGCCGCGGCATGGGCTTGGCCACCGCACGGTGCCTGGCCGAGGACGGTGCGAAAGTCGCGGTGGTCGGCCGGACGGCAGAGGTGTTGGTCCGCGCCGCCGACGATCTGACCGGGTGCGGCAGTCCTGACGCTGTCGGCATCGTCGCCGACATCCGTGACGGCGAGCAGGTGGACCGACTCTTCGCCGAGGTGGCGCAGCGGTGGGGCGGGGCGCTGAACATCCTCGTCAACACCGTAGGACCCGATGTGCGCGGCGGCTTCGAATCGCTCACCGACGACCAATGGCGCACCGCCGTCGAGGACGGCGTGCTGGGCATGGTGCGCTGTGTGCGATCCGCACTTCCGTTGCTGCGCAGTGCATCGTGGGCAAGGATCGTCAACTTCTCCGCCCAGTCGACGCAACGACAAAGCGCCGCGCTGCCGGCGTACACAGCGGCGAAGGCGATGGTGACCAGCGTGTCGAAGAACCTGTCGCTGTCGTTGGCCGCGGACGAGATCCTCGTCAACGTCGTGTCGCCGGGCAGTATCGCCTCCGAGGCGCTCACCGGATGGGCGGAGTCCGTCGGCGTGGACGGCAGCGACCCGTACCGGTTGATGGACGCCATCACCGAACACTTCGGCCATCCCGCGCAGCTGCCCCGCGCCGGGTTGCCCTCGGAGATCGGCCCGGTCGCGGCGTTTCTCGCCTCACGCCGCAACTCCTACATGACCGGGGCGAACGTCAACGTCGACGGCGGCAGCGACTTCACCTGAGTAGCAGGGTGTTTGACCTGCGCGGACGGTGTGGGCGCGGGTATTGCGGAACCCACTACCGATAGGTATACAGTATAGGTACTTAGCGGGCGGGATTTCGTGCTGACGAGGAGCTGATGCGGTGGCCTCCGACGAAGCTGGGTCAGATGGCGGTGGGGATGCCGTCCGCTACGAGGTCACCGCGGCCGGCGTCGCCGTCGTCACCCTGAATCGGCCCGACCGCCTCAACACCTGGGGCAGCGACATCTCGTCGGGGTTCTACTCGGCGATGGACCGCGCCGAGGCGGACCCGGCGGTGCGGGCGATCGTGCTGACCGGCAACGGACGCGCGTTCTGCGCGGGCGCGCACCTCGGTGCGATGGCCACCATCGGGGACTCCCTGGGCGGCGAGGACGCCGACGGGCCCGACGTCAGCAAGATCGTCGGCGAACGTCACCCGCACTTCCTCACCACGCTGCGCAAGCCGGTCATCGCGGCCGTCAACGGCGCCTGTGTCGGAATCGGGCTGACCCACGCGCTGATGTGCGACGTCCGGTTCGCCGCCGACGGCGCCAAGTTCGCGACGTCGTTCTCCCGCCGCGGCCTGATCGCCGAGTACGGGATCTCCTGGATCCTGCCGCGTCTCGTCGGGTTGGGCGCCGCGATGGACCTGCTGCTCAGCGGCCGCACCTTCTCCGCCGACGAGGCGGCGCGGCTCGGCCTGGTCAAGGACGTCGTCGCGCCGGACCGGCTCATGGCCGCCGCCATGGAGTACGCCGAGGACCTCGCCGCGCACTGCTCGCCGGCCTCGCTGGCGATCATCAAGGAACAGACCTACGGGGACGCCGAACGCGACGTCGTCGACGCCAGCGCACGGGCGGAGAAGCTGATGGGGGAATCGCTGCTCCGCCCCGACGTCGTCGAGGGAATCGTGAGCTTCCTCGAGAAGCGGCCGCCGAACTTCCCGGTACTGCAGGAGGGACTCTGATGACACTCGACTACAGGGCGATCGACGTCGACAACCATTACTACGAACCACTTGACGCGTTCACCCGCCACCTGCCCACGGAGTTCAAACGCCGTGGCGTGCAGATGGTGCAGGACGGTAAGCGCACCCTGGCGGTGATGGGCGGCGTCGTCAACCACTTCATCCCCAATCCGACCTTCGATCCGATCATCGAGCCGGGATGTCTGGACCTGCTCTTCCGCGGGGAGATCCCCGAGGGCGTCGACCCGGCGTCGCTGATGAAGGTCGACCGGCTCGGCGATCATCCCGAGTACCAGAACCGCGACGCCCGGGTGAAGATCCTGGACAGACAGAACCTCGAAACCGTCTTCATGCTCCCGACTTTCGCGTGCGGTGTCGAGGAGGGGCTCAAACACGACATCGAGGCGACGATGGTCTCGGTGCACGCGTTCAACCTGTGGCTCGACGAGGACTGGGGTTTCGACCGTCCCGACCACCGATTCCTGTCGGCGCCGATCATCTCGCTGGCCGACCCCGAGAAGGCGGTCGACGAGGTCGAGTTCGTCCTGGGCCGGGGCGCCAGGATCGTGTGCGTGCGCCCGGCGCCGGTGCCCGGTCTGGTCAAACCGCGCTCACTGGGCGATCCGGTCCACGATCCGGTGTGGGCCCGGCTGGCCGAGGCCGGCGTACCGGTGATCTTCCACCTGTCCGACAGCGGTTACCTGGCGATCGCGGCCCTGTGGGGCGGTAAGGCGACGTTCGAGGGGTTCGGCAAGAAGGATCCGCTCGACCAGGTGTTGCTCGACGACCGGGCGATCCACGACGCGATGGCCTCGATGATCGTCCACCAGGTGTTCACCCGGCATCCGAAACTCAAGGTGGCCAGCATCGAGAACGGCTCCTACTTCGTCTACCGGCTGATCAAACGGTTGAAGAAGTCGGCCAACACCGCGCCCTACCACTACAAGGAAGACCCGGTCGAACAGCTCAAGAACAACGTGTGGATCGCGCCGTACTACGAGGACGACGTGAAACTGCTCGCCGAGACCATCGGGGTGGACCGGATCCTGTTCGGCTCGGACTGGCCGCACGGCGAAGGTCTCGCCGACCCGATGACCTTCACCGCCGACATTCCGCAGTTTCCCGAGTTCAGCGCCGAGGACACCCGGAAAGTGATGCGCGACAACGCCCTGGACCTGGTCGGCGTCAACGTCGCGGCGCGCTGAGATGGCCGAGTGGACGATCGGCGGGGTGCTCGACGCCATCGCCGGCGTCATCCCCGACCGGTTGATGACGGTGTGCGGGCAGCGGCGCAGCACCTTCGCCGACACCGCCGACCGCAGTCGGCGGCTGGCCAACTTCCTCGCCGGCCGCGGCCTGGGCGCCCACCGCGAGCGCCACACGCTGGCGAATTGGGAGTGCGGTCAGGACCGGGTGGCGCTCATCATGCGGAACGACCTGTATCCCGACGCGGTGATCGGCTGTCTGAAGGCCCGCACCGTCCCGGTCAACGTGAACTTCCACTACACCCCGCGCGAGGTGAATGAACTCCTCGAGTACGTGAAGCCGTCGGCGGTCATCTACCACCGCTCGCTGGGCGCGAAGTTCGCCGACGTACTCCCGCCGGACGCGCTGTGGATCTCCGTCGACGACGGCGGCGTGCTGCCCGAACTGCCGTCCGCGGTCCGCCTGGCCGACGCGCTGGTCGAAGGTGCGGTGGATCAACGGATTTCGCCGTCGCCCGACGATGTGGTGATGATGTGCACGGGTGGCACCACCGGCCGTCCCAAAGGGGTGCTGTGGCGGCAGTGCGACACCTATACCGTCTCGATGAACGGCGCCGACCACGCCTATGCCGCCGAGATCGCGGAGAAGGTCCGCCACGCCGGGCCGCCCTGGTTCGCGGTGTCCCCGTTGATGCACGCCGCCGGAATGTGGACCGCATTCGCCGGGGTGCTCGGCGGTCAGACCGTGGTGCTCTACGACAACCGGGAGACCTTCGATCCCAAGGCCGTCTGGGCGACGGTGGAGCGGGAGAAGGTCGGGCTGATGACCATGGTCGGCGACGCCTACGCCGGCCCGCTCATCGACGAGCTGCAACGCAACTCCTACGACCTCTCGTCGCTGTTCGCGGTCGCCACCGGCGGCGCCGCGACCAATCCCCGGCACCAGCAGGCGCTGCTGGAGATGCTGCCGGGCATCACCCTGGTCAACGGGTACGGGTCGTCGGAGACCGGCAACGTGGGGTTCGGACGCAGTCAGCGTGGCGACACCCGAGACACCTTCGAACTGCGTGACGGAGCGCTCGTGCTCGCCGCGGACTACAGCCGATTCCTGCACCCGGGGGAGCAGGAAATCGGCTGGGTCGCGCGGGCCGGGCGAATCCCGTTGGGCTACTTCGACGACCCGGACGCCACGCGCAGCACGTTCCCCGAGGTGGACGGCAAGCGGGTGGTCATCTCCGGCGACCGCGGCGCACTGGCCGAGGACGGCACGCTGCGGCTGTTCGGCCGTGACTCGCTGGTGGTCAACACCGGCGGTGAGAAGGTGTTCGTCGAAGAGGTCGAGGAGGTGGTGCGCGCCCATCCAGGCATCGCCGACGCGCTGGTGGTGGGCCGTCCGAGTGAGCGGTGGGGTGAGGAGGTCGTCGCGCTGATCGCGCGGGCCGAGGTGCGAGCCGCCGTCACCCACGATGTGCTGCACACCCACTGTGCGGCGCACCTTGCCGGATTCAAGGTTCCCAAGGAGTTCATCGTGGTCGAGCAGGTGCGGCGGCTGGGCAACGGCAAGGCCGACTACCGCTGGGCGAAGAGCGCCGTGCTGCGCGAGGTGACGCCGGCGTGACCGTCAACAAGACCATCGATTGCCTGGTCAACGTCCACTTCGGCGAGACCGAACAGCAGCCGTCGTGGATGCTGAAGGTGCGCGACGACTACTTCAAGGGGCCACAGTCGATGTTCGCGCCGGTCGACCTGTCGGCCCTGCTCGACGAGATGGACGAGTACGGCGTGGTCAAGGCCGTCCTGATGGACAACCTGGTCAAACCATCCACGGCCGCACGGAAATTCGTCGACGCCCGGCCGGACCGGTTCGCCTTGGCGATCGGCGGGGTGAACCTACTGCGGCCCATACCGGCGCTGCGGGAGCTGGCGGCCGTCACCCGTGACCTGCCGGTCGCCTACGCCGTCGTGGGGCCGAGCTTCTGGGGGGACGGACAGTACCCGCCCAGTGACGCGGTCTACTACCCGCTCTACACCAAGTGCGCCGAACTCGGCCTCCCGCTGTGCGTCAACACCGGTCTGCCCGGCCCGCCCATCCCGGGAGAGGTGCAGAACCCGATCCACCTCGACCGGGTCTGCGTGCGCTTCCCCGAGCTCAAACTGTGCATGATCCACGGCGCGGACCCGTGGTGGGAGGTCGCGATCCGGTTGTTGATGAAGTACGCGAACCTGCGGATCATGACCTCGGCATGGTCACCGAAGCGGTTGCCGGACAGCCTGTTGCACTACATGCGGACCCGTGGCAAGGACAAGGTGATCTTCGCATCGGACTGGCCGGTGCTGCGCCAGAGCCGTGTCGTCCCCGAGGCGCTGGCGCTGGACCTGCCCGCCGACGTGCTCGAGAAGTACCTTTACGACAACGCCCGGGAGTTCTTCTTCTCCGAACAGGAGCTGTGATGGACCGCTACGAACTGCGCAGGCTCGACTACAGCCTCTCCGCGGACCACGTCGACCTGCAGAACGCCTACCGGCAGTTCTTCAAGACCCACTGTCCGATCGAAACCGTCCGCGCGGCAGAGGCTTTCGGCTTCGACAAGAGCCTGTGGGAACGGTTGTGCGCGATGGGTGCGACAACGATGGCGCTGCCCGAATCGGCCGGTGGCGACGGGGCGACGCTGGTCGACCTGACGTTGGTGGCCGAGGAGATCGGCCGCAGCCTGGCGCCGGTGCCGTGGATCGACCACGTGGTGGCCGCCCGCCTGCTCGCCGCGCTCGGCGATGTGGACGCGGGCATCGTCGGCGGCGAGCAGATCGCGGCGCTGGACCTGCGGCCCTACGCCGCTCCCGGCCCTCGGCTCATCCCGGCGGGGTCGGTCGCCGACCACATCGTCGTGCGCGACGGCGATGACGTGGTGCGGCTCGGGTTCGGCACCCGCCCGTACCGCGTGGACAACATCGGGAAACTGCCCATGGCGTGGGTGGATCCGGCCGGCGCCGACAGCCGCACGGTGCTGGCCGGCGGCCAGGACGCGGTGGCCGCGTACGACCGCGCGCTCGTCGAGTGGCGGCTGCTCACAGCGGCCGCGCTGGTCGGACTCGTCGAGGAGACCATGACCATCGCGGCCGAATTCGCCAAGACCCGCTACACGCTGGGGGTGCCGATCGCGACGCTGCAGGCAATCTCGCATCCGCTGGCCAACATCGCGATCGTCGTGCAGGGCGGACGCAACCTGGCCAGGCGGGCCGCGTGGTTCTGTGACAACGAACCGCACGAGCGGCCGGAACTGGCGCCGTCGGCGTTCGTGTTCATGGCCGAGGAAGCCGCCAAGGCCGCCACCATGGCGGTACACGTGCAGGGCGGCCTCGGGGTGTCGGCCGAAGCCGCCGCGACGGCGTACCTGGTGCGGGCGCGCGGGTGGCCGCTGGCCGGCGGCGACCCCGGTCTGGTCGCCCAGCAGATCGCCGCGATCGTCGCCGACCGCGAGAGCCGGGCAGGACGGAGCGAGTAGATGGACTTCTCCAGGGTCGACCTGTCCGACGACGACCGGCAGTTCCGCGACGACGTCCGGGCGCTGCTTCGGGAACTCGTCACCGAGGAGGTCCTACGTCGCGACCGCGAGACCGGCGACAACTTCGACGAGGGTGTCCACCTGGCCCTCGGCGCGGCCGGATACCTCGAGCGCGAATGGCGACCGGAGGCCGACGGCGGGTTCAGCCGGGTGCGTCGACGCATCTGGGAGCAGGAGAAGCGCCGCTTCCACGTGCCCTGGGTGACCTGGGGGACGACCGCGATGGTGGCGCGGTCGGTGGACAGGTTCGCCACGCCCGAGGTGCGCGACGAGGTGCTGCCGCGGGTGTTCAGCGGACATGTCCGGATGTGTCTGGGCTACACCGAACCCGAGGGCGGTTCCGACATCGCGACATGCAAGACGCGGGCGGTGCGCGAGGATGGATCGACGTGGGTCATCAACGGCGCCAAGATGTTCACCACCGGCGCGCACAACTGTCAGTACGTCTTCCTCATCACCAACACCGATCCCGCCGCGCCGAAACACCAGAGCCTGACGATGTTCCTGGTGCCACTCGACACGCCGGGCATCGAGATCCAGGGCATCCGCACCGTCGACGGTGACCGCACCAACATCGTCTACTACAGCGACGTGCGGGTGGACGACCGCTACCGTCTCGGTGAGGTCAACGGCGGCTGGACGGTGCTGCGCGAACCGCTCAACGCCGAACACGGTGCGGTCGCCGCTGCCGACGACGGTCTGGCCGATGTGTCGATCATGATGCATCAGGCCGGGTTCATGGCCGACGCACTCGATCGTGTGGCCGGCCGAGTGGCCGAAACCGGCCCAGATGGTCGCCGGTTGCTCGACGATCAGTCGGTGGCCTACCGGTTGGGGCGCAGCGCCGCTCGGATGGAGGCCGCGCTCAGCACCCCCAGCATCTTCGGCCGCGTCGCGATCGCGCAGGCGATGCGCGACATCTCACCGGATCTGATGGACATCATCGGTGTGGCGTCGTCGCTGCCGTTGGGGACCGACGGTGCGGCCGACGACGGCGGCGCCGAATACGTCTACCGCTTCGCGCCCCTGGTCGGGATCTACGGCGGCACCCTCGAGGTGTTCCGGAACATGATCGCCCAGTACGCACTCGGACTGGGCAAGCCGAAATACGCGGCCTCTCAGTAGGGCGAGCAGACGCGAAAGCCCCTATTTTCGCGCTATTTCGGGGGTTTTCGCGTCTGCTCGCGTAGTCATGTCGTCGCCACCGTCGCTGCCGCCGTGCCCGGGGCGCCGTAGAGCTGGGCGAACCCGACCCGCGGTGCGCCGGGTACCTGCCGGTCGCCGGCCTCGCCCCGCAGCTGCCGCACCAGTTCGTGGATCTGGCGCAGCCCCGACGCACCGATGGGTTCACCGTTGGCGATCAAGCCGCCGTCGGTGTTGACCGGCAGCCGGCCGCCGATCTCGGTGGCGCCGGCGGCCAGCAGCTTTTCCTGCTCGCCGTCGGCGCAGAACCCGCATTCGGCCATGTGGATGATCTCGGCTCCGGCGTCGGTGTCCTGCAGTTGCACGACGTCGACGTCGTCGGGGGTCACACCGGCCTTCTCGAACGCCGCCCTGGCCGCATACACCGTGGGCGCCACATCCTCCTCGACGGGCGCGAACGTGGTGTTGACCTCGTAAGCGCCGTAGCGCCGGGTGCGGACCTCCACCGCACGCAGATACACCGGCTTGGCGGTGTAGCGGTGCGCGATGTCGGCGCGGCACATCACCACCGCGGCAGCGCCCTCGTCGGGCGCGCAGAACATGTATTGCGTGAGCGGGTAGTTCAGCATGGCCGAGTCGAGGATCTGTTCCTCGGACATTGGTTTGCGCCGGAACGCGTTGGGGTTGAGCGCACCGTTGCGGAAGTTCTTGGCGGCCACCTTCGCCAGCGTCGGCTGTGAGATCTGGTGGTCGTGCAGATACCGGTTGGCCTTCATTCCGAAGAACTGCGTGGTCAGGTACTGGCCGTTCTCGGCGTACCACGACGGCATCCCGACCAGCGCCGGATCTTCGGTGAACGCACCGCGCGGATGCTTGTCGAGCCCTATCGCGATGCCGATGTCGTAGTCGCCCAACCTGATTCCGTCGGCGCAGGCCTTGAGCGCGCTCGCGGCGGTCGCGCAGGCGTTGAACACATTGGTGAACGGAATGCCCGTCAGCCCGACCATGCCGACGATCGCGTCGGGATTGGCGACCGTCCAGCTGCCGCCGGTGGCGAACTGGACGTCCGACCAGGCCACGCCCGCGTCGGCCACCGCGGCGAAGATGGCGTCGACACCCATCTGCATCGCAGATTTGCCCTCGAACCGGCCGAATGGATGCAGCCCCACACCGATGATGGCGACGTCGTTCATGCGGTTGATGGTATCGCAACTGTAATGCTTACGGTAAGTGCGAGCGTGCGCAAAGTGCTGTCCGAGCGCGGCGTGTCGCGGAGCAGACACGCACGCTCGCGGTGAGAGGTCAGGTCAGGCGATGGCGCCCTTGTCCTTGAGCACCTCGATCCGGTCCCAGTCCAGGCCGAGTTCCATCAGCACGATCTCGGTGTGCTCGGAGGCCTGGGGGGCGCGGGTGGTCACCAGGGGTTCGTGGTTGAACTGCACCGGACCGCGCACGACCTTGAACGGCTCACCGCCGTCGCCGGCCTCGACCTCGACGATCATGTCGTTGGCGACGGCCTGGTCATCGGTGCCCAGGTCGACCAGGCTCTGGAACGGTGCCCACTGGCCCTTCATCGTCTTGAGGTGTTGACGCCAGTACTCGAACGGCTTGCTCCGAATCGACTCGGCGATCAGTTCCGCTGCCGCCGCGGCGTTCTCGATGAGCGGCAGGACATCGCAGAAGCGGGGGTCGTCGGCGAGCTCGGGCAGTCCGAGGTGCTCGAACGCGTCCCTGATGTAGCCGGTCGGGCTGACGATGCACAGGTTGATGGTGCCGCCGTCGGAGGTCAGGTAGTTGCCCAGGAACGGGTTGACCGTGGGGCCGACGGAGTCGGGCATGAGTGAGCGCATCGTCTCGCCGGTCTCCATACCCTGGGTCACGCTCGCGCCGGCCGCCCACCACGCGGTGCTCAGCAGCGAGACGTCGAGTTCGACGGCCTCGCCGGTGCGCTCGCGGTGGAACAGCGCCGCGGAGATCCCGCCGGCGATGTTCATCCCGCCGATGGAATCGCCGAAGGCCGGAATGCCTTGGGACAGCGCTCCACCGAGTTCCTCGGGGGTGAGCGCATGACCCACCCCGCTGCGCGTCCAGAACGCGGTGCCGTCGAAACCGCCGACGTCGCGCTCGGGTCCCTTGTCGCCGTAGGCGCTGCCCCGGGCGTAGATGATGTCCGGATTGACCGCACGGATGTGTTCGACGTCGAATCGGTTCTTCTGCCGCTGGGCCGGAAGGTAGTTGGTCAGGAAGACGTCGGCGGTCCTGGCGATCTCGTAGAGGACCTCCTGCCCGTCGGCTGTCGACACGTCGATGCCGACGCTGCGCTTCCCGCGGTTGGGGTGCTCGATCAGCGGGTGCCGGTTCGGATCCAGCTGGAATCCGCCCATGTTGATGAAGCCGCGCTGGGTGTCGCCGCGCACTGGATGCTCCACCTTGATGACGTCGGCGCCCCAGTCGGCGAGGATGGCACCCGCCGCGGGCACGAACGTGAACTGTGCCACCTCGAGGACGCGGACACCCTCCATCACCTTGACCACGGGCGGCTCCTTTGCGATCGATGGCGCGGACGGCTGCTCCGGGTTACGTTACTGTAACAGTTACAGTTGCCGCCAACGCTTGCGATCCTATAGGAGGTCGGGTGAGCGACGTCCTCGAGGACCGCACCGAGACCAGTGTCGACGTCGGTGCGCGCGCGGCGCGGCGGGCAGAACCTCGCATGCTGATCGACGGTGCGCTGACCGAGGCCGTCGCTGGTGGTCGGTTCGACAACGTCAGCCCTGCGACGGGGCGGGTGCTCGGCGGCACCGCGGCGGGCACCGCCGAGGACATGGACCGTGCGATCGCGGCAGCGCGACGCGCGTTCGACACCTCGGACTGGTCGACGAACCGGGCACTGCGCGTGCGCTGCCTGCATCAGCTCCAGGACGCCATCGAGGCCGAACGAGAAGAGCTGCGGGAGGAACTGGTCGCCGAGGTCGGATGCCCGGTGATGTCGACCCGCGACGCGCAGCTCGACTGGCCGCTGGCAGAAGCGCTGCGCTATCCCGCCGCGCTCGTCGACGAATTCCCTTGGGCCAGAACGCTGCCGGGCAGAGGGCTGTTCGGCGAACGCAACGTGCGGACCGTCGTCAAGGAGCCGGTCGGCGTGGTCGCGGCCATCACCCCGTCGAACTATCCGGCCGAGGTCATCCTCAACAAGCTCGGCCCCGCGCTGGCCACCGGCAACACCGTCGTGCTCAAACCGGACCCGCACACCCCCTGGAACGCCACCCGGCTCGGCCGGCTGATCGCCGAGCGCACCGACATACCACCCGGTGTGGTGAACATCGTCCCGACACCGTCCAACGAGGTGGCCGCCCTACTGGGCAGCGATCCGCGAGTCGACATGGTGTCGTTCACCGGATCCACCGCCGTGGGCAAGCACTTGATGCGCCAGGGCGCCGACACCATGAAGCGGACCTTCCTCGAACTCGGCGGGAAGTCGGCGCTCATCGTGCTCGACGACGCGAATCCGGCACGCATCCTGCCCGGCGCCGTCGGTGTTCTCGCGCATGCCGGACAGGCGTGTGCGATGACCACGCGGCTGATCATCCACGAGTCGCTGTTCGCGCAGGCGGTGGCAGACATCGCGGCGGCCTTCGAGGCCGTACCGGTCGGTGATCCGGCCTCCCCGTCGACGTTCGTCGGCCCGCTGATCAGCGCACGTCAGCAGCGCAAGGTGCTCGACGCCTGCGAGCAGGCACGCCGCGACGGCGCCGAGATCGTCACCGGCGGCGGCCTGGTCGAGGGGTTGCCCGAGCATCTGGCCGGCGGTCACTTCGTCGCGCCGACGCTGATCACCGGCGTCGACCCCGGCGCCCCGATCGCGCAGGAGGAGATCTTCGGGCCCGTGCTGGTGGTTCTCCCGTTCACCGACGACCGAGACGCCATCGCGATCGCCAACGACAGCGCCTACGGTCTCGCCGGCGCGGTGCTGTCGTCGTCCCTGGAGCGTGGCATGGGCGTGGCCCACCGTGTGCGCACCGGGTCCATCGGGGTCAACGGCGGCATGTTCTACGGCGCCGACGCACCGTTCGGCGGGTACAAGAACAGCGGTGTCGGGCGGCAGTGCGGGATCGAGGGTTTCGAGCAGTACCTGGAGACCAAGACGATCGCTCATCGCATCGCGAGGGCGTGACGGCGATCAGGCGGTGGGGCGGAACCGCACCGGCAGCGCGGTCGGGGACCGGAACGGCTGTCCGTGGATGTGCGGGTCGTCGGCGGTGACGAGCTCGATGTCGGTCAGCCGGTCGAGCAGGCACTCCAGCGCCACCCGGGTCTCCAGCCGCGCCAGATGCAGACCCATGCAGGTGTGCTCACCCGCCGCGAACGAGATGTGCGGGATCCGTGGGCGGAAGATGTCGAACTGTTCGGCGCGCTCCCAACGGTTCTCGTCGCGGTTCGCCGCACCGATGCAGGCGTTGACCACCGCTCCGGCCGGGATCTCGACGCCGTCGAGTTCGGTGTCCTCGGTGGCACACCGTTGCACCGTGGTCAGCGGCGTCTCGTAGCGCAACCCCTCTTCGATGGCCGCGGTGACGAGGTCGCGGTCGGCGTCGACGGCCCGCATCTGCTCGGGATGGGTCGACAACAGGTACAGGAGGTTGCCGGACGACCGGTAGGTGGTCTCCAGGCCGGCGGGCAGCAGCAGGCGCAGGAACGAGTAGATCGCTTCGTCGGAGAGTTTCTCGCCGTCGATCTCGGCGGTGACCAGATCGCCGATGATGTCGTCGGTGGGGTGCGACCGGCGCTGTTCGATCTGGGTGAGGAAGTACTGTTCCAGCGCGGCCGAGGCCTCGAACGCGCGCCGGTAGTCCACCACGTAGCTGATCAACTGCACCGCCCACCGGCGAAACGTCGGCAGGTCGGCCTCGGGCAGTCCCAACAGCCGGGAGATGACGCGCGTCGGGAACTCGAACGTGAACTGCCGGACCAGATCGACCTCCCCGGCGTCGGCGAACTCGTCGATCAGCCCGTTGACGACGGGCCGGACGATCTCAGGCTCCCACCGCAGCAGCGACTTCGCTTTGAACGCGGCCGACACCAGGTTGCGGTGTTCGCGGTGTCTGGGGCCCGACATGGCCAGAATCGACGGACCGATGAACAGCCCGATCGTGGTGTCGTAGAACGCGGAGGTGAATCGGGTGCCGTCCCGGAACACTCGGTTCACCGCATCGAACGACACCGCGCTGAACTCGTGTTCGGGGCGGAGCGATTCCGGTGTCCGCGAGTAGTCCATGACGGTGCCCCGGAACACCCCCGCCTCGCGGCGCTTCGCCGCGAAGAGCGGATAGGGGTCTCGGAGAAGATCGTCCCTGGAGACCTGCACTGATCTACTGTAACTATTACAGTAACCATGAACAACGGGGGTCGGTGGATGGATGACAGCGGGATCGGCGCGGTCGGGCTGCGCGCCATCCTCGACCGGCAGCGGGAGGCGTTCCTCGCCGAGGGGCCGCCGTCGGCTGCGGTGCGGCGCAACCGGATCGACCGGCTGCTCGCCCTGGTGCTCGACAACACCGACGCCCTCGTCGAGGCGACCGCGGCGGATTACGGGTCCCGGTCGAAATCCGCGGCGCTGTTCGCCGAGATCCTGGGCATGATCTCGGTCATCGAGCACACCCGCGGCGAACTGGCGAGGTGGATGAAGCCGGCCGCGCTGTTGCGTGCGGCCCGGTGGGTCGGCCTGCGCGCGGAGGTCGAACCGTCGCCACTCGGTGTGGTCGGTGTCATCGGGCCGTGGAACTTCCCGGTGAACCTCGTGGTGCTGCCCGCGGCCGCCGCGTTCGCGGCAGGCAACCGGGTGATGATCAAGATGTCCGAGATCACCTCGCAGACAGCGGATCTGATGCAAGACCTGGCGCCGCGGTACTTCGACGATGACGAGCTCGCCGTGGTCACCGGCGACGTCGACGTGGCCGCGGAGTTCGCGCGCCTGCCGTTCGACCACCTGTTCTTCACCGGCTCCCCGGCGGTCGGTGCGCGGGTGCAGCGGGCGGCCGCCGAGAACCTCGTCCCGGTCACCCTCGAACTCGGCGGGAAGAACCCGGTCGTCGTGTCACCCGCCGCCGAGATCCGGCGCGCCGCCACCCGAATCGCGCAGGGTCGGCTGGTCAACGGCGGCCAGGTGTGCGTGTGCCCCGACTACGTCTTCGTTCCGGACCGCCAGGTGGAGAGCTTCGTCGAGACCGTGAAAAGCACGTGGCGCGCGATGTTCCCCACCATCGCCGGCAATCCCGACTACTGCGCATCGGTCAACGCCGCGAACTTCACGCGAGTGGTGGGACTCGTCGAGGATGCGCGGGCCAAGGGCGCACGCGTCGAAGCGGTCTGCCCGGCGGGGGAACCGCTGCCGGACGCGCTGAGCCGCAAGATCGCGCCGACGGTCGTGCGTGACGTCACCGACGACATGCGACTGGCCGAGGAGGAGATCTTCGGCCCGGTGCTCGTGGTCCGCGGATACCGACGCCCGGCCGAGGCGGTCGACTACATCAACCGGCGGCCGGCACCGCTGGTGGCGTACTGGTACGGACCCGACGACGCCGACTTCCGCACCTTCGTGCGCTCGACCCGCAGTGGTGGTGTCGCGCGCAACGACTTCGCCGCGCAGATGATCCCGTCGGCCGCACCGTTCGGCGGGGTGGGACGCAGCGGGATGGGCGCCTACCACGGCAAGGCCGGTTTCGACACGTTCAGCCACCACCGCTCGGTGGTGGGCAGCGATCTGCCGTTCAGCATCACCGGACGGGCGGCGATGCCGTTCACCGGACCGATGCGCGTGGGCGCCGACCTCGCCCTCCGGCGGGCTCGCGCTCGCACCCGCCACCGGCTCGGCCGGACATCGAAGGGGATGACATGACCCTGTCCACAGTGCTTTTCGACCCGTTCTCGGAGGAGTTCTTCAGCGGACCCTATGAGACGTACCGGCGGATGCGGGAAGAGGCCCCGGTCTATTACAGCGAGCAGTACGACTTCTACGCGCTGAGCCGCCACGCGGACGTGGCGGCCGCCTTCAAGGATTTCGCGACGTACTCGTCGGCGCGCGGCGTGGATCTCGCGATGGTGCGCAACGAGGATCCGCCGCCGCACAAGTCGATCATCATGATGGACCCACCGGAGCACCGGCACATGCGCAGCCTGCTCAACAAGGTGTTCACCCCCCGTGCCATCCAGTCGCTGCGGCCGATGGTCGAGGAGGTGATCGACGACTGCCTGGCCGCCGTCGATCCCGCCGGATTCGACATGGTGCAGGATTTCTCGGCGCTGTTCCCGATCGAGATCATCAGCCGGATGATCGGTGTGCCCGCGGAGCACCGCCAGCAGATGCGGATCTGGGTCGACGATTTCCTGCACCGTGAACCCGGCGAGGTCGAGATGGGCGAACGCGGAATCCAGGCCGGCACCGAGATGGCCATCTTCCTCTACCGGTTGACCAAGGAGCGCAGACACGACCTGGGCGACGATCTGCTGAGCAGGTTGATCACCGCGGAGATCGAGCGCGAGAACGGTGAGCACGGCCCGCTGGACAACATCGAGATCACCCAGTTCGCCATGCTGTTGGGCGGTGCCGGTGCGGAGACCGTGACCAAGGTGATCGGCAACGCCGCCGTGGTGTTCGCCCGCAACCCGGACCAGTGGCGCGCACTGCTCCACGATCGCGACAAGGTCCCCGCCGCGGTCGAGGAGTTGCTGCGCTACGAAGCGCCGGCCCAGTACAACGTCCGCTGTTCGCGCACCGACGTGACGCTGCACGGCGTGACGATCCCGGCCGGTAAGCCGGTCTTCCTGATCGGCGGGTCGGCGAACCGGGACGCCGAGGCGTGGACGGATCCGGACACCTTCGACATCGACAGGGACCGGACCGAGGCGCAGAACCTCGGCTTCGGCTACGGCATCCACAGCTGTCTCGGCGCCGCGCTGGCGCGCATGGAGAGCGCGATCGCGTTGGAGAAGATGGCGGAGTTCATGCCGCGCTACGCCGTCGCGTTCGAGCGGTGCCGGCGGGTCAACATGCAGAACGTCGCCGGCTGGCAGAACGTCCCGGTGCGCGTACTGCCCTAGCCGTTGACCGCCTGGTCGCGGGCCCAGCGGTAGTCGGCCTTGCCGGCCGGGCTGCGCTGGACGGCCGGGCGGAACACCACCGCCTTGGGCAGTTTGTAGCGCGCAATGCTGTTGGCGGCGTGGGCGATCAGATCGTCGGCGTCGACCGCGGCGCCTTCGGCGAGCGCGACCACCGCGACCACCTCCTGGCCCCAGCGTTCGCTGGGCCGGCCTGCGACCAGCACATCCTCCACGGCGGGATGGGACGCCAGCGCCGCCTCCACCTCTTCGGCGAAGATCTTCTCGCCGCCGGAGTTGATGGTCACCGAATCACGGCCGAGCAGTTCGATCGCGCCGCCGTCGAGGTGGCGGGCGCGGTCACCGGGCACCGCGTACCGCACGCCGTCGACGACGGGGAACGTCTTCGCGGTCTTGGCGGCGTCGCCCTTGTAGCCCAACGGGACATAGCCGCGCTGGGCGAGCCAGCCGATCCCGTCGTGGCCGGGCGGCAGGACCGTGCCGAGGTCCTCGGCGAGCACGCAGGTGTCCGGACCGGGGTTGAAGGTACCCGTGGCGACGGCGCCGGTCATCGACATGTGGGTCATCTGGGCGCCGGTCTCGGAGGAGCCGACTCCGTCGACCACCACGGCGTTGGGCAGCAGTTCGACGACATGTTGTTTGACGGTCGGGGTGAGCATCGCGCCGCCGTTGGCGACGACCGCCAGCGACGACACGTCGGGTTGCCCTGTCGCGAGGGCCTTTTCGAGGGCATCGGCAAGCGGGCGGACCATCGCATCGCCGACGACCGTCACCACGGCGGCCTTCTCGCGTTCGATCGTGCGCACAGCGTCGTCCGGGTCGAGGCGGTCGACGACCGACGTGAACGCCACCGTCTGACCCGTCGTCAGCGCGGTCATCACCGCCCACTGGGCTGCGCCGTGCATCAACGGGGGCAGGATCAGCAGTGTGGTTCCCGGGTTGGCCGCCGCGCGCTGCGCGACGTCGTCGAGGGAGGTGACGGTGTCACCGCCGTAGAGTGAGCGGCCGCCGAAGGCGGTCATGAAGATGTCGTGCTGGCGCCACAAGACACCCTTCGGCATCCCGGTGGTGCCGCCGGTGTAGAGCACGTAGAGATCGTCGGGGGAGGGTTGGACCGGCGGCGGGGTGGACGTCCCGGACGCGACGATCGACTCGTAGTCGACGGCGCCCGGCAGGAGTCCGTTACCGGAATCGTCGGGGATCTGAATCAGGGTGCGCAGGCGGGGCAGGTCGGGCAGCACGTCGGCCACGCGCGGCGCGAACGTCGCGTGATAGAGCAGCGCGGTGGCGCCGGAATCGTCGAGCAGGTAGCGCAGTTCGTCGCGGACATAGCGGTAGTTCACGTTGAACGGGGCGACCCGCGAGCGGAAGGCGCCGAGGAGACCCTCGACGTAGGCGCTGCCGTTGTGCGCGTAGATGCCGAGCAGGTCCTGGCCGGTCTCGTGACCTCGCAGCTCCGAGCGCTCGGTGTGACACCCCAGCCCTGCCGTGTGCAGATACGACGCAAGCCGATTCGACCGTGCGACGGTGTCCGTGTAAGTGTGGCGCTGCGTGCCCTGAACCACGAGTTCGCGGTCGGGTAACAGCGCCGCGACGGCGTCGGCCACTTCCGGCATGGTGAACTGCATCAGGCCTCCCGCGTCCAGGTCCGGATCAGATCGTCGGTGGTGGTGATCGTCGCCAGCAGCGACAGCGTGTTGTCGATGACGGCGTCGCCGTATTCGGAAGGGATCCCGGCGACCGCATCGCGCGGCACGACGACACGGTACGCCGCGTTGACTGCGTCCATCACCAGGTTCGGGATCGCCACGTTCAGGGATACGCCGACGGCGACGATCGTCGTGACACCGAGGTTGCGCAGGACCGCGTCGAGGTCGGTGCCGCCCATCGGACCGAGACCGTGCCACCGCGTGAGCACCAGATCGGATGGCTCCGGGCCGAATTCGGGCAGCAGGGTGGCGCCCGGGCTGCCCGGTTCGATGGCGACGCCGCTGCGGCCGACCGCGAACAACTTGGCGTTGTGGTTGGAGCCCAGGCCGTCGGACCGTCGCTGCACCAGACAGTGCACCACCCTCACCCCCGCGGTGCGCGCGACCGGCAGCAGTCGGGCGATGTTCGGCAGCGCCGCCCGGCGGGACTCGTCGGCCAGTGCGGCCAGGCTGGCGTCGGGGCCCACGACCGCACCCTGCAACTCCTGGGTGACCAGTGCGGTGTGCCCCGGCCCCACCAGCTCAGCCAAGCGTGGCGTCATACCCGGGCGGGCACGTCGTAGAACTGCTTGGCCCAATCCCGCATGGCCATATAGGGTTTCGCGTCGACCTTGGCCAGCGGCGGCCGCTCGACATAGCGCTGGTAGCGCCAGATGTCGAGGTCCTCCCAGACCGTGCGCAGGAACTGCCTCTCCACCCGGGCGCGGACATCCTCCGGCGGGACGTCGGAGGTCTCGCCGTCGACCTTGGGCCACCAGATCGAATAGAACATGTCGGAGAGCCCGTCGTCGACCGGGGTGCACGCGAAGATCAGCCGATGGTTCGACGAACCCTCGAAGACGCTCACGGCGAACCCCAGCCCGGAGAAGTGGCTGTGGATGAGCAGCGCCATCTTGTCCGGGTCGTCGCTGCGGGCGTCCGGCCATCCGGTGAGGAAGCGCCACTCTTCGCCGACGACCTCCCAGTTGAGGCAGACCGGCGTCACCGAGGCGCCGTGGACATAGCGGAAGTGCGAACTGTCCGGGCCGTTCTCGGCGACGATCTGCGGGTGCACCGGCTCGTTCTCGGCGCGGCTCGAGAACTCGGGATATGGCCGGTAATACGCGTCCGGGTCGGTGGGGAACTGGGGGAACTTCTTGAAGAGGTCCGGCAGTGGCCACTGCGGTTCCGCGCCGTCCGGATGATGCCAGACGAAAACGCAGCCGTACTGCTCGACGACCGGGTACACCCTCAGCTTCAACGCACGGTTCGGCCGGTCCGGCTGATAGGGGATGTAGGTGTTGTCGCCCTGCGGGCCCCAACGCCACCCGTGGAACGGGCACTCCACGCAGTCGCCGACCACTTTGCCGCCGTGGCCCAGATGAGCACCAAGGTGTTTGCAGTGCGCCTCGAGGACATGCAGGGTGTTCGCCTCGTCGCGGTAGGCCACCAGGTCGTCGCCGAAGTAGTGCAGCGCCTTGGTCTCGCCGGTGACGAACTCCGCGGACCAGCCGACCACGAACCAGCCGGTGACCTTCCAGGTGAACGGAACTCTCATGCCGCACCCATTCCCTCTGTGATGACCTGCTCGCCGAATGCCCTGATGAACTCGATCGCCGCTTCCGGGCTGGAGCCGTCGACGTGCACGACGGCCCAGGTGGCCCCGACCGCGGCGAACTCGTCGAGGGCGCGACGTGCGAGACGCAGTGACGTCTCGTCGTCGAACCCGAAGGGTGGGCACACCACCTGAACGTCCAGCGACGCCGGGTCCCGCTCCTCCTCCGCGAACCGCCGCCGCAGCCGGGCGAGCGCGGTGCCGAGCTGGCCGACGTCCTCGATGGCCGGTGTGAGGATCGTCGACGCCATCCGGCGAGGTGCGATGATCGGCATCCACCCGGAGCCGTATTCGACGACGCGGCGCAGCGCAGCGGTACTGTTGCCGCCGATCCAGATCGGCGGGTGGGGCCGCTGCTTGGGCTTCTGCAGCCACACGGTCGAGGGAGCGGCGAAATCCGCGCCGCTGACCGGAGTCTCCGGGTCCATCCAGATCGACCACAGCGCGTCCAGCGCCTCGTCGAACAGCCGGGCCCGGTCGGCGAAGTCCACACCGACGGCAGCGAACTCCGACCGCAGGTAGCCGGCACCCACGCCCGCGGTCAACCTGCCGCCGGAGATCAGATCGAGGCTGGTCAACGCTTTGGCGGACAGGTACGGGTTGCGGTACGGCAGGACGTAGAGATTCGTCATCAGTCTGATGCGGGTGGTGACTGCCGCCATGAAGCTCAGTGCCGCGATGGGGTCCAGCGTGTTGTGGCCACCGCTGCGGCGCCACTTGCGCGACGGCGCCGGATGCTCGCTGAGCGCGATCGCGGAGAAGCCGGCGGCCTCCGCTGCGGTGGCCACGGCGCGGAGCACATCCGGATGCAAGAAATCGTCGGGCGCGCTGGGTAATTCGCTCGGGTACTCCAGGGTGTACCTCACCGGGAATTCTCGCCCATCGATCGGATTTTCCTCGTTCTCGGCCAACTACTGTAAGAGTTACAGTAACATCCCCGCCGACGAAGCAGAACGCCATTCGACGGATGGGATCGGCGATGGACGGCGCCCCGGCGCGCAGGAGGGCGCTGGTGCTCGGCGCCAGCGGAAACGTGGGTGCCGCGGTGGTTCGGCGCCTGGTGGCCGACGGTGACGATGTGCGAGTCCTGTTGCGCCGCAGCAGCTCCACCAGGGGAATCGACGGCCTAGACGTCGAGCGGCGTTACGGCGACATCTTCGACACCGAGGCGGTCGCGGCGGCGATGGCCGACCGCGACGTCGTCTTCTACTGCGTGGTCGACACCAGGGCGCATCTGGCCGATCCCGCGCCGCTGTTCCGGACCAACGTCGAGGGTTTGCGTGGGGTGCTCGACATCGCCGTACAAGCGGACCTTCGGCGCTTCGTGTTCTTGAGCACGATCGGGACCATCGCCGTCGGCGCCGACGGCGAGGTGGTGAACGAGGACACGCCGTTCAACTGGAGCGGTGAGGGCGGCCCCTACATCGAATCCCGCCGTCAGGCCGAGGACCTGGTGCTGCGCTACGCCCGCGAACGCGGTCTGCCCGCCGTGGCGATGTGCGTGTCCAATCCGTACGGCCCGCCCGACTGGCAGCCCAAGCAGGGTGCGCTCGTCGCGCTCGCCGCGTTCGGCAAGATGCCGTGCTACATCCGCGGCGTCGGAGCGGAGGTCGTGGACATCGACGACGCCGCAGCGGCGTTGGTGCTGGCCGCCGAACACGGCCGGGTCGGGGAGCGGTACATCGTCTCCGAGCGCTACATGTCTCAGCGCGAGATGTTCACCATCGCCGCGGAGTCGGCGGGGGTGACGCCGCCGCGGTTCGGCGTCCCGATGGCGCTGGTCCACCTCCTCGCCGCAGCTGCCGGGATGTCGAACCGGTTGTTGGGCACCGACTTCCCGATCAATCCGGCCGCGGCCCGGTTGATCGCGCTGACCTCGCCCGCCGATCACGGCAAGGCAACACGCGATCTCGGCTGGCACCCTGGCCCCACCGCCGACGCGATCGGCCGCGCCGCCCGGTTCTACCTCGAGCGCCGCGACCGCAACGAACAGGTGGTGGCGTTGTGACCGAACCGAAGCGCTACGACGTGCTCATTGTCGGTGCCGGGTTCTCCGGTCTCTACGCCCTGCACCGGCTGCGCGAACTCGGCGTGCGCGCCCGGGTGGTGGAGAAGGCCGACGGCGTCGGCGGCACCTGGCTGTTCAACAGGTACCCCGGGGCGCGTTGCGACATCGAGAGCATCGAGTACTCCTACAGCTTCTCCGAGGAGATCCAGCAGGAGTGGGTGTGGACCGAGACCATGCCGGCCCAGCCCGAGATCGAGGCGTACCTGAATTTCGTCGCCGATCGGCTGGACCTGCGCCGCGACATCGACTTCGACACCGAGATCGTGGCCATGACGTTCGACGAGGTCGCGGCGGAGTGGATGCTCGAGACGGTGGCCGGTGACAGGTATGCGGCGCCCTTCGTCATCGCCGCCACCGGCATCCTCTCCGTCCCGCTCGAACCGGACATCGCCGGCATGGACACCTTCAGCGGGACGTCGCTGTTCACCAGTCGCTGGCCGCGTGACGGCGTCGACCTCGCCGGTCGGCGGGTCGGTGTGATCGGGACCGGTTCTACGGGTGTGCAGCTGATCCCCGCGGTGGCCAGGGAGGCCGAGCAGCTCGTCGTCTTCCAACGGTCCCCGGCCTACACGCTGCCGTGGCGCATCCGCCCGTTCGAACCCGGTGAGCTCGAGGACCTCAAGGCCCGATACGGGGAGATCCGTGCCGCACAGCGTGAGCATCCCGTGGGCGCGGCCCGGCTCAGCGCGTTCTCCGTTCTGCTCGACATGCTGGTCCGACCGCCGTTGAAGGAGGCGACCGCCGAAGAGCGCCGGCGCGCGGTCGAGGAGCACGGCATCATGGGCGCCCTCAACTGGGGCGACATCTTCTTCGACATCGAGGCCAACCGGATGGCCGCCGAACTCTACGGCGAGGCCGTGGCCCGGATCGTCCGCGACCCACAGACGGCGGCCGCGTTGGTGCCCACCCACCCGTTCGCCTGCAAACGGCCGATCATCGACCAGGGATACTACGAGACGTTCAACCGCGACAACGTCACGCTGGTCGATCTGCGCCGCGGAGGTATCCGGTCGGTCACGCCAACGGGCATCGACACTGAGCAGGGCCATCACGAACTCGACGTGATCGTCTACGCCACCGGCTTCGACGCCATGACCGGAGCGCTGAGCCGTATCGACGTCCGCGGCCGCGACGGGGTGCTGCTGCGGGACGTGTGGGCCGCGGACGGGCCGGTGTCCTACCTCGGGCTGCAGATCGCCGGATTCCCCAACCTGTTCACCGTCCAGGGCCCCGGAAGTCCCAGCGCCGCCACCAATTTCGTAGCGGCCCTCGAACAGCACGTGGACTGGATTGCGGACTGTCTGCAGTTTCTGCGGGCCCGCGGTCACCGCACGATCGAAGCCCTGCCCGGCGCGCAGACGGAGTGGATCGAACACGCCACCGCCCTCGTGGCTCCGACCGTGCTGGTGCACCCGTCGTGCAGCTCCTGGTACAACGGCGGGAACGTGCCCGGCAAGAAGCGCATGTACATGGGCTACACCGCCGGGCTGCCCGAGTACCGCAGGCGCTGCGACGAGATCGCCGCCGCCGGTTACCAAGGGTTCAAAGTGGGATGAACGGGGCGGAACGGGCGGTGTTCGCGTGACCCGCACGGCGCGTGAGGTCGTCGAGCTGTACAACCTGCGAGTGTGGAATGAGCGTGATGTCGCCCTTGCCGACCAACTTCTGGGTGACAGCGTGATCCGCCACGACGTGGGGGAGTCGGTCACGCTCAGCCACGATCAGGCCGTACAGCGGATCGTCGACCACTGGGCGATGTTCGCGGCGGTGCGCTTCGAGCTGAACCTGGTGGTCGCTGGCGACGACGGCGAACACGTCACCATCGTCTACCAGTCCCCGATGACCCTCAAGGACGGCACCACGACGACGATCAGCAGTATGGAGGTGTTCCGCGTCATCGATGGCAGGATCACCGAGGTCTGGAACTGCGGCTACAAACAAGGGGTCTGGCATTGACCGATGACACGCTCGACGAGCTGGGTTACTACCTGCTGGCCGGCGCGGGCGGCGAGGGGCCCGCCACGCTGATGGACGAGGCGCGGCGCGGTGAGCAACTCGGGTTCGGCACCGCCTTCATCTCCGAGCGCTGGAACGTCAAGGAGGCGTCCTCGCTGGTGGGCGCGGCGTGCGCGGTGACCAGCCGGATGCGGATCGCCACCGCCGCAACCAATCACAACACCCGCCACCCGCTGATCACCGCCTCGTGGGCGACGACCATGCACCGCCTGTCGGGTGGACGGTTCACCCTCGGCATCGGCCGAGGCATCGGCGCCATCTACGGAGCGTTCGGCATACCGGCCGTGACGACCGCGCAGATGGAGGACTTCGCTCAGGTGATGCGACGCCTGTGGCACGGCGAGCTGATCTTCAACCACGACGGGCCGCTCGGCACGTACCCGGTGCTGTTCCTCGACCCCGACTTCGACGAGGACATCCGGCTGGCGATCGTCGCGTTCGGTCCCCAGACACTGGCGCTCGGCGGTCGTGCGTTCGACGACGTCATCCTGCACACCTACTTCACGCCGGAGACGTTGCAGCGGTGCGTGAAGACGGTCAAGGACGCCGCGGAGCAGGCCGGCCGGGACCCCGACAGTGTCCGGGTGTGGTCGTGTTTCGCGACGGTCGGCGACCACCTGCCCGAGGAATTGCGGCTGAAGAAGACGGTGGCGCGGCTCGCGACCTATCTGCAGGGTTACGGCGACCTGATGGTGACGACCAACGACTGGGATCCCGCTGTGCTGCAACGATTCCGGGAGGACGAGGTGGTGACGTCGATCCCCGGCGGCATCGATCACAAAGCCACCGCAGCGCAGATCGAACACATCGCGACGCTTCTGCCCGACGAGTGGCTGGCGCCTGCGGCGACGGGCTCGGCCCAGCAGTGCGTCGAGCGCATCCGCAAGGAGTTCGACTACGGCGCCGACGCGCTGATCATGCACGGGGCGACGCCAGACGAACTCGCCCCGATCGTCGAGGAGTACCGCCGCACCTGAGGGGTTTCGGCGTGCCGAGACTACGGTTGTTGACGAATTTCGGCGAGTTCCGGTCAACAACCGTAGTGTCGCGCGCGAGGTCACGGCATGACGAGGGTGCGGCACACCGGTTCGGCGACCTCCTGTCTGCTGAAGACGCCGTGCTGCAGCGCCGTGAGAAGCCGGTCGCGGGTCTCGACCGGAGAGATGAGCTCGTCGAACCCGAGGTGCCCGGCCGACCGGTAGCTGGCCTCCAGCTCCATGCTCTTGAGCACCTCGGCGTAGTCCTCGCCGGCGTGCGTCGCCCGGCTCATCGCCGCGGCGCTCATCGCCCCCATGGTCGCCCCCGGGTACGCAAAGGTCGCCACCTGGTTGTCGAACCCCAGCAGCGACATGGCCATCGAGCCGAAACCGAACGCCTTGCGCAGCGTGACGTGCAGCTTGAGCGTGGTGGCGGCGGTCTGCGCGGCGAACATCCGTGCACCGCTGCGCAGTACACCGTTGCGTTCGGACCGGCTGCCCGGCAGCATGCCCGGGTTGTCGGCGAGGAAGACGATGGGTAGATGGAACGAATCGGCGACGGTGATGAAGTGGGCGGCCTTGTCGGCGGCGTCGGAGTCGATGGAGCCTGCCATCACCTGCGGTTGGTTCGCCACCACGGCGACGGGGTAGCCGCCCAGGTGGGCCAGCGCGCAGATGATCGCCCGACCGAAGCGGGGTTGCACCTCGAACCAGTCGGGCCGGTCGAAGACGACGTCGAGCACCGCGCGCATGTCGTAGATGTGGCGGTTGTCGCGCGAGACGATGTCGAGCAGTTCGGGGGTGGGGCGCGGGTCGGCGGTGTCGTCGGCCAGCCGGGTCGGCGGATAGGACCATGCGCTGGACGGAAAGTAGGACAGGTACCGGCGGATGTCGTCGATGACGGCCTCGTCGTCATCGGCGTAGTTGTGGACCACCCCGCTGCCCAGCGCGACATCGGGGCCTCCCAGGTCCTCCTTCGAGATGTCCTCTCCGGTGGACTCTTTCACGACCGGCGGCCCGGCGGTGAAGATCGCTCCCGCCGCACTCATGATGGTGAAGTCGCACACCGGCGCCACCAGCGCACCGTGGCCCGCCGACGGTCCCAGCACCGCCGACACCGTCGGCACCTTGCCGGAGCACTGCGCCTGCACGATCAGGTCGGTCGGTGTGCGCCCGTAGTGTTCACCGCTGGGCCGGAATCCGGCACCCTCCAGCAGCATCACCATCGGAATCTTGTTGCGCAGTGCCAGTTCCGCGAGCCGGTACCGTTTGGCGTTCCCGCCGGGGCCGATGCTGCCCGCGAGCGTGGTGAAGTCCTCGGCTCCGACCATCACCGGGGTGCCGCCGATCCGGCCGGCCCCCGCGACGAGCCCGTCGGCCGCGATGTCACCGCCGACCAGTGTGCCGAACTCGCAGAACGAGTCCGGATCGAGCAGGCGGGCGACGCGGGCGCGCGCGTCGAGTTTGCCCTTGCCGCGATGTCTGGCGACCCGCTCGGGCCCGCCCATACCGTGGGCGTGCGCCCGGCGACGGTCGAGGTCCTCGAGCGTCTCCTTCCAGTCCTGTGCGTCCACCATGCGCCGGTCCTCACTCACGGTCGTTGACCTTACTGAATTGCTTACTGTAGCGTCATCTACCATGGGTGACGGCGTGGTGCCCGGCCTCGAGGTGGACCGGGGCATCCCCAGCCGACTCGATCGTGTGCCCGAGGCGGCCGCCACCGCGGAAGGCCACGGTTACGACGGCTGTTGGACCGGGGAGATCGACCACGATCCGTTCCTTCCCCTCGCGCTCGCCTCCGAGCACACCACGCGCCTGGAGATCGGTACCAGCATCGCCGTGGCGTTCGCGCGAAACCCCATGACCGTGGCCAACATCGGCTGGGATCTGCAGGCGTACTCCGGCGGCCGCTTCATCCTCGGCCTCGGCACGCAGATCCGACCCCACGTCGAGAAGCGGTTCTCCATGCCGTGGAGCCACCCGGTACGGCGCATGCGGGAGTTCGTCACCGCGCTGCACGAGATCTGGTCGTGCTGGCACGACGGCGCACCGCTGCGGTTCGAGGGCGACTTCTACACCCACACGATCATGACCCCGATGTTCGTGCCCGAACCGCACCCCCACGGCATCCCGAAGATCTTCATCGCCGCAGTGGGTGAGGCGATGACCGGAATGTGCGGTGAGGTCGCCGACGGTCTGCTCGCGCATGCGTTCACCACCAGGCGCTATCTCGACCAGGTCACGGCGCCGGCGCTCCTGGCCGGGATGGAGCGAGCTGGGCGCAGCCGCAACAGTTTTCAGGTGTCGTGTCCGGTGTTCGTGGTGACCGGACAGACCGCCGAGGACATGGACACGGCCGCCGTCGCCACCCGAAAGCAGCTCGCGTTCTACGGGTCGACCCCCGCCTACCGCGGTGTGCTCGACCTGCACGGCTGGGGTGACCTGCACACCGAACTGCATCGGCTGTCCCGGCAGGGCGAGTGGGATGTCATGGGCACGCTGATCGACGACGACGTCCTCGCGGCGTTCACCGTCGTCGCGCCCCTCGACAGGGTCGCGGCAAAGCTGCGCGAACGTTGTGACGGGGTGATCGACCGTGTCCTGCCCGCCTTCCCGGCCGGCGTACCCGATGCCGCCGTCAGCGCCGTCCTACGCGAGTTGCGCGGCCTTCCGGCCGCCGCCGAGAGGAGTCTCCCGTGAGCGCCCCGATCATCGACGACGCCGCCAGGGTGTTCGCCACCCCCAAGGCCTACACCGACGAACCGGCGCTCCACGCTGCTCTGACACACCTGCGGGCGCGCGCACCGGTGTCGTGGGTCGAAGTGGACGGTTACCGACCGTTCTGGGCGATCACGAAGCACGCCGACATCATGGCGATCGAACGGGCGAACCACCTGTTCACCAATTCACCACGCTCGGTGCTGATGACGGCGGCGGCCGACGAACTGCAGGCGGGTGTGGGTATCCGCACGCTGATCCATCTGGACGACCCCGAGCACCGTGAGTTGCGGGCCATCGGTGCCGACTGGTTCCGGCCGAAAGCCATGCGGGCGTTGAGGGTTCGCGTCGACGAACTCGCCGGCGCGTACGTCGAGAAGATGCTCGAGGCGGGGCCGGAATGCGATTTCGTCCAAGAAGTGGCGGTGAACTACCCACTCTTCGTGATCATGTCGCTGCTCGGCGTGCCCGAGTGCGACTTCCCGCTGATGCTCAGACTCACCCAGGAGCTGTTCGGAAGCGACGACGAGGAGTTCCAGCGCGGCGACTCCTCCGAGGACCAGATGGCGGCGCTGCTGGAGATGTTCGAGTACTTCACCGCGTTGACGGCGTCCCGGCGTGAGCATCCGACCGAAGACCTCGCCTCGGCCATCGCCAACGCACGGCTGCGCGGCCAGCCGCTGTCCGACATCGACACCGTGTCCTACTACGCGATCGTGGCGGCCGCCGGCCACGACACCACCAGCGCCACCATCTCCGGGGGCATGCTGGCCCTGGCCGAGCACCAGGACCAGCTACGCCGGCTGCGGAATGAGCCGGGACTGATGGGGCTCGCCGCCGAGGAGATGATCCGGTGGGTGACCCCGGTGAAAGCGTTCATGCGCACCGCGGCCGAGGACACCGAGGTGCGCGGTGTCCCCATCAGGGCGGGGGAGTCGCTCCTGCTGTCCTATGTGTCGGGCAACCGCGACGAGGACGTGTTCGACGCCCCGTTCAGCTTCGACGTCGGCCGCGACCCCAACCGGCACGTCTCGTTCGGTCACGGTGTGCACTTCTGCCTCGGTGCGGCGCTGGCCCGCATGGAGGTCGGCAGCTTCTTCACGCAGCTGGTGCCCAGGCTGCGTTCCGTGGAACTCGCCGGTCGGCCCGAACACGTCGCGACGACGTTCGTCGGCGGGCTCAAGCACCTGCCGATCCGGTACTGCGTGGCGTAGGTCAGCAGCACCGCGCGCCGGGGTCGGCGTCGGCGGCCGCGTGACGCATGCGCCAGTACTCCCGCTCGCTGAGCACCGGCTGGCCGGGGTGCGTGCGGCGGCGGTGCTCGAGATAGCGGTCGTAGTGGTTGTCGCCCATCAGTGAGGCGACGTACCAACGGATCTGGCGTGCGAACCCGGCAACGCATCCCATTGCTTTGCCACCTCCTTCTCCTGCGCCGTGGTGTGCAGACCGGACGGACCGAAGATGCGCGACGGCAGCGGTTCCTCCTCGGTGGTCGGTGACGCCGTGCCGCGCAGCGCGCGCACCGCCATGACGACGCCCGCGGCGAAGACGATCAGCACGAGCACCGCGAACACGATCGACAGCGTGCCCTGGATGAACGTATTGCGGATGACGTCGTTGATCTGGTCGGGATTCTTCGCCGCGCCGAACGATTCCTCACCCTGCGCGAGTGCCGACTTGTACTGGAAGTGCTGCGTCCAATAGCCGACCTTCGGGTCACCGGAGAAGATCTTCTGCCACGACGCGGTCAGTGTGATGACCAGATCCCACACCAGCGGAATCCCGGGGATCCAGGCCCACTTGAGGTAGCCCTTCTTCAGCACCACCACCGTCACCACCGTCAGCGCGATCGCCGCGAGCAACTGGTTGGCGATACCGAACAGCGGGAACAGCGTGTTGATCCCGCCGAGCGGGTCGGTGACCCCCATCAGCAGGATGCTGCCCCAGGCCGCCACCACGATCAGGCTGCAGACCCAGGCGCCGACACGCCAGCTCGGGTCCTTCAGCTTGCGCAGCGGCCCACCGAGATTCGACAGCCCGTCCGACAGCATGAACCGGGCCACGCGCGTGCCCGCGTCGACGGTCGTGAGGATGAACAGCGCCTCGAACATGATCGCGAAGTGGTACCAGAACGCCTTGAGCGTGTCCCCGCCGAACACGCTGCTGAGCACCTCGGACATGCCGAACGCCAACGTGGGTGCGCCACCGGTGCGCGACACGATCGACGCCTCGCCGACGCTCTCGGCGGCCTGATCGATCTGTTCCGGCGTGATCGGCGCACCTGACAGGCCCAGCCCGTTGACGTACTCGGCCGCGGTCGCGGCGGTGCCACCGGTCTGCGCGGTGGGTGCATTGAGCGTGAAGTACAGGTGCTGGTTGAGGATCGCCGCGGTGATGAGCGCCATGATCGCCACGAACGACTCGGTCAGCATGCCGCCGTAGCCGATCAGCCGCATCTGGCCTTCCTTCTCCAGCAGCTTGGGCGTGGTACCGGAGGAGATCAGCGAGTGGAAGCCCGACAGCGCGCCGCAGGCGATCGTGATGAACAGGAACGGGAACAGCGAGCCGGCGAAGACGGGGCCCGTACCGCTGGTGGCGAACTGCGAGATCGCGGGCGCCTCCATCACCGGACGCGCGATGAGGATGCCGACCGCCAGCAGCGCGATCGTGCCCACCTTCATGAACGTCGACAGGTAGTCCCTCGGGGCCAGCAGGAACCACACGGGCAGCACCGACGCCGCCAGCCCGTAGACGATGATGCACCAGCTCAACGCGACCGGGGAGAGGTCGAACCACGATGCGCCCCACGATGTGTGGGCCACCCAGTTGCCGGAGGCGACGGCCAGCAGCAGCAGGCCCACGCCGATCACCGACACCTCGGAGACCCGGCCCGGCCGGAGGAAGCGAAGATATATGCCCATGAAGATCGCGATCGGGATCGTCATCGCGATGGAGAACACGCCCCACGGGCTCTGTGCCAGCGCCTGAACGACGACCAGTGCCAGCACGGCCAGCAGGATGACCATGATGACGAGCACGCCGACGATCGCGGCGGCGCCACCGACGGCGCCAAGTTCGTCGCGCGCCATCTGTCCCAGCGACCGGCCGCGGCGACGGGTCGAGATCGACAGCACCAGGAAGTCCTGCACACATCCGGCGAAGACCGCACCGATGATGATCCAGATGGTGCCGGGCAGGAACCCCATCTGCATCGCGAGCACCGGACCCACCAGTGGGCCGGCACCGGCGATCGCGGCGAAGTGGTGACCGAACAGCACCCGGCGGTCGGTCGGCACATAGTCGGTGCCGTTCTCGAAAAGCTCAGCGGGCGTGGCGTGGTCGTCTCGGGGTTTGACGATCTTCATCTCGATGAACCGCGCGTAGAAGCGGAACGCCACCACGTAGGTGCAGATGGCGGCGATCACGAACCAGACGGCGTTCACGGTCTCACCGCGGAAGAACGCGATCACCGCCCAGGCGATCGCGCCGATCAGCGCGATGACGCCGAAGACGATCCGGTGTCTGGCCGTGATGGGCGACCGGTCGATGATCGCCACCGGCGGCAGCTCCTTGTCCGTGCGGACGTAGGTGACGTCGCCGACGGTCTCCTCGAAGCGCTCGGACGGTGCGGCGGTGGGTGTGGCCACGTTGCTCTCCCTCGATGGCGCGACGGTGTCGGTGTGCCTGTGGACGATCCTCGCACCGACCCGTGGGGCGGCGAGACGATTCCCGGGTTTCGCGCGGTCAAGCGCGCTCGTAGAAGGCGCGCACGGTGTCGATGGTGTCGGCCTCGGCCGGGGACTTGTCGTCCCGATAACGAACGACGCGTGCGAAACGCAGTGCCATTCCCCCGGGGTAGCGGGTCGAACCCTGTACGCCGTCGAACGCGATCTCGACGACCTGCTCCGGCCGCACCGTCACGACGTAACGGTCGGTAGGGCCGTCGGCCAACTCGAGGAACCGGGCGGTCTGCCAGTCGAGCATCGCGTCGGTCATGCCCTTGAACGTCTTGCCCAGCATCACGAAACCCCCGGTCGCCGGGTCACGCGCGCCGAGATGGATGTTGGACAGCTTGCCGGTGCGCCTGCCGTTACCCCATTCCACGGCGAGGACGACGAGATCGAGGGTGTGGACGGGTTTGACCTTCAGCCACCCCGCGCCGCGGCGGCCCGCCTCGTAGGGCGACGTGGGGGATTTGACCATCACCCCTTCGTGGCCCGCGGCGAGCGTGGCGTCGAGGAAGCGCTGCGCGGCGGCGGCGTCGTCGGTGACGAGCCGGTCGACGCGGTTCGCGGCGGGCACCAGTTCGTCGAGCACCGCGACACGTTCGAGCGTCGGCCGGTCGAGCAGGTCGGCGCCGTCGACGTGCAGCAGGTCGAAGACGAACACCGACAACGGCTGGGTGGCGCGCGCCGCGGCCCGACCGAACCGGGAGGCGGTGACCTGGAAGCGATGCGGACGGCCGTCGGGGCGCAGCGCGATCGCCTCCGCGTCGGCGATCAGATCGGTGACCGGCAGCGCGAGTGCGGCGTCGACCACCTCCGGCAACCGGTCGGTGACGTCGTCGAGCGAACGTGTGTAGACGGTGACGGCCTGACCGCTGCGGTGGATCTGCACGCGGGCGCCGTCGAGTTTGGCCTCGAACACCGCCGTGCCACCGAGCCGGTCCAGCGCGTCGGCGACGCCGGTCGCGGTCTGGGCGAGCATCGGTCCGACCGGCCGCCCGACCCGCAGGGTGAACTGTGCGAGTGCCGCGTCGCCGCCGGTGAGGACCGCGGCCGCCACCGACGGCAGGTCGCCGGCCAGCATCGCCGCACGGCGCACCGCGACGGCGGGCACGCCGGCCGCCTTGGCGACCGCGTCGGCCATCACACCGATCAGGGCGCCTTGGCGCAGTTCCCCGGTCAGCAGCCGGCGCAGGAAGGTCTGCTCGACGTCGGTGGCCGCGGCGAACAGGTCGGCGAGCAGGGCCGCCCGGCGCGCCTGCGAGCCCTTTCCGGCCACCGCCCCGATCTCGGTGAACGCCGCGTCGACCGCCGGGACGGTCAGCGTCGGTGCGGCCGCAGGTTCGGGAAGAGAGCGCAGCGCCGCCCAGCCGACGCCGATCTGGCGCTGGGGCAGTTCACCCGACAGCCACGCGACCGTCACCGTGACGAGCCGGGCGTCCTGTTCGGTGCCCGCCCGGCTCAGCAGTTCGGCGATCGCGGCGGTCTTGGCCAGCCGCGACGACGTGGCGCCGACGCCGGCGGACGCGGTGGCGACATCGACGAGCAGCACGCCCCGAGGATGTCACGCCGGTCCGACATCGCTCAGCAGGCCGGTCAGCACCTCGGCCTCGCTACGCAGGAGCGCGGCGCGCTCGGGGAAACCACCCGCGGCGGCATCCGCGGCGGCGCTGACCCGTTCGTCGACCTCCGCGGTGAGCAGCGCGCGGATGTGTTGGTCGGACAGCGTTCGTCGCGCCACTTCGGCAGCACCGAGCCCCGCCACGCTGCCCGCGATCGGACCGGTGCCGGTGGCGACTCGTGCGTCGTCGGGCGTTTCGGCGTTGTCCACGGCGGCGAGGGCTGACCGCAACGCGGCGACGCGGACGGTGTCGCGTTGCTTGCGCGCGTTGAGAAGCTCGCCGCGGAGCAGGTGGCGCCATCGGTCGGCAGGCGTGATCACGGCCGTCGACGGTAGCGCGTGAGGCGGCCGGCGAGCCACAGATTTTCGTCGCGCTCGCGGTTGGGCGAAGGGGCGCAAAGTGCCGAAAGAACGGCGGCGTGTCGGGTGCAGGCGCGCACGCTCGCGGAAACGGGGTGGGCGGGTCAGGTGACGTTGAAGACGATGCTGTGCCAGCCCGTGGCGCCGTCGGGTACCGGATCGGCCCGGGCTTCGGTCTGCACCGCGCCGGTGTTGTCGGTGGCGCGCACGGTGATCGTGTGCAACCCGGTTTCTCGGGCCTCCCAGTCGACGCTCCACAGCCGCCAGGTGTCGTTCGAGTAGCTCGCACCCAGTCGGGCCGGCTGCCAGTCGCCCTGCCCACCCGGCGGGTCGATGCGGACCTCGACGGCACGCACCCCGCGGTTCTGGGCCCAGGCCACCCCGCCGAAGGTGACGGGTCCGGGTGCCACGTCGCCACCGGCGCGCGGTACGTCGATCCGCGATTCGGTCTTGATCGGCCCACGCTCCGACCAGCCCAGCTTCGTCCAGTACGCCTGCGCGCGGTCGAAGCGGGTGAGTTCCAGATCGACGACCCACTTGGTCGCCGACACGTACCCGTAGAGGCCGGGGACGACGAGGCGGGCCGGGTAGCCGTGTTCGGTCGGCAGCGGTTCGCCGTTCATGCCGATCGCCAGCAGCGCATCGCGTTCGTCGGTGAGCGCCTCGACCGGTGTCCCCGCCGTGAACCCGTCGCGGGAGGTCGACAGCACCATATCGGCGTCGGGGTGAATTCCGGCCGCCGCCAATAGATCCCGCACCCGGAAGCCGGTCCACGTGGCGGTCGAGATGAGGTCTCCGCCCACGGGGTTCGACACGCACGTCAGCGTGACCACCTTCTCGAGGGTCTCGAAGCGTTCGAGATCGGCGAAGCGGTAGGTGATCTCGCGGTCGACCATGCCGTGGATGCGCAACTGCCACTCGTCGCGGGCGACCTGCGGCACGCTCAGCGCCGTGTCGATGCGGTAGAAGTCGGCGGTGGGCGTGATGAACGACGGCAGGCCTGCGCCCTCGGGCTGCACCGCCCGGGGGATCGGCGGCGCGCTCACGTCCACCCGTGGCAGCGCGAACGCGGTGCGGTCGCCGGTCACCGAGGCGGCGCGCCGCGACAACGCCACCCCCGCCGCTCCGGTGAGCCCGCCGGCGGCCACGAAACCGAGCGCGACCAACGAGAGCCGCCGGCCACGGTCGACGCCCGTGCTCGCTGTCTCACCGGCGTCGGTGAAGCGTCCCGACAGCAGGAAATGCAGCGCCGCCACACCGCACGCCGTCCCCACGACGGTCGGGATCACGTCTGGCGCACCGGCACCGGCACGCGACAGCACCGCGGCGGACCCGACGATTCCGGCTGCCACGATCACCACACTGCCCACCGGGAACCGTCGTGTCTGCAGGGCCGCGCTCACCGCGGCCAGCGCGGCGATCACACCGAGCACCGCGAGTGTCAGCACCAGCTTGTCGGCCATCCCGAACGTCGTGATCGCCCACTCCTTGACCGCTCCGGGCGTCGCGTCGATGACCGCGGACCCGACGGCGGTGCGGGCGTCGGCCTGTGGGCCGAACGGCACCGCCGCCAACTCGGTGACACCGACCGCGACAGCCGCCGCGGCGACCCCACACCAGGCGCGGGTGCTGTGCGGAAGGCCGGCCATGGACGCCAACGTAGTCAGTCGCGCCCCCGAAAGGCTTACCGAACGCTGACGTCGGCTAGGTTCCTTTACAGTCCGACCGGTTTGTGGAAAGGAAGCTAGATGGAGATCGAGGGCAAGAAGGCCGTCATCGTCGGGGGTGCGTCCGGCTTCGGCCGCGCCACCGCCGAGGCGCTGACCAAGCGCGGCGCGGCCGTCGCGGTGCTCGACCGGCCGCAGTCGAAGGGCCAGGAGGTGGCCGACGAGCTCGGCGCGACGTTCCATCCCGTCGACGTCATGGATTTCGCGGGCACCGAGCAGGTACTGAAGGAGGCGGTCGACGGGCTGGGCGGGTTGCACATCGCGGTCACCACCGCGGGCGGCGGCTCGGCCATGCGGACGCTGACGAAGAACGGCCCGCACGATCTCGACGTCTTCCGGCAGGTCCAGGACCTCAACACCGTCGGCACCTTCAACATCAGCAGGCTCGCCGCCGAGCACATGAGCAAGAACGAACCCGAGGACAGCGAGACTCCGGAGCGCGGCGTCATCATCAACACCTCGTCGATCGCCGCCTTCGAAGGGCAGATCGGGCAGGTCGCCTACACCGCGTCGAAGGCCGCCATCGCCGGCATGTGCCTGACCATGGCGCGGGACCTGGGCAGTCTGGGCATCCGGGTGCTCGCGATCGCGCCGAGCCTGTTCGCCACGGGCCTGACCGAGGGCATCCCGGACGAGTTCGCCGCCCAGCTCACCAAGGACGCGGCGTTCCCCAAGCGGCTCGGGCGGCCCGACGAGTACGCCAAGCTCGCGGTCGCGATCGTCGAGAACGCCATGCTCAACGGGCAGTGCATCCGGCTCGACGCCGGACAGCGGTTCGCCCCCAAGTAGCGATTCGGGTGTCGCTGGTCGCGCCTGCCGCGACCAGCGACACCGAATTCGCATCGGCGATACGCTGCCGGCGCCGCAGATTGCTGTAATCCTGAGGTGGTGTCGAAGTCCGCTGATGCGATGCGTGCCGCGGAGTCGGTGGCTGTTGCCGACTTCCTCAACGCGCTGAGCGGGCGGCCCTCGGTATTGGTGTTCGAAGGCGATGCGGGTATCGGCAAGACCACCGCGTGGCTCTCGGCGGTCCAGCAGGCGCGGAACCGGGGCCTGCGGGTCCTGACGGCGCGCGCGTCGGCCACCGAATCGGTGCTGGCATACGCCTCACTCGCCGACCTCCTGCGCGACGTCGACCCGGCGGTGTTCGCGACACTTCCCGAACCGCAACGCAAGGGGCTGTACGGCGCACTGTTGCTGGACGCGCCGGAGGTCGCCAACGATCCCCGCGCCGTGGCGGCCGGATTCCTGTCGGTGATCGAGACCCTGGCGGCGGAGTCTCCCGTGGTGATCGCGATCGACGATCTGCAGTGGCTCGACACCTCGAGCGCCGGGGCGTTGGCCTTCGCGTGTCCACGGTTGTCCGCGGCGGTCGGTCTGCTGTGCACCGTGCGCACCGACCCGGGAACCGGCGCCCCGCCACCGCCGCTGCGCATGCCGCGGCCCGACGATGTGCGACGCATCGTCTTGCAGCCGTTCAGTGTCGGCGCATTGCACACGATCCTGGCGCACCGCCTCGGCCGGACCTATTCGCGGCCGATGATGGTGCGCATCCACGAACTCGCCGGCGGCAACCCGTTGTACGCCCTCGAGCTGGCCCGCTCTCTCGGCGACTCCGCCGCGCTGTCCGACGTGCCGCTGTCCGGAACGCTGGCCGAGGTGGTCCGCAGGCGGATCGGTGCTCTGGAGGCCGACGTGCACGAGGTGTTGTTGGCCGCGGCGTGTGTCGCACGCCCCACGGTGGAGCTACTGGCCCGCGCCTGCGGCAGGGCGCTCGACGACATCGCCGCGATCCTGGAAATAGCGGAGGCCAAGGGGATCGTCGGCCTCGACGGCCACCACGTCCGCTTCACGCACCCACTCCTGGGCCGCGCGGTGTACACCGGCGCCGCGTCGTCGAGGCGCCGAGCGACTCACCGCAGACTGGCCGAGATCGTCGGGGAACCCGAGCTTCGCGCCAGGCATCTGGCCCTGGGCGCGGTGACCGGTGACCCGGCCACCCTCGCGGCCCTCGACGAGGCGGCCGAGAGCGCGCGCATGCGCGGAGCGCCCGCGGCCGCCGCCGAACTGATCGATCTGGCGATCGGTCTCGGCGGCGACACCCCGCACCGGCGGATCATGTCGGCGCGTCACCACTTCAACGCCGGTGATCCCGCCAGGGCCCAAGCGCTACTCGAGCATGCGATGGCAGAACTCCGACCGGGTCCGCTGCGCGCCGAGGCGGCGAGCCTGCTGGGCTACGTCCGCCTGCTCGACGACAGTTTCCCCGACGCGGCCGACCTGTTGCACCATGCGCTACCCGAGGCCGCCGACCATCCCGAGGCGCTGGTGGCCATGTTGGTCACCCTGGCGTTCGCCATGTTCAACGCCGGCCACATCGACGCGGCCCGCCAGCGTGCGGACGAGGCGGTGCGCAATGCCCAAAAGCTCGGCGACCCACCACTTCTCAGCCAGGCGCTGAGCATGCGCGCCATGGTCGCCTTCCTGCAGGGCGAAGGCGTCGACGAGGCGGCCATCAGCCGCGCGCTGGCGCTGGAGGACCACCGGGCCAATATCCCGATGGCGCTGCGCCCGAGCGCCCACCACGCCGTCCTGCGGTCGATGCTCGGACAGCTCGACGAGGCCCGCGACGCTCTGACCACACTGCGGAAACGATGTGTGGAGCACGGCGACGAGGGTGATCTGATGTTCGTCGCCTACCATGCCGCCCTCAACGAGATCTGGCGCGGCAACTTCTCCGACGCGGCGCTGCTGGTCGAGGATTCGGTCGAACTGGCCCACCAATTGGGCGGTGACGTATCGCTGTCGGTGGCGTTCACGAATCGGGCGTTGCTCGCGGCGTACCTCGGTCGGGTGCAGGAAGCGCGCGCCGCCGCCGCGGCCGCGCAGGCCGCCTGCCTGCGTTGCGGTTCCGACCGATTGGGTGAATGGCCGACGAACGCGTTGGGTTTCCTCGAGGTCTCCCTCGGTGACTACGACGCCGCGCTGGAGGTGCTCGATCCGATGCTGGTCAAGCTGCGAACGGCGCCGGACGCGTGCGAGATCATCGCGGCGTCGTTCGTGCCCGACGCCGTCGAGGCCCTGGTGAACGTCGGTCAGCCCGGTGCGGCCGAACCGCTCGTGGCGGCTCTCGAACGCAACGGCCGTCGGCTCGACCGGCCGTGGATGTTGGCCACCGGAGGGCGTTGCCGGGCGATGGTGTCGGCCGCCTGCGGCGACGTAGTTGGCGCGGTGGATGCGGCACAGCAGGCCATGGCCGAGCATCAGCGCCTGCCGATGCCGTTCGAACGGGCGCGCACCCAGCTCCTGCTGGGCCAGCTGCAACGCCGCCAACGGCTCAAGGACCCGGCGGCGGCCACGCTGCGCGCCGCGCTGCAGACGTTCGAGCGGCTCGGGACCCCACTGTGGGCCGACCGCGTGCGTGCCGAGCTCGGGCGGGCCAACGTCGGGCCGCACCGGAGCGCGGTGCTCACGCCGTCCGAGCAGCGAGTGGCCGAACTCGCCGCGAACGGAATGACCAACCGCACCATCGCGATGGCGATGTTCATCAGCCCGAAGACGGTGGAGGCCAACCTGTCCCGCGTCTACGCCAAGCTGGGGATCCACTCGCGCGCCGAACTGGGCCGCTACATGGGGCAGGCCGGGAAGTAGGGGATCGCCCGATTTCTCGGATGCGGGACGGGGCTAGCGTCGGGCCGGTGAACGCCGGTGTGCCGTGCTACCTCGTCGAGTGGTACCACAGTGGGCTCACCGGCGATGTTCTCGGCGACATCGCATCACGACTCGGTGAGAGCGCAGAAGAGTTGTCGCACAACCAGTCACAGGTCCATCTTGTGACGATGGTGGCGGTGCCCGCCGACGAGGTGGTGTTCGGTGTGTTCACCGCGGTGTCGAAGTCGGCGGTCACCCGGACATGCGACCGGGCCGGGATTCCGGCCCAGCGGGTGACCACCGCGACCGAAGTCGAATTCCCCCGCGCGTCGTGAGCAGCACGGCTACTGCAGGAAGTCGCCCCACACCCAGCCTCGACCGCTGACCTCGCACCACTGGTTCGCCGGGCACGGCCGCGGCAGTTGCACCTGTTCGCCCTTCCGCAGGATCCCGATGACATTGCCGTCTCCGCCGGGGGCGTCGTACAGATCCACATCGCCGTTGACCGTCGCCGACGGCGGCGCGTCGGCCGGGGGCGTCGGACCGGGCGTCGGTGAGGGCGCCTGTTCGGGAGCGCAGTTGAGCGCGGTGACCGATTCCCAGCTCGCACTGGACCCGTTGGCGAGGTCCTGGGTCTGACCCGCGACCGTCCGGTTCTCGCGGACCGTGCCGGTGTAGCGGCCCACCGCTCCGCCTTCCCAGCCGATGGTGATGTTGACGTCACTGCCGTTGATGAACGCGGTGGCGTCGCCGGCATTGGCCACCTGCTGGCGGTTGTTGTAGGCCACGGCCTTCCCGGAGGTGTTCTGCCCGGTGGCCGGGAACTCGACGCGGAAACCGTTGCTCTGGTTCAGCACGAACGAGCCGGGGAATTCGTATCTGCACGCCGCCTGGGCGGGTGCGGCCAGCGTGAACAACCCGGCAGCGCCGACCGCGGTGGCGGCGGCCAGAAGCAGCGGGGAGGCCTTCCCCGCGGTGATGTGCGACATGGCCGCCTCCCCGTTGGTGCGTCGTGTTGACCCGTCGAAGAGACGCTATTCGCGGATCCGCACCGATAAATCGGGTGTTTCCCTACGCTCGCGGCGCGACGTCACGCCGGCCGCGGCACCGCGGCGAGTGTCGAATGGCCGATCCAGGCCGGCACCGCACGACGGACCTCGGCCGGTCCGGACACCGCGACACTGCCGTCGTGCAGAGCGCGCTGCCACGTGATGTCGCCGCGCCAGAGCGCGGTCAGCGTGCGCAGGCTGGCCTGCACCGTGGCCGCGACGTCATAGCCGGGATCGACGTCGCACACGTCGGCCCGTCCGTCGGAGACCACCAGCCACCACCGGGCCGCCCGTGCCTCGACGCCGTCGAGGCGGAACGCCAGCGTGGTCCTGGTGGGCGGCCACTCGGTGACCGGGATGGTGCGGCGCATGTCCCACATCAGCAGGTGGGGATCGAGGTCCTCGTCACCGAGCTCGCCGACCCAGCGCACACCCCAGGTGCCCAGCGCCTCCACCACCGCGGCCAGTTCACGTCCCCGAGCGGTCAGGGAATAGCTTGTGCGGCCGTCGATCTCGCTTCGTTGCACCACCCCGGCGCGGGTCAGCGACTTCAGCCGCTTCGACAGTAACGCCGGTGACATCTTCGGTACGCCGCGCCGCAGCTCGTTGAAATGTGAACTACCGAGCAGCAATTCGCGGACGACGAGCAGCGTCCACCGTTCATCGAGCAGTTCCATGGCCTTGGCGACGGGGCAGAACTGACCGTAACCCGACATCGGCGCACCTCCTGGACGACCGCACCGCCATCGTCGCGCATCTCGGGTCGCCAGTACAGATCTGGAACTGGAATCCCCCTCACCGCGGCGTCACGATGTGTGCATCGACGAAGGAGGACTCATGAGCAGCGACACCGCCACGGTCGACGACGGCCAACTGGCCGCGAGGCACCGGTCGATGTGGGCGTCGGGGGACTACCCCAGGCTGGCGGCGGAACTCGTCGCGCCGCTGGGGCCGGTCCTGGTCGAGGCGGCCGGTATCGGAGCCGGTGACCGCGTGCTCGACGTCGCCGCGGGCACCGGTAACGCCGCGATCCCGGCGGCCCGGCGGGGCGCGGTGGTCACGGCCAGCGACCTCACCCCCGAACTGTTGGAGCGCGGCCGTGCCGACGCCGAGCGGCTCGGCGTCGCACTCGAATGGCGGGAGGCCGATGCGCACGCGCTCCCGTTCGGGGGCAACGAATTCGACGTCGTCATGTCGTGTATCGGGGTGATGTTCGCGCCGTTCCACCAGCGCGCCGCCGACGAGATGCTGCGGGTGTGCCGCACCGGCGGCACCATCGCGCTGATCAACTGGACCCCGGAGGGCCACATCGGACAGTTGTTCGCCACCATGAAGCCCTACATGCCCGCGCCTCCGCCAGGCGCGCAACCGCCACCGCTGTGGGGACGCGAGGACCACGTGCGGGCGCTCTTCGGCGACCGGGTGACCGACGTCGTCGCGCAGCGCCGCACCCTGCCGGTGACGCAGTTCGCCGACGGTGCCGCGTTCCGGGACTACTTCAAGGCCGTCTACGGCCCGACCATCGCGGCGTACCGCAACGTCGGCGACGACGCCGACCGGGCCGCGCAGCTCGATCGCGACATCGCCCGCCTCGGTGACGAGCTGATGGCCGGGTCACCGCGCATGGAGTGGGAGTATCTGCTGCTGACCGCGCGCAAGGCCTGACACCATGTCGGCATGCCCGATGCCGCGCAGCTGCCGACCCTGACCGAATCCGACGTCGCCGCACTCGTGCGGTGGGTACGGCGGGAGGGTCTCGGCGCGACCGTCACCGACGTCGCGCCGCTGAGCGGAGGCACCCAGAACGTCGTCGTGCGGGTGCACGTCGACGGCAGGCCGATGGTGCTGCGCCGCCCCCCGGTGCACCCGCGGCCGACCAGCGACAAGACCATGCAGCGCGAGATCGCGGTGCTGCGGACACTGGCGGGCAGCCCCGTACCGCATCCCGGGTTCATCGCGGGCTGCGAGGACCTCGACGTCCTCGGCGTGGTCTTCTACCTCATGGAAGAGGTCGACGGGTTCAATCCGGGCAACGAGGTCGCCGACGCCTACCGTCACGATCCGGCGATGCGCCACCGCGTCGGGCTGTCGTACGCGGCGAGCCTGGCGCAACTGGGCAACGTGCCCTGGCAGGGCAGCGAACTCGCCGCCATCAAGCGGCCGGGGTCGTTTCTGGCCCGCCAGGTTCCGCAGTTCCTACGGCTGCTCGACAGTTACCGACACGACCGTTACGCGCCGGAGTCGCTGTCGGGCGTCACCGAACTCGCCGAGTGGCTGGAGAACAACCGTCCCCCGGACGGTGAGCCGGGGATCATGCACGGCGACGCCCACCTGAACAACGTGCTGTTGCGCCGGGACACCCCCGAGCTGGCCGCGTTCATCGACTGGGAGATGTGCACGGTCGGCGATCCACTGCTCGATCTCGGCTGGATGCTGATCTGCTGGCCGCACGACCCGAATCCGATCGACGCCGGACGGGAGCTGGCGGCCCTCGGCGGGCTGGCCGGCAGGCGCGAACTGCTCGACGCCTATCTGGGCGCGGGTGGACGGCAGACCTCGGCGCTGCCCTGGTATCTGGCGATGGCCTGCTTCAAACTCGCCATCGTCATCGAGGGCACATGGTCACGCTTCCTCGCCGGCCGGGCGACCCGCGACGCCGGGGAACGGCTGCACAGCTCCGCGACCAACCTGATCGACCTCGGTATGGGCGTCGCCAAGGGGGACGACCCCTTCATGTGACGCTCACCCGTAGGCGTCGACGCCGAGTCGCACCGCCAGCGCGAGGCCCGCCAGCCCGATGAGGACGCGCAGCGGCCCCGCCGGCGCGTGGCGGACCACCACCGGGCCCAGCCGCGACCCGAGCAGGCACCCGGCGCCCAGCGGGACGACCGCCAACCAGTGGACGGGCGCCGCCATCGCGAACACCACCGCAGCGGCGGAGTTGGCCACCCCGAGGACCACGTTCTTACCGGCATTGGCGTGGGCGAGGGTGTCGCTGCCGGTGGTGAGCAGCAGCGCCAGCAGCAGCACACCCGCCGCCGCGCCGAAGTAACCGCCGTAGACGCAGATCGCCAGGATCGCCGCCGATTCGAGCAGCCCAGCACGTGGGCGGCGGTCCGGATGCGCGGGGACCGAGCGCCGGGGCAGCAGGATCACGACGGCCGAACCGCCGAGCAGGACGGGCACCAGCTTCTCGAAACCCTCGGCAGGTGTCGACAACAGCAGCAGCGCCCCGGCCACACCGCCGAATGCCGCCGCGGGCACGATGCGCAGCAGCCACCCGCCCTGCCCCTCGAGTTCTGGCCGGGAGCCCAGTACCGAACCGATCCCGTTGAACACCAGCGACACGGTGTTCGTCACGTTGGCCGCGACCGGCGGCAGACCGGCGAGCAACAGGGCGGGATAGGTGGCCACGGAGGCCAGGCCCGCGATGCTCCCGGTGAGACCGCCCAGAATGCCGGCGACGAGCAGCAGACCGACGTCGGGCCAATCCATTGCGTCGACACTAGTGCCGACGTTCGTGACAGCTCCTGGCGGAAACCCGGTTGCACCGCCGCCGCGGCGGGGTCTAGCATCGGCGGCGTGCCAAGGCGACTCGTAGTAGCACCCCGCAGCGGGGTCTGATCTCGACCGACCCCTCGCTGTGGGTCGTTGCTACACCGTCGGTCACCTCCCTCACGAGAAGACCGGCACATGATCACCACATCGCCAGCACCCGCCCTGACGTCCACCGCCGACGAGTCCGCACCGCACCGCGGGGCCGCCGAGCCGACGTTCGCGTCGCTCATGCCCGGTCCGCTGCCCCGCGGTCTGCGTAAGGAGGCCGACGAGATGAGCTGGGAAGCATTCCTCGACGAATACGCACCGACGACGGGCCCCCTGCGGCTCGGTCAGTGGAGGTGCACCGACACTGAACGCCCCGCCGGCCGGCTCGGCCCGCAGGCGCGCACCTACCAGGCCACGCTGGCCTTCGGTGACCGGATCAGCACCTCGACGGCGGCCGCGTGCGGTCCCGTCGCGGCGCTCACCGCGATGCTCTACGACCAGGGCATCGCGGTCGAGACGGTCGCCTTCCACCAGCTCCCGGCCGGTGCGCACACCGCCACCTTCATCCGCGGTTCCGACGGCGCGCACACCACATGGGCGATGGGCGTCGCCGAGGACGCGACGCAGTCGGCGCTCAAGGCGGTCATCGCCTGCGCCAACCGGCTGCTGGCCGCCTGACGGTCAGCGCAGCGGACGCAGGACCAGCGGCATCCCGTCCATCGGCACCGGCATGCCGCCGTAGTCCAGCCGCGAGACGTAGCCCGGGCGCGGCGGCTCCAGCCGGTAGCGGCGCAGCAGCCGGTGCATCACGGTCTTGATCTCGAGCTGACCGAACACCATGCCGATGCACTTGTGCGCGCCGCCTCCGAACGGCGCGAACGCGTAGCGGTGCTGCTTGTGCTCGTTACGCGGTTCGGTGAACCGGGCCGGATCGAACTTCTCCGGATCGGTCCACAGTTCCGGCAGGTGGTGGTTCACCGACGGCCAGGTGACGACGTTGGTGTTGGCGGGGATGAAGTGGCCGAGCAACTCGGTGTCGCGGACCGTCTGGCGGACGTTGAACGGCAGCGGGGTGACCAGCCGCAGCGATTCGTTCATCACCAGGTCGAGGGTTTCGAGCTTCTCCAGCGCCTCGATGTCGAGCGGGCCGTCGCCGAGCCGTTCGGACTCCTCGCGGCAGCGCTCCTGCCACTCGGGGTTGCGCGACAGGTGGTAGGCCATCGTGGTGAGCGTGGACGTCGACGTGTCGTGCGCGGCCATCATCAGGAAGATCATGTGGTTGACGATGTCCTGGTCGGAGAAGGTGTTGCCGTCCTCGTCGGCGGTGTGGCACAGCACCGTGAGCATGTCGGTGCCCTGCGAGTCGCGCTTCTCCCTGACCCGCTGCTCGAAATAGGTGTCGAGCACCTTGCGGGCCTGCAGCCCGCGCCACCACTTGAACGGCGGCAGCCCGGTCCGGATGATCGCGCCGCCGGCCCGCGTCGTCATCGTGAACGCGTCGTTGACCTTGGTGACCAGTTCCTTGTCGGTGCCCGGCTCGTGGCCCATGAACACCACCGAGGCGATGTCGAGGGTGAGTTCCTTGACCGCCGGATAGAACAGGAAACGCGGGTCGTTCTCGACCCAGTCGTGGGTGATGACCTGCGAGGCGACCCGGTCGATGTGCTCGACGTAGCCGGTGAGCCGGCTGCGGGTGAAGGCCTCCTGCATGATGCGGCGGTGGTACATGTGCTCGTCGAAGTCGAGCATCATCAGCCCCCGGTTGAAGAACGGCCCGATGACCGGGTGCCACCCCTTCTGTGAGAAGTCCTTGTTGCGGTTGGAGAACACCGCCTGCGTGGCGTCGGGTCCGAGCGCGACGACCGACGGCAGCGCGGGTGAGTACGCGTAGTGCAGGGGTCCGTAGGTCTTGTACACCTGCAGCAGGTAGTCCGGGCCGCCGCGGAAGGTCTCGATCATGTGGCCGAGCACCGGAAGGCCGGAGTCGCCCATCACCGGCTTAAGGCCGCTGCCGGGGGGCGGTTCGGCGAGCACGAACTGCTTCCACTCCTTGCTGCGCAGCCGCTTCTCGACCAGACCCATCCCGGGGATCGTGTTCAACGTCGGAGTCAGGCGCCGCTTGGCCTGGTCGAGAAGGTATTCCGGGGTGCTGATGGTCGCCATCTGATCGCTCCTGGGTGTCACAACGCTGTGGTGGACGTCACCTGTGATCATCCTGACCGGGCCACTTGACGCATGTCAAGTTTTGTTCTGGCGTGCTGCGGTGCCAAGGTTGAATGCCATGACCGCCGATTCGGCCACGCCCGAGATCCGCCGCAGCCGCGGCGACCGGCAACGCGATGCGATCGTCGCCGCGGTCCGCGAGCTGCTCCAGGAGGAGTCGTTCGCCGAGTTGTCGGTCAGCACGATCAGCGAGCGTGCCGGCGTGGCCCGGTCCGGGTTCTACTTCTACTTCGACTCCAAGTACGCCGTGCTGGCCGTGATCGTCGCCGACGCGATGGCCCAACTCGACCAGCTCACCCACGACTTCGCGCCGCGCGACGCCGACGAGTCGCCCGCGACGTTCGCGCGCCGCATGGTCGGCTACGCCGCCGCGGTGTTCGCCAGCAACAACCCGATCATGCGTGCCACCACCCTGGCGCGGAACACCGACGCGCAGATCCGCGAGATCATGAACGACTTCGAGGACACCGTGATCGACAAGATCGTCGGCCTGGTCCGCCAGGACGAGGGGGCGCGGCCGATCTCCGACGACCTTCCCGCGCTGGTGCGGACGCTGACCGCGACGACGGCGCTGACCCTCTCCCACGACAGCGGGTTCGTCGGGCGTGACGAGGATCCGGCCCGTGCGGTCGACGTTGTCGAGCGGCTCTGGCTCTACGCCCTGTGGGGCGGCTCCGACCTGCGTGACGGCTGAGCCCCGGCCCTGCAGGTAGGGTCACGGCCATGACGCAGGGCAGCGGATTCGCCGGCAAACGTTGTCTCCTCACCGGCGCTGCCAGCGGAATCGGGCGGGCCACCGCCCTGCGACTGGCCCGCGAAGGCGCCGAGCTGTTCCTCACCGACCGGGATGGCCAGGGATTGGAGACCACCGTCGCCGATGCCCGCGCGCTGGGCGGCACGGTCGCGATGCACCGGGCGCTCGACATCGCCGACTACGACGCCGTCGCGCAGTTCGCCGCCGACATCCACCGCGCGCACCCTGCGATGGACGTCGTCATGAACATCGCCGGCGTGTCCGCGTGGGGCACTGTCGACCGGTTGACCCACGAGCACTGGAAGTCGATGGTCGACATCAACCTGATGGGGCCCATCCACGTCATCGAGACGTTCGTGCCGCCGATGATCGAGGCGCGCCGCGGCGGCCACCTGGTCAACGTGTCCTCGGCGGCCGGACTGGTCGCCCTGCCCTGGCACGCCGCCTACAGTGCGAGCAAATACGGTCTGCGCGGGCTGTCGGAGGTGTTGCGCTTCGACCTCGCGCGCCATCGCATCGGGGTGTCGGTCGTGGTGCCCGGCGCGGTGAAAACCCCACTGGTCCAGACGGTTCAGATCGCCGGCGTCGACCGTGAGGACCCGAATGTGCAGAAGTGGACGAACCGCTTCACCGGCCACGCCGTGTCCGCCGAGCATGTCGCCGAGCAGATCCTGCGCGGTGTGCGCCGCAACCGCTACCTCATCTACACCTCACCGGACATCCGCGCGTTCTACCTGTTCAAACGCACGATGTGGTGGCCGTACAGCGTCGCGATGCGGCAGGTCAACGTGATCTTCTCGCGCGCGTTGCGCCCCGCGCGCCGGTAGGGATCAGCGCTTGCCCCAGTCCCACGGTGGGGTGCTCAGCAGATCCTGGCCGTGGAGCCGCGTCTCGCCGAACTCCTTGTACAGCTCGAGGCGGACGGCGTCGCCGTCCTCGTCGAGCGGGACCGCCCCCAGCAGTTCGATCATCGCGGGGGAGTGGGTGACGACGACGACCTGCGTCTGTTCGGCGGCCGCGGTGACGAGTGCGGCCAACGGGCGGACGAGATCGGGGTGCAGGGAGGTCTCCGGTTCGTTGAGCACCATCAACGACGGTGGTTCGGGGCTGAGCAGCGCCGCCGCCCACAGCAGGAAACGCAGTGTGCCGTCGGACAGTTCGGCGCACCGCAGCGCGCGAAGCATCCCGGGTTGGCGCAGCTGGAGGTCGAAAAGACCGTCGTGGACGGCGATCTCGACCGTCGCGCCGTCGAAGGCGTCGGCGACCGCGCGGGCGAGATCGTCTAAACCTGCCTCGAAGATCGTCTGCACCGCTGCGGGCAGATCGCTGCCGTCGGCGGAGAGCACCGGTGTGCGGGTACCGACCTGCGGGTGGCGTGCGGGCGCCGCCGCGTCCACTCGGAATCCGTCGTAGAAGCGCCAGTTCCGGAGCCGGTCGCGCACCGCCGTCAGCTCGGGCAGCGCACCGGCGAACTCGGCGAGCACGCTGCGATACGAGGGCAGGGCCCTGGTCAGCTCGTCGAAGCCGCGCCCGGATTCGGCACTCGCCTCCGCATGTGGCCCGCCGCGGCGCACCAGCGTGGCGGCTGGACGCATGATGCGCCCGGCGAACACCGCTTCCCGTTTGATCTGCGGGTCGCGGGCGAAGAGCGAGTCCGGACCGGCGTGCTGCGGCAGGCCGAGGTCCACGAGGTAGCCCAGTTCATCTGTGGCATAGCCCATTTCGAGGGACACCGGCCGCGTGCGGACGGTGCCCTCCGTGGCGCCGGTGCGGCGGGCGCCCGCGGTCTGCTCGGGGCCGGCCCACAGCACCGACTGCAGTCCGCCTTCACGCGCCAGGGAGCCGATCACCTCACCGCGACCGCAGTCGGCCAAGAGTACCAGCGCGCGGTACAGCGACGATTTGCCACTGCCGTTGGCGCCGGTCACCACGGTCAGCCGGCGCAGCGGCAACACCACGTCACGTAACGAGCGGTAGCCGCGGATGGCGACGGTCGTGAGCATGGCCCCCACGCTATGGGTTCGCGCCGACAACCGGTTCCGGCATCGCCAGTTCGAGGCGGACCCCGAGGAGCCGGATCGGCCGGTCGAGGTCGAACCGCCCCAGCACGTCGAGTGCGGTGCTGGTGACGACGGCGGCGTCGGTGCTCGCGGCGGGCAGCTTGCGGATCTTCGTGCGCGTGTAGAACGTGCTGGTGCGCACCGTCACCGCGACGCGGGTGACGACGCGTCCGGCGTCGACGACCTCGGACAGGGTCTGCTCGGCCAGGCGCACCACCGCCGCTTCCATCTCGGCGCGGTCGGTGAGGTCCTGCGGGAAGGTGATGACGTGGCTGCGGGAGCGTGGCACCCATGGTTGTGGGCTGACCTCGCTGTCCCCGCCGCCCTTGGCCAGCAACAGGATCCACAGCCCGGTCGTCGGCCCGAACGCCGACGTCAGCATCGTCGCATCGGTGGCCGCCAGATCGGCCACCGTGGTGACGCCCATCGCGGCGAGCTTCTTGGCGGTCTTGGGTCCCACGCCCCACAGTGCGTCGACCGGGCGGTCGCCCATCACGGCCATCCAGTCGGCGTCGGTGAGCATGAAGACACCACCCGGCTTGCCGAATCCGGTGGCGACCTTGGCGCGCTGTTTGTTGTCGCTGATGCCGACCGAACACGACAGCCCGGTCCCGGCGACCACCTCGCGGATGCGGTCGGCGAGCGCGAACGGGTCGTCGACGTCCGCGCCGACGTAGGCCTCGTCCCAGCCCCACACCTCCACGGGGTGGCCCAGATCGCGGAGCAACCCCATCACCTGATCGGAGGCCTCGTCGTAGGCGGCGGTGTCCGACGGGAGGAACGTCGCGTCCGGGCAGCGTCGCGCCGCCACCCGCAGCGGCATCCCGGCGTGCACCCCGTATTCACGCGCCGGATACGACGCGCACGTCACCACCTTGCGGGGTTCGGTCGGGTCCCCGCTGCCGCCGACGATGACGGGCAGCCCCTCCAGTTCGGGATGCCTGCGCAGTTCGACCGAGGCGAGGAACTGGTCGAGGTCGACGTGCAGGATCCAGCGCGGCACGGTCACCGTCCGCAGAGCTTGGTGGCCACGCCTTCCCACGCCGCGCCCAGATCGTCGAGGGTGGCGCCTTCGGCGAGGCGGTGCTCGACGTAGTCGGCGTCGAGCAGGGCGGTCAGCGCGGTGGTCTGCGCATCGAGGTCTCCGGTGGTGTCGGCCGTCTGCAGCAGCATCCGGACATGGGCATGGTGCAGCGCGGCCGGCCCGCTGAACCGCGTCTGCGGATCCCGTCCGGCGTCCGACAGCAGGGCGTGGTGGTCGTGGACGAAGGTGAGCCGGGCCCGCCCGTACGCCACGAGTCGGTCGAGCGGCGCGGCGCCGGGTCCCAGCGGCGGCGGGCCGAACATGAAGGCCTGCTGATGGGCCTTCTCGTTCTCGTCGAGGAGAACCATCATCAGGCCGGCGCGGCTGCCGAAGCGGCGGAACAGCGTGCCCTTGCCGACTCCTGCGGCCGCGGCGATGTCGTCGGTGCTGACCGCGCCGGCCCCCCGTTCGGCGATGAGCCGGCGGGCGGCCTCGAGCAACAGAGTCCGGTTGCGCGCGGCATCACCACGCTCCTGCGGCGCGTCGACCACCGGGAGCGGGGCGATCCGTTCGGGGGCGCTCACGACCTCGACTCTAGCCGAGCGGGAATTAATCGGACCGTAGTCCGGTTTGGGCTCGTGGAATCGACCCGAGGGAAGGAATCGAGATGGCGGATGTGAACGTGTTGGTGCTCGTGGGCAGCCTGCGGAAGGCCTCGGTGAATCGTCAGCTCGCGGAGTTGGCGGTCGAGTCGGCCCCGGAGGGTGTCGTGCTGCGGGTGTTCGACGGCCTCGGCGAGGTGCCTTTCTACAACGAGGACATCGACAACGAGGACATCGACAACGAGGACATCGACGGCGAGGACATCGACGGCGAGGACATCGACGGCGAGTCGGTGCCGGAACCGGCGCGCGCGCTGCGCGCCGCGGCCGAGGCGGCCGACGCCGCGCTGGTGGTCACCCCCGAGTACAACGGCAGCATTCCCGGAGTGCTCAAGAACGCGATCGACTGGCTGTCGCGGCCTTGGGGTCAGAGCGCGCTGAAGGACAAGCCGCTCGCGGTCGTCGGTGCTGCGCTCGGTCGCTACGGCGGCAAGTGGGCGCACGACGAGACGCGCAAGTCCTTCGGTGTCGCGGGCCCCCGCGTGATCGACGACCTCGAGCTGTCCGTGCCGGCCGCATTGCTGGACGGTAGGCATCCCCGGGAGAACGCCGAGGTGGCGGGGGCGTTGCGGGCGGTCATCGAGAAGCTGGCCGCTGCCGTCGGGTGAGCGGTGCGCTCGACGGTGCCCGGACCGCTCTGCCGCCCCGCGGTGTTTGCTGGGCGCGTCGTGGCGCCGTCCGCCCCACACCGCTTGTCGGTGCCAGGTGGTAGACCTGCCCATATATAGCGACACACTCACGGTCCGGCGTGGCGACACGCCGGACGAAACCGGCGGCGGAGGCTTACGACCTGGGAATTCCAAAAATGTCATTCAGAACATCTTGTATCTGTTCGCGATGTCGGCCACTAGGTGTAGTGTCTTGCTCACCGACAGGCCCCAGAGTTCGGAGGCCGGCCGGAGCGCAGAATCCGGTGGGGCCGGGCATCCGACCTCATGGAGACGCGCCTCGGTCGACCAGGAATTTCCGGGCCTGCGGGCCGCTGAACACTACAGCGGCAGATTGTGCCGAACCAGTTGCCAGACAGATTTGATTTCACGACCGCCGTTCGCGTAAGGAGCCGTACCGCCGATGACCGTCACCGTGTACACCAAGCCCGCATGCGTGCAGTGCAACGCCACCTACAAGGCGCTGGACAAGCAGGGCATCGACTACGAGATCGTCGACATCACCCTGGACAGCGAGGCGCGTGACTACGTCATGGCGCTGGGTTACCTGCAGGCTCCGGTCGTGGTGGCCGGCAACGATCACTGGTCGGGCTTCCGTCCGGACCGGATCAAGGCGCTGTCCGGCGTGGCCGCCACCGCCTGACGGGTACGCGGGTACTGCGGGCCCGACGGGAAGGACTGTGATGGGCAACCTGGTGTACTTCTCCAGCGTCTCGGAGAACACCCACCGCTTCGTCCAGAAGCTGGGACTGCCCGCGACGCGGATCCCCCTGCACGGCCGCATCGAGGTCGACGAGCCCTATGTGCTGGTGCTGCCCACCTACGGCGGTGGGCACGCGAACGGGCCCGATCCCGACGCCGGGGGTTACGTCCCCAAACAGGTCATCGCATTCCTCAACAACGAGCACAACCGGTCGTTGATCCGCGGCGTCATCGCCGCGGGTAACACCAACTTCGGCGCTGAATTCGGCTATGCGGGCGACGTGGTGTCCCGCAAGTGCGGCGTCCCGTACCTCTACCGTTTCGAGTTGATGGGGACGACCGACGACGTCCTCGCCGTCCGCGCCGGTCTTGAATCTTTCTGGAAGGAACAGACGTGTCACCCACCGTCACAGCTGCAGAGCCTGTAACCACCGGCGCGCACGCGCTCCCCGGGGAGACCGACTACCACGCGCTCAACGCGATGCTGAACCTGTACGACAAGGACGGCAGGATTCAGTTCGACAAGGACGTGCTCGCCGCGCGCGAGTACTTCCTGCAGCACGTCAACCAGAACACGGTGTTCTTCCACAGTCAGGACGAGAAGCTCGACTACCTGATCGAGAAGGAGTACTACGAGCGCGAGGTCCTCGACCAATACTCGCGCAACTTCGTCAAGAGCCTGCTCGACCGCGCCTACGCCAAGAAGTTCCGCTTCCCGACCTTCCTCGGGGCGTTCAAGTACTACACCTCCTACACGCTCAAGACGTTCGACGGGAAGCGCTACCTCGAGCGGTTCGAGGACCGTGTGGTGATGGTGGCGCTGACGCTGGCGGCCGGCGACACCACGCTCGCCGAGAAGCTCGTCGACGAGATCATCGACGGACGCTTCCAGCCGGCCACCCCGACGTTCCTGAACTCGGGCAAAAAGCAACGGGGAGAGCCGGTTTCGTGCTTCCTCCTTCGCATCGAAGACAACATGGAGTCGATCGGGCGCTCGATCAACTCCGCACTGCAGCTGTCCAAGCGCGGCGGCGGAGTGGCCCTGCTGCTGACCAACATCCGCGAGCACGGCGCACCGATCAAGAACATCGAGAACCAGAGCTCGGGCGTCATCCCGATCATGAAGCTGCTCGAGGACTCGTTCTCCTACGCCAACCAGCTGGGTGCCCGGCAGGGTGCGGGCGCGGTGTACCTGCACGCACACCACCCCGACATCTACCGGTTCCTCGACACCAAACGCGAGAACGCCGACGAGAAGATCCGCATCAAGACGCTGAGCCTCGGTGTGGTGATCCCGGACATCACGTTCGAGCTGGCGAAGAAGAACGAGGACATGTACCTGTTCTCGCCCTACGACGTCGAGCGGGTGTACGGCCTGCCGTTCGCCGACATCTCGGTCACCGAGAAGTACTACGAGATGGTCGACGACTCGCGGATCCGCAAGACGAAGATCAAGGCGCGGGAGTTCTTCCAGACGCTCGCCGAGCTGCAGTTCGAATCGGGTTACCCGTACATCATGTTCGAGGACACGGTGAACCGGTCGAACCCCATCGACGGCAAGATCACCCACTCCAACCTGTGCTCGGAGATCCTGCAGGTCTCCACGCCGTCGGAGTTCAACGACGACCTGTCGTATGCGAAGGTGGGTAAGGACATCTCCTGCAACCTGGGGTCGCTCAACATCGCCAAGGCGATGGACTCCCCGGACTTCGCGCAGACCATCGAGGTCGCGATCCGAGCGCTCACCGCGGTGAGCGATCAGACGCACATCACGTCGGTGCCGTCGATCGAGCAGGGCAACAACGACTCTCACGCAATCGGCCTCGGGCAGATGAACCTGCACGGCTACCTGGCCCGTGAGCGCATCTTCTACGGGTCCGAAGAGGGTGTGGACTTCACCAACATCTACTTCTACACCGTGCTCTACCACGCGCTGCGGGCGTCGAATCGCATTGCGATCGAACGCGGTACGCACTTCAAGGGCTTCGAGCGTTCCAAGTACGCGTCGGGGGAGTTCTTCGACAAGTACACCGAACAGACGTGGCAACCCAAGACTGAGCGGGTCCGTCGGCTCTTCGCCGATGCCAACATCCGCATCCCGAATCAGGACGACTGGAAGCGGTTGAAGGAGTCGGTGCAGGAGCACGGCATCTACAACCAGAACCTGCAGGCGGTGCCGCCGACGGGGTCGATCTCCTACATCAACCACTCGACCAGCTCGATCCACCCGGTGGCGAGCAAGATCGAGATCCGCAAGGAAGGCAAGATCGGACGCGTCTACTACCCGGCGCCGTACATGACGAACGACAACCTGGAGTACTACCAGGACGCGTACGAGATCGGCTACGAGAAGATCATCGACACGTACGCCGCGGCGACCCAACACGTCGACCAGGGGCTGAGCCTGACGCTGTTCTTCAAGGACACCGCGACGACGCGCGACGTGAACAAGGCGCAGATCTACGCGTGGCGCAAGGGCATCAAGACGCTGTACTACATCCGGCTGCGCCAGATGGCGTTGGAGGGCACCGAAGTCGAGGGTTGCGTCAGCTGCATGCTGTGACGCACCGCGAGTGTCGGTTTGTGCATGCCTTCGCGCGGTTAGGCGTCTATCAACGCGACGCTCGGCGCGAGTATGTCGACAACCGTTGAGGCGATTCTCATCACCGCGCTGGTGCTCGGGATCGTCGTGGCGCTGTTCGCCATGATCTCCATCTGGGAGAAGTGGGGCAAGGGTTCTCGACTCGAGCGGCGCGTCGATCGGTTCTTCGACCGCCTCAGCGAGCTGTTCGACCGCTAGCGATGAGTGCGCGCTCCGCGCCGGGTCTGTACCGCAACGGTATCCACCAGGATTCCGCTGACCCACCGGGAGGTACCGCGTATGCACAGACCGATCTTCGTCAACCTGCCCGTCGCCGACGTCGACCGCTCGCGGACGTTCTTCACCGAACTCGGGTACACCTTCAACGAGTCGTTCTGCAACGACACGACGCTGGTTGTCGTACTGGGCGACAACCTGTTCGCCATGCTCATACAGCGCGAGGTGTTCGACTCCTTCCACCCGGCGCAGACCGCCGATGCGACCAAGGTGAAGGAGTGCGTCATCTGCCTCGGCGTCGACAGCAGGGACGCGGTGGACGCCCTGGTGGAGCGTGCCATCGCCGCGGGCGGTACGGCGGGCGACTGCGAGGACGAAGAGTCCATGTACGGCCGGAGCTACAACGACCCGGACGGCCACTCCTGGCAGATCTTCTGGTTCGACACCGCCGCCGACGCGTCCGACGACATCAGTTCTCGCGACCCTGCTGCGCCCGCAGCGCCTTGAGCCGTCGCTCCTCGCGCAGCACGTCCTGGTAGCTCTCGCGTTCGGCGACCAGCCAGTCCGGCTTCTCCTCGAGCAGCTGGTTGATCTGATCGGTGGTGAGCGCCTCGGTGACGCCGCCCCGCGCCAGACCGGCGATCGAGACGCCCAGCTTGGCCGCCACGAGGTTCTTCGGATGCGGCCCGTTCCTGCGGAGGTCCTTGAGCCATTGCGGCGGATCCGCCTGCAGCGCGGCAAGCTCGTCGCGGGTGATCGGGTTTTCCTGGAACTCCGCAGGCGTCGCGGGCAGGTACACGTCCAGCTTCTTCGCCGCCGTGGCGGGCTTCATGGACTGCGCGTTCGGCCTGCTCATGACCCGAGCTTATCGATGAGGCCCACCGGTAGCCTGAGGCGGTGGCTTCGTCCTCGCTGCCCTCGCTCACCCTCGGATACGTCCCCGGTGGGACGCCCGCGAAGTGGGCCAGGAACTGGGCGGACCGCCACCCCGAGGCTCCGCTGGAGTTGAGAGCCGTCGCCGCCGCAGACGCGGCCGCAGCCGTGCGGGACGGCACCGTCGACGTGGCCCTGCTCCGGCTCCCATCCGACACGTCGGGACTCGCCGTCATTCCGCTGTACGAGGAGACGACGGTCGTCGTGGTGCCGACCGATCACCTTCTCACCGCCGCAGACGCCGTCACCGCCGCGGACCTCGACGGGGAGTCGGTGCTGCTTCCGCTCGACAACGTCGTCGACTGGCCGGAGCCTCCCGGTGCCCCCGTCGATCACCGGCCCGAAAACACCGAGGCCGCAATCGAACTCGTCGCCGCCGGGATCGGTGCGCTCATCGTTCCGCAGTCGCTGGCCCGGCTGTACCACCGCAAGGACCTCACATACCGTCCGATCACCGACGCGCCGACATGTTCCGTCGCACTGGCCTTTCCGGAAGGGCCGCAGTCGACATCGCTCGAGGAGTTCATCGGCATCGTCCGCGGCCGTAAACCCGGATCGTCACGCGGCCAGTCCGAGCCGGCGCCGAAGCGCACCGCACGGGAGAAGACCCTCGCCAAGCAGGCCGCCCGCGCCGCTGCGGGAAAGGTCGCCCGCAAGCGCGGGCGACGCTGAGGCGCGACGCGCCGAGACTACGGTTGTTGACCGACATCGAGCGATTCGCGTCACCAACCGTAGTCTCGGCGTCAGGCGATCACGTGCTCGGACCAGAAGCCGACGGTCGGCAGGGCGGTCGGTGGCGGGGCGGGGGTCGACAGGCGGGTGACGTAGTCGAGCACATTGTCGGCGACGACGCGGATCTCGGCCTGATAGATCGACAGCACGGGATGCCCGGAGGAATGGCGACCGGCCGGCAGGTAGCAGTGTGAGTGCACCGGCACCATCCGCGGCACGCGCGCCAACTGGTACACCGCACTGCGTAAGGCGTCCTTCATCCGGGCGGGACGCTTCCCCCAGCCGCCGTGCCAGAACTGCTTCCACTCCACCGCGAAGAGGATGCCGTCCGCCGGCAGCCGCAACTGTCGGTCGAGCTGTCGATGCCCCTCTCGCCAGTTCGGCCACCCCTCACCCACCGGCAGCGCGGCGGCGAGGAAGTCCCGGTGATCGTCGGCGAATGTGAATCCGAACGACGACTCGATGTGGGTCACCTCGTCGTCGGACAGGCCCGGGGCCATCGGCACTGTCCCCAGGGCCGCGAGGCGGTGCGCGGACTCGGCGCCGGATCCGGACATGGCGCCAGGGTAGAGCGGTGATCCACCACCGGATTCCATGAAACGTTTCAAGAATGTTTGTCGTTTCCACTATCGTCTGGCGGGAACCCAGCGCCCTGTGTGCCCGATCACACTGGGCACGCTGACGCCCGGTCCGCGCACGTTCGAACGGAAGGTCTGAGCCCATGGCATCGGCGACGCGAGCGTCCTTCTTCAGTCGCGACCGCATCGTCGCTCCGCCGGGCTGGAGCCGGTGGCTGGTCCCGCCCGCTGCGCTCTCGATCCATCTGTCCGTCGGAGCGGCCTATTCGTGGAGCGTCTTCAAGAAGCCGCTGGAGGGCGCTCTCGACATCTCGGGGACCCTCAGTGCCTTGCCGTTCACGATCGGCATCGTCGTACTCGGCCTGTCGGCGGCGATCTTCGGCACGTGGGTCGACCGCAACGGTCCGCGGATGGCGATGTTCGCCGCGATGTGCTGCTTCTGCGGCGGGTGGCTGGTCGGCGCCGCCGGCCTCGCCCTCGGCCAGTACTGGCTGGTGCTCCTCGGATACGGGGTCATCGGTGGCATCGGTTGGGGGATCGGCTACATCTCGCCGGTGTCCACGCTGATCAAGTGGTTCCCCGACAAACCAGGCATGGCCACCGGGCTGGCGATCATGGGATTCGGCGGCGGTGCGCTGATCGCCTCACCCTGGTCGACGGCGATGCTCAACGCCTTCGGCACCGACACGGCCGGTATCGCGAAGACCTTCCTCGTCCACGGCGTGGTGTACGCGGTGTTCATGTCGCTCGGGTGGCTGTTGATCCGCGTCCCGCGTGCGGACTGGAAACCCCAGGGCTGGAACCCGCCGCCCGTGGTGGAGGGATCGATCGTCACCGGCGGCCAGGTGTCGGCGAACAACGCGATCAAGACGCCGCAGTTCTGGTTGCTGTGGGTGGTCCTGTGTTTCAACGTGACGGCCGGCATCGGCATCCTGGAGAAGGCCTCGCCCATTTACCAGGACTACTTCCCGGCGGCCGGTGCAGCAGCGGGCGCGCTGGCCGCCGCGGCCGCGGGCTACGTGGCGATGCTGTCGTTGGGCAACATGCTCGGGCGCATCGGGTGGTCGAGCCTGTCGGACGTGATCGGCCGCAAGAACGCCTACCGGCTCTACCTCGGGGTCGGCGCGCTGCTGTATCTGACGATCACGTTGATGTCGAACTCGAACAAGATCGTGTTCCTGGTCGCCACGATCGTGATCCTGTCGTTCTACGGCGCGGGTTTCGCGACCGTACCCGCCTATCTCCGAGATCTTTTCGGCACGTTCCAGGTCGGCGCCATCCACGGCCGACTGCTCACCGCCTGGTCGGCGGCGGGCATCCTGGGGCCGATCATCGTGAACTCGATCGCCGACCACCAGGCGGCGGCCGGCAAGGACGGACCGGCGCTGTACACCCTGTCGTTCTCCATCATGATCGCGCTGCTGGTGACTGCGCTGGTCTGTAACGAACTGATCCGGCCGGTCTCGTCGAAATGGCATGAGCCCGAACCTGATCGGTCCACCGCTGCGGTAGAGGAGGTCCACCGGTGAGCGAATCGCCCGTCGAACTGCACGACTACACGCCGACCGTCCCCAAGGTCTCCATCGCGCTCGCGTGGGTGTGGGTGGCGGTGCCGTTCGGCTACGGCGTCTACCAGCTGCTGCTCAAGGTCGGCCAGTTGTTCGGTTAGCGCCGAGTGCACGGTTGTCGTACGCAAACACCGACAAGCGGTGGCAACAACCGTGCAGTGGGTGAAGACAAACGCCGGGTGCGGACCCGAAGGTCGGCACCCGGCGCGCGTCGATGACTCGGCGGGGCGGAAATCTCAATACTTGTGCTGCGGCCCTTGCTCTTTCTTGTACAGCGCCTTGAGCATCCTGTCCCGGAAGAAGGCGTTGTCGATCAGCTTGATGCCGTTGTTGGCGACCGCGGGGATGCCGGCCAGCTTGTGGAAGTAGCGGCCGCGCTTGTACTCCCGGCCCCACGCGGCTTCCATCCGCTGCGCGTAGTTCGTGAAGTCGTCCGGCCCGCCGTTGGTCAGCGCAGCGATCGCGCACTCGCCGGCGGCCAGCCCCGATTCGAGCGCCTTGGAGATCCCGGCACCCGAGGCCGGCTTACCCGCACCCAGCGAGTCGCCGGTGAACAGCACACCCGGACGCCACGGCGGCCACGCCGTGAAGCCCATCGGCAATCGCCACGCCCGCACGCTCTTGTTCTTCTTCAGCTCCTCGATCGGCGGCAGCTCCCACTCCCGCGGCAGCGTCCGCAGGAATTCGCCGAGGAACTGCGTGGCGTTGATCGACTGCCAGTTCTTGTAGCTGTTGACGTAGCCCAGCCCGATGTTGAACACACCGTCGCCCATCGGGAACACCCAGCCGTAGCCCGGCAGCTGATCGCCCTGGAACGCCAGCTTGAGATAGATGTCGAGGCTGTCGGAGTCGGGCCGGTTGGCGTGCATCTCCGAACGGATCGCGATCGCCGAATAGCCGTTGTACTGCGAATCGATCTTCAGTGCCCGCTTGATGGGGGAGTAGGCGCCGTCGGCGGCGATCACCGCATCGCCGTAGACCTTCTCGCCGCCCTTGAGCACCACGCCGATGACACGGCCGTTGGCGTCGAGTTCGGGGCCCGCCACCTCGGCGCCCTGACGCACCTCCGCGCCTGCGGACTCGGCGTGCTTGAGCAGCACGGTGTCGAGGTGGGTGCGGCTGACGGTGTGCCCGTGGTCCGGCATACCGGGACGTTTCGGGAAGGACAGCTCCCACTGGCTCGGGCTGTAGACCGTCACCCGGTTCACCCGGTGGAAGGTGGCGACCTCGTCGGCCAAACCCATCTTCTGCAGGTAGCTGACCGCTCGGGCGGTCAGGCCGTCACCGCACGGTTTGTCGCGCGGGAACACGGCCTTGTCCAGGACGACCACCTTGGCGCCGGTCTGCGCCGCCTGCCACGCCGCGGCCGAGCCCGAAGGGCCGCCACCTGCGATCACCAGGTCGTATCGCTGTGTCATGAATCTCGTCTCGTGTGTCGGGCTGTCGCGACAGATAGTACCCAAGGCGTGCGCGCGTGGCTGCACGGGCGAAAGCCCCGCCGAGCAGCGGCAAACGCCCCTCCGGCGGAGGGTTCTGAGCAGGTCAGCGACGTCGGAGCGAGTACAGTGGGCGGGTGCGACGAGGCTCGAGGGCCCGCAGCGGCGATGAGTCGGGCGGCAAAGTGGACGCGCGCAGTGAGCGCTGGCGCGAGCACCGCAAGAAGGTGCGCGCCGAGATCGTCGACGCCGCGTTCCGGGCCATCGACCGGCAGGGCCCCGAGGTCAGTCTCCGCGAGATCGCCGAAGAGGCAGGCACCGCCAAACCCAAGATCTACCGCCACTTCACCGACAAATCCGACCTCTTCCAGGCCATCGGGCAGCGGCTTCGCGACATGCTGTGGACGGCGATCTTCCCGTCGATCAACCTCTCGGTGGACTCCGGTCGCGAGGTCATCCGGCGTGCGGTCGAGCAATACGTCCGGCTGGTCGACGAACACCCCAACGTCATCCGCTTCCTGATCCAGGGCCGCTTCGCCGAACAGAGCGAATCCACGATGCGCGCGCTCAACGAGAGCCGCGAGATCACCCTCGCGATGGCCAACATGTTCGACAACGAGCTCGGCGAGATCGAGCTCGACGCCGCCGCCCTCGAACTGGCCGCCTATGCCGCATTCGGGTCCATCGCGTCGGCGACCGACTGGTGGCTGGGCGCCGAGCAGGACAGTCCGCGTCGGATGCCGTCGGAGGAGTTCGTCGCGCACCTGACGACGATCATGATCGGGTCGATCAACGGCACCTGCGAACTGCTCGGCATCGTCATCAACCCCGACCTGCCGCTGCACGAAGGGGTGCGTCGCAGCGAGAACGTCGCCTGAGCGTACGACACGCCGCAGACCCAACATGTGGGGTTGGCTCGAGGTGTCGCCTACTACGAGTAGTGTCGGCAGTAGCTGCGGGGCACTGCGGCGGTCCGGCGAAAACACCTGGTGAAGTGGGGTTCTGGTGAGTGATGGCATGAAGCTGATTGACCGCGTCTCGGCGATCAACTGGAACCGTCTGCAGGACGACAAGGACGCCGAGGTGTGGGAGCGCCTGACGGGCAACTTCTGGCTGCCCGAGAAGGTGCCGGTGTCCAACGACATCCCGTCGTGGAACACGCTGACCGACCACGAGAAGCAGCTGACGATGCGGGTCTTCACCGGCCTGACGCTGCTGGACACCATCCAGGGCACGGTCGGCGCGGTCAGCCTCATCCCCGATGCGCTGACCCCGCACGAAGAGGCGGTCTACACCAACATCGCGTTCATGGAGTCGGTGCACGCCCGCAGCTACAGCAACATCTTCTCCACGCTGTGCTCGACGGCCGAGATCGACGACGCGTTCCGCTGGTCGGAGGAGAACCCGAACCTGCAGCGCAAAGCCGAGATCGTCATGCAGTACTACAAGGGTGACGAGCCGCTCAAGCGCAAGGTGGCCTCGACCCTGCTGGAGAGCTTCCTGTTCTACTCGGGCTTCTACCTGCCGATGTACTGGAGCAGCCGCGCCAAGCTCACCAACACCGCCGACATGATCCGGCTGATCATCCGCGACGAGGCCGTGCACGGCTACTACATCGGCTACAAGTTCCAGCGCGGCCTGGCGATGCAGGACCCCGCCACCCAGCAGGAGCTCAAGGACTACACCTACGAACTGCTCTTCGAGCTCTACGACAACGAGGTCGAGTACACCCAGGACCTCTACGACAGCGTCGGGCTCACCGAGGACGTCAAGAAGTTCCTGCGCTACAACGCCAACAAGGCGCTGATGAACCTCGGGTACGAGGCGCTGTTCCCGCGCGACGAGACCGACGTCAACCCGGCGATCCTGTCCGCGCTCAGCCCCAACGCCGACGAGAACCACGACTTCTTCTCCGGCTCGGGGTCCAGCTATGTGATCGGCAAGGCCGTCGTCACCGAAGACGAGGACTGGGACTTCTAGGGTCGGGCCGCACCGGCCTGCCTGGCATGATGTGCCGGTGCCACACCCCGTGGCAGGGGAGGTGTGGTGATGGCCGACGGCGCCGTGGAGTTCGACCGGGCGGACGACGACCTGGTGGGCGGCGTCCCTCGCCGGCGCATCGTCGTCGCGTCGATGGTCGGCACCACCATCGAGTTCTACGACTTCTACATCTACGCCACCGCGGCGGTGTCGGTGTTCCCGCACCTGTTCTTCCCCAAGAGCGATTCGACGACGGCGCTGCTGGCCTCGCTGGCCACTTTCGGCCTCGCCTTCGTCGCCCGCCCGCTGGGGTCGGTGCTCTTCGGTCATTTCGGTGACCGCGCGGGCCGCAAGACGACGCTGGTCGCCTCGCTGCTCGTGATGGGCATCGCGACCTTCGCGATCGGACTGCTCCCCACGTACTCGCAGGTGGGCATCGTCGCGCCCGCGCTGCTGGCCATCATGCGGTTCTCGCAGGGGTTGGCCCTCGGTGGGGAGTGGAGCGGTGCGGCACTGCTGGCCACCGAGACCGCCAGACCGGGCAAGCGGGGGTGGGCCGCGATGTGGCCACAACTCGGCGCACCGCTCGGCTTCCTGCTCGCCAACGGGCTGTTCCTGGCGTTGATCCTCTGGCTCGGCCACAGCAACGTGAACCCCGACATGGACGGCGCCTTCCTGACGTGGGGCTGGCGGGTGCCGTTCCTGCTGAGCGCGGTGATGGTCGCGCTCGGACTGTACGTACGCCTGCGCATCATGGAGACCCCGGTCTTCACCCGCGCGGTGGCGCGCGGTGAGAAGGTCAAGGCGCCGCTCGCGGAGGTGTTCCGGACCAGCTGGCGCCAGCTGATCATCGGCACCTTCGTGATGCTCGCGACGTACACGCTGTTCTACATCGTCACCACGTGGGCGCTGAGCTTCGGAACGGGCAAGAAACCGCCGGAAGGCACCGGCCGCGGCTTCCCCTACGTCGACTTCCTCGAGATGCAATTGATCGCGGTGTTGTTCTTCGCGGCCGTCCTGCCGCTGTCCGGCTTGTGCGCCGATCGCTTCGGCCGGCGCCGCACGCTGCTGACGGTCACCGCCGGCATCATGGCCTACGGCCTGTTGTTCGCGCCGATGCTGGGCTCGGGCGACACCTCGTCGGCGACCATGCTGGTGTTCCTGATCCTCGGAATGACCTTGATGGGCTTCACCTTCGGGCCGATGAGCGCGGTGTTGCCCGAGCTGTTCCCGACGAACGTGCGCTACACCGGCTCGGGTATCGCCTACAACGTGTCGAGCATCCTCGGTGCCGCCGTGGCGCCGTTCATCGCGACCTGGCTGGCGACGACCTACGGGGTCGGCTGGGTGGGCGTCTATCTGTTGATCGCGGGTTCGCTCACCTTCGTCGCGGTGCTGGTCATGCGGGAGACCAAGGACGCCGCGCTGGACTCCGTGAGTCCGGCTCACCCGCTCCGCTAGCGAAATCCGACAGGTTTCGCCGGCGTAACACCGGGGCATCACCTCGCGACGTACTAGGTGGCGGTACCGCTCTGCGCGGTGAACCGTCTGCGAATGCGGGGGTGCCAAGCAGCGGCATCCGGAACCGGGCAGCTCAGTGCCGGTCCGCACACCTTCCCAACGGAATACCCGCCGGTGCGGCGGGCCTCAAGAGGATGGCAGACAACAGATGAGATTCATGCACAGTGTGCGGCGTCGGCTGATCGCCGGCGCCCTGGCAGCGGTCATGCTGCCGGGTCTGGTCGCCGCTGTCGGGGGGACGGCCACGGCCGGCGCGTACTCGCGGCCGGGTCTGCCGGTCGAGACGCTGATGGTTCCCTCGGCGGCAATGGGCACCACCGTCCCGGTGAAATTCCAGGGTGGCGGTTCGAAGGCGGTCTACCTGCTCGACGGCCTGCGGGCCCGCGAGGACAACAGCGGCTGGGACATCGAGACCGCGGCCTTCGAGAACTACTTCGAGTCGGGTCTGTCGGTCGTCATGCCGGTCGGCGGCACCTCGAGCTTCTACACCAACTGGCAGTCGCCCGCGGTCGGTAACGGCCGCACCTACAACTACCAGTGGGAGACGTTCCTGACTTCGGAGCTGCCCGCCTATCTGGCGGCCAACCGGGGAATCTCGCCGACCGGCAACGCCGTCGTCGGGCTGTCGATGTCGGGTAGCTCCGCACTGATCCTCGCGGCCTATCACCCGAACCAGTTCAGCTACGCCGGCTCTCTGTCGGGCTTTTTGAACCTGTCCCAGGGCATCTGGCCGACGCTGGTCGGCTTCGCGATGCGCGACTCCGGTGGCTTCGACGCCACCGCGATGTGGGGTCCGGGCGGCGGTCCGGCGTGGCAGCGCAACGACCCGACGCTGCAGGCCGGCCGACTCGTGGCCAACGGCACCCGGATCTGGGTGTACACCGGCAACGGCAGGCCGGGCGACCTCGGCGGCGGCGGCGATCTGCCGGGCCAGCTGCTCGAGACCATCACCCAGGACAGCAACCGCGCCTTCCAGCGGGCCTACCAGGCCGACGGTGGAAGCAACGCCACGTTCAACTTCCCGTCGAACGGTACCCACGGGTGGGGTTACTGGGGTTCGCAGCTCAACGCGATGAAGCCCGACATCCAGCGCACGCTGGGCGTCTGAGCCGAAACGACAAGCGGCCGGATTGCGGGATTCCCGCAGTCCGGCCGCTTTCGTCGGTCCTCAGTTGCGCAGGCCGGCGGTGTCGATGACGAAGCGGTACCGCACGTCGCTCGACAGCACCCGCTCGTACGCCTCGTTGATGTAGTCGGGGGTGATGACCTCGATCTCGGGGCGCACGTCGTGCTCGGCGCAGAAGTCCAGCATCTCCTGGGTCTCGGCGATGCCACCGATCATCGAACCGGCGAGGCTGCGCCGCATGCCGCCGAGGGGGAAGAACGGCACCTTGAGCGGCTTCTCCGGGGCGCCGAGTTCGACCAGCGTGCCGTCGCGCTTGAGCAGGCCCAGGAATGCGCCGAGATCCAGGTTCGCCGACACCGTGTTGAGGATGAGGTCGAACGTGCCTGCCAGTGCGACGAAGGTGTCGGGATCGCTGGTGGCGTAGTACTCGTCGGCGCCGAGGCGCAACCCGTCCTCCATCTTCTTCAGCGACTGGCTCAGCACGGTCACCTTCGCGCCCATGGCCTTGGCGAGCTTGACGCCCATGTGCCCGAGACCGCCGAGGCCGATGATGGCGACGTTCGTGCCGGGCCCGGCGTTCCAGTGCCGCAGCGGGGAGTACAGCGTGATGCCGGCGCACAGCAGCGGCGCCGCGGCGTCGAGCGGGATGCTGTCGGGGATGCGCAGCACGTAGTTCTCGTCGACGACGATCGCGCCGCTGTAGCCGCCCATGGTGGGCTCACCGTCGCGGCCTACGGCGTTGTAGGTGCCGACCTGGCCGGTGCCGGTGCAGTACTGCTCGAGGCCTTCCTTGCAGCTGTCGCATTCGCGGCAGGAGTCCACGAAACAGCCGACGCCGACGCGGTCGCCGACCTTGTACTTGGTCACCTCGGCGCCGACCTCGGTCACCACGCCGGCGATCTCGTGCCCCGGCACGACGGGGTAGTTCGGCTGACCCCACTCCGCCCTGACGGTGTGGATGTCGGAATGGCAGATGCCCGCGAAGTGAATGTCGAACGCGACGTCGTGGGGCCCCACCTCGCGGCGGGTGATCGTGGTCTCGGTGAGCGGCTCGGTGGCCGCGGTGGCGGCGTACGCGGAAACAGTGGTACCCATCAATCCTCTTTTTCGGTAATCGGCATGTCGGCCGCGACACTGCGGCGCTCCCGCTCCGGCAACGAACAGCGGGGGTCGTCGATTCCCGATGGGAGGTGTGAGTCGGGCCCTAGACGCCCGGCGCGCGGAATCCGGCGTTGAACGACGTCCGCTCGTAGGACACCACGCCGGCCTGTGTGTAGGGGTCGGCGGCCGCGAGCGCATCGGCATCCTCGGCGCTCATGTCACCGGTGACGACGACCGCGCCGGTCTGGCTCTCCACCCGCCCCGCGAGCAGGATCCGGCCGGCTTCGACCTGCTCGCCCAGCCACTCGAGGTGAGCGGGCCGGGTCTGGTCGATGACGTCGAGCGGTTGCAGATAGGTCAGTGTCAGCACGTGGAACACCGGCGAAGACTAGCCGACCCGCGAGGCCACCTGTCACACGACAGACACATCCGCACCGCGTTCTTAACGCCCCGGGAGCGATCGGTTACCTCGCGGCAACCACCGCCGCGCCGCCGGCACGAAAACTGTCAGGTGACAGAAATGCCGCCGCCGACGTCGGCCCCGCGAGTTCCGGGAGCACTCTTGACCAGCGATCTCCGCGCGTCCGACAGCGCACCGTCCAGGTCGTCGACCGCCACCACCGCCGGTGCCCGGGCTCACGCCCGCGCCCAACACGGCCGCACCGCCGACCACATGCGCCACGTCCCGGCGTCGGCCAGTCCCACCGCACCCGACGGCATTCCCGCCGAACGGCTGGTGTGGTCGGAGACGCTGGCACCCGGCGGTTACACCACCGCGGTGCTGGCGCGCGGAACCCGCATCCGCATGACCGACGTGGACGGTGACGCCTGTGCCCATCTGCTGCTGCACCGTGCCGACGCGACCCATGAGCGGCTCAACGTCGCCGACACCGTCAAGGTGCCGTGGCAGGCGTACCTGGGCCTGGGCCATCCGCTGTTGAGCGGATTCGGCCGTGTGCTGGCGACCGTCGTCGGCGACACCTCCGGACACCACGACGCCCTGGCCGGCACGACGACACGCGCAGGCAACGAAGCCAGATACGGTGCCGCGGGCCCTGAGTCGCCGTCACCGGCAGGCCGCGAACTGCTGCTGCTCGCCGCCCTGAAAAACGGCTTGGGACAACGGGATCTGGTGCCGTCGGTGTCGTTCTTCAAAGGCGTCCGGGCGGACGGGGACGGTGCCCTGCGGTGGCGCGGTTCGGCGGGGCCCGGCGCGGTCGTCGACTTGCTGCTCCACGTCGACGTCATCGTCTCACTCGCCAACACCGCCCACCCGCTGGACCCCCGACCCGAGTTCATCTGCTCCGCGCTGCGGCTGCACGCCTGGCCGGCCACAACCGATCTCGACCGGCTCACGGCCGGCGAACTGGTCGGAGCGCTCGGCCCCGAACACCGGCAGGCGATCGCCAACACCGACGCCGATCTCACCGCTCGAGGAGTGCTGTGACCGCCATCGAGGCCCTCGTCCCCGGACACACGGTGCTCGACCAGACCGTCGCCGCCCGCGCGCCGTGGTCCGCGGTCGTCTCGGCGGGCGACGTCCTGACCATCGTCGACCTGGCGGGCAACCAGGCCGTGGACTGTCTGCTCTACTCGGCCGCCGACACCGCCGTGCGCTACTCCGCTGCGGAAACCGTTGCCCGCCAAGGGCGTGTCGCGCTCACCACGGGCTCGGTCCTGCGCGCCGACACCGGTGCGGCGCTGATGACCGTCATCGCCGACGAGGTGGGTGTGCACGACACGCTCGGAGGTGCCTGCTCGAAGGAATCCAACACCCTGCGCTACGGGCAGCACACCCGCGCCCAGCACGGCTGCATGGAGAACTTCCTGATCGAGGGCGCCCGCTGGGGGCTCGGCGCCCGTGACCTCGCCGGCAACATCAACTGGTTCATGAACGTGCCGGTCGACCCCGACGGGGCCCTCGGCATCGTCGACGGGCTGTCCGGGCCGGGTAAGCGCGTCGCACTGCGCGCCGACATCGACACGCTCGTACTCGTGTCGAACTGCCCGCAGATCAACAACCCCTGCAACGCCTTCGACCCCACACCCGTCCGGATGATCGTGACCCGCCCGTGAACACCGCGCTGATCGCCAACCGCGGTGAGATCGCCGTCCGCCTGGTGCGGTCCGCGCGGCTGCTCGGGTTGCGCACCGTCGCGGTCTTCTCCGACGCCGACCGCGGCGCCCCGCACGTGCGGCTGGCCGACCATGCCGTGCGGCTCGGGCCGTCCGCTCCGGCCGACAGCTACCTGCGCGTCGACGCCATCCTCGACGCGGCGCGCGCCGGCGGTGCCGACATGATCCATCCCGGCTACGGATTCCTCTCCGAGGACGCCGATTTCGCGGCCGCGGTCGAGGCGGAGGGAATGGCCTTCGTCGGGCCCACACCCGAGCAGCTGCGGGTGTTCGGCACCAAGCACACCGCACGCGCCGCGGCCCGGGCCGCCGGCGTGCCCGTGTTCCCCGGCTCCGATCTGCTCGACGACGCCGGCACCGCGCTCGACGCCGCCGAGGCCGTCGGCTATCCGGTCATGCTCAAGGCGACCGGCGGCGGCGGCGGCATCGGCATGCAGGTGTGCCGCAACCCCGTCGAGTTGCGGGCCGCCTTCGAACGGGTGGCGCGCCTGGCCGCCCGCAGCTTCGGGACGGCCGGCGTGTTCGTCGAACGGTTCGTGGACAACGCCCGCCACGTCGAGGTGCAGATCTTCGGTGACGGAACCGGCAACGTCGTCTCACTCGGCGACCGCGACTGTTCACTGCAGCGGCGCAACCAGAAGGTGATCGAAGAGGCGCCGGCGCCCGCACTGCCCGACCCCTTGCGCACGCTGCTGCACGAATCGTCGCGCGCACTGGCCGCCTCCGTCGGCTACCGGTCCGCGGGCACCGTCGAGTTCGTCTACGACCCGGTCCGCCGGCAGGCGTCGTTCCTGGAGGTCAACGCCCGCCTGCAGGTCGAGCACCCGGTGACCGAGGCCGTCACCGGAATCGACCTCGCCGCGTGGATGTTCCGCCTGGGCCGCGGGGAGACCGACATGCTGGGCCCCCACCTGGCGACCGGAGCGGTACCGGTGCGCGGGCATGCGGTCGAGGCGAGGGTGCACGCCGAAGACCCGGTACGCGGCTACCGGCCGAGCACGGGAACGCTGACCGCCGTGTCGTTCCCGTCCGACGTGCGCGTGGACACCTGGATCGAGGACGGCACCGACGTGTCGTCGTTCTACGATCCGCTGCTGGCCAAGATGATCGCCGGCGGTGCCGGGCGCGACGAGGCGTTCACGCTTCTGGGTCGGGCGCTGGACCAGACCACACTGCACGGTATCGAGACCAACATCGGCGCACTGCGCGCGGCGCTGACCCACTCCGACGTCCGCGCCGCGCAGCACAGCACCGCGACGCTGGCCGAGGTCACCGACCCGCGGCCGCGGATCACCGTCGAACGGCCCGGCCTGCTGACCACCGTGCAGGACCTGCCCGGGCGAATCGGCCTGTGGCACATCGGCGTTCCGCCGAGTGGCCCGATGGACGACCTGTCGTTCCGGCTGGGTAACCGCGCACTCGGCAACGCCGACGGCGCGGCGGGACTGGAGTGCACCGCATCCGGACCGGCGCTGCGGACCAGCCATCCCACCGTCGTCTGCGTCACCGGCGCCGAGTGCCCCGTCACCGTCGACGGCCGCCCGGTGCCGATGTGGGAGCCCGTCGAGATCCCGGCCGGGGGAGTGCTCGACATCGGCGCGGCGCAATCCACCGGCCTGCGGACCTACGTCCTGGTCACCGGTGGGTTCGACATCCCGGCCTACCTGGGCAGCGCGTCGACGTTCACGCTGGGACGGTTCGGCGGCCACGGCGGACGGCCACTGGTCGTCGGCGACGTCCTGCGGGCGGCGCGGCCGCCGACCGACGCGGCCTTCGGCGGCGGCGCCGTCGCCCCCGCGCTCCGGCCCGCCCTGGTGTCCCGGTGGGAACTGGCCGTGACCGAGGGGCCGCACGGGGCGCCCGAGTTCTTCACCCGAGACGACATCGAGACCCTGTTCGCCGCGGAGTACCGGGTGCACTTCAACTCCGCGCGCACCGGGGTACGCCTCGAAGGGCCCAGGCCCCGCTGGGCCCGCGAGGACGGCGGCGAGGCGGGGCTGCACCCGTCGAACATCCATGACACCCCGTATTCCGTTGGAGCACTGGATTTCACGGGAGACACCCCGATCCTGCTCGGCCCCGACGGTCCCAGCCTCGGCGGTTTCGTCTGCCCGGTGACGGTGGTGGCCGCCGACCGGTGGAAACTCGGGCAGCTGCGGCCGGGCGACACCGTGCGATTCGTGCCGGTGCGGGCCGCCGACGCACCGGCGCGCACCGACGTGGGTGTGCCGACGCTCGTCACGACCGGTGGCGACGGCGACGACGGCGTGTTGGCCCGCCGCGACGGGCAGCCCGCCGTCACCTATCGCCGCAGCGGAGACGACAACGTGCTCATCGAGTACGGCGACATGGTGCTCGACCTGGCGCTGCGCGCCCGGGTGCACGCGCTGCACACCCGGCTCCGCGACGCGCGGGTGGCCGGAATCGTCGACGTGACACCGGGGATCCGGTCGCTGCAGGTGCACGTCGACCCGCAACGGCTGGCGATCGACCGCCTGCTGCGGCTGCTCACCGAACTCGAGGACGATCTGCCGGCCACCTCCGAGCTCACCGTTCCGAGCCGGTCGGTGCGGTTACCGCTGAGCTGGGACGACCCGGCCACCCGGGAGGCGATCGCGAGGTACATGTCCGGTGTCCGCGACGACGCCCCGTGGTGCCCGTCGAACATCGAGTTCATCCGGCGGGTCAACGGACTCGCCTCGCAGGACGAGGTTGCCGAGATCGTGTTCGCCGCCGAGTATCTGACGCTGGGCCTGGGGGACGTGTATCTCGGTGCCCCGGTGGCCACCCCGCTCGATCCGCGGCACCGCCTCGTCACCACCAAGTACAACCCCGCCCGCACCTGGACCGCCGAGAACTCCGTCGGCATCGGCGGGGCGTACCTGTGCATCTACGGTATGGAGGGCCCCGGCGGATACCAGTTCGTGGGCCGCACCACGCAGGTGTGGAGCACCCACCGCCACAGCGCGCCGTTCGAACCCGGCAGTCCGTGGCTGCTGCGGTTCTTCGACCGGATCTCCTGGTATCCGGTGTCGGCCGAGGAACTGCTCGACCTGCGCGCCGACCTCGCCGCCGGCCGCGGCACGGTGGAGATCAGCGACGGCACCTTTTCACTCGCCGAACACGAACGGTTCCTGGCGCTCCATGCCGACTCCATCGCCGCGTTCCGCGACCGCCAGAGCGCCGCCTTCTCCGCGGAGCGGGCCGCGTGGGCGGCGGCGGGCGAATTCGACCGCGCCGAACGTGCGCAGTCGCGAGCCGCCGCCGACACCGCCGACCTCGTCCTCGACGACGGTGCCCAGCGGGTCGACGCGCCGTTCTCGTCGAACGTGTGGAAAGTCGACGTCGCGGTCGGGGAACGGGTGACCGCCGGGCAGGCGCTGCTGGCGCTGGAGGCGATGAAGATGGAGACCGTCGTGACCGCACCGGCCGACGGCGTGGTGACCCACGTCCTGGTCGAGGCCGGCAACCAGGTGGAGCCGGGCACCCCGCTGGTCGTCCTCGGCGGCGGCCGCGGCGCGTCCGGGATCCCGGCATGAACGCCGTCGAGCGGGTGCGCGCGGCCTACGCCACCATCGAGGCGGTCGCGCGGCCGGAGATCTGGATCGCCCTGCGCCCCTTGGCCGAAGCGCTGGCCGACGCCGAAGCGGTCGACGCCGCCGTCGCCGCCGGAGCCGACCTTCCGCTGGCCGGTCTGACCGCCGCGGTGAAGAACAACGTCGACGTCGCCGGCATCCCGACCACGGCGGCGTGTCCGGGGTACGCGACCGGGGCGGCCGGCGTGGACGCCCCGGTGGTGGCGCGGCTGCGCGCCGCCGGCGCGGTGGTGATCGGGGTGACCAATCTCGACCAGTTCGCCACCGGGCTCGTCGGCACCCGCAGCCCGCACGGCGCGGTGCGCGATGCCCGCAGGCCCGAGTACATCTCGGGCGGATCGAGTTCGGGGTCGGCGGTCGCGGTGGCCCTCGGGCTCGTCGACGTGGCGATCGGCACCGACACGGCCGGGTCCGGACGCGTGCCCGCGGCGCTGCAGGGCATCGTCGGGATCAAGCCCACCTACGGGGTGGTGCCCACCGACGGTGTGGTGCCGGCGTGCCGGTCCTATGACTGCGTCACCGTCTTCGCCCGCGACATCGACACCGCCGACACCGCCATGGGCGTGATGGCCGGTCCCGACGAGGTGACGCCGGCGCGGCCCTTCCCCCCCGACGCCCCGCTCGCCGCGCCCGCCGACCCGCTGGTGGCCGTGCCCCGCGAGCTGCCCGGCCTGACCCCGGCGTGGCGGCGGGCGTTCGGCGACGCCAGGACGCGGCTCGAGCTCGACGGCGTGACGGTGCGTGAGATCGACCTGACGCCGTTCCTCGAGGCGGCGCGGCTGCTCTACGACGGCGGTCTGGTGGCCGAACGCCACGAAGCGGTCGGGGATTTCGTCGACGCACACCGCGCCGAGGTCGATCGCACCGTCGGCGCGATCATCTCGGCGGCCGGGACGGTGCCCGCGACGCGGCTGTTGCGTGACCGGGTGCGGCTGGCCGAACTCACCGCCGTGGCGTTCGCCGAACTCGGGGATTGCGATGCGCTGCTGATCCCGACGACCACCGAACACCCGACGATCGCCGAGGTCGGCGCCGACCCGATCGGTGTCAACTCGCGGCTGGGCACGTACACGAACTTCTGCAATCTGATGGACATGTGCGCGGTCGCGGTGCCGTCGGGAACCGTCGACGGCGCACAGTTCGGCGTCTCCGTGATGGCCAGGGCGGGCGCCGACGCGGTGGCGCTCGACCTCGCCCGCCGTCTGGCGGTCGGTGCCTCCGCGAATGCCGTTGTCGCACAAGACCCGTGGCCGGTCCGAGCCGGGCTCACCGCCGTCCCGCTGTTCGTGGTCGGTGCGCACCTGCGCGGCCAGCCGCTGGCATGGCAGCTCGACGAGCGCGGAGCGCGCTGGCTCGGACCCGCCGTCACCGCCCCGCTTTACCAGTTGGCACGCCTGGACACCGCCCCGCCGAAACCGGGCCTGATGCGGGTGGGCGCGGGCGGCGGGACGGCGATCGGCGGTGAGTTGTGGCTGATCGGGACCGCGATGCTCGGGGACTTCCTCGCCGCCCTGCCCGCGCCCATGATGCTGGGCCGGGTGACACTGGCCGACGGCACCGAGGTCGTCGGATTCGGCTGCGCGCTCGACGCGTGGGAGGCCGGCGAGGACATCTCCTCGTACGGGGACTGGCGGCGCTATCTCAACGGTCTCACGGGCACCGAGCTCAGCGAGCGCGTGTAATCACCCACCACTTCGCCGCTGCGGGCACGCACGGCGGCGGTGGCGCCGTCGGGCAATCCGAGCACCCGCAGGCACGCGTCGGCCACATGCACCGGCAACTCCTCGCGTTCGGGGCCCCGGGGCACCGACCACATGTTCACCAGCGACTCGACGAGGCGGAACGGCAGATCCGCCGCCGCCTCGTGGACACCGGTCTGTTCGACGACCCCTCGGCTGAGCGCCAGATAGTGCAACCGCAGTCGCTCCCGATCCGACCAGAACGGCTCCAGCCGCGCATCGCGCAACTCGGGCAGCAGGTACAGCGCACCGAGGTTCCACCGTCCGCTGAGCAGCTGGTCACCGTCGAAGGCGGCCAGCGCGTGCAGATGTTCGGCGGCCGTCAGGGCCGGCTGGGCGCCGAGCAGGCTGGGGATGAACGCCAGCGTCGGGCCGACCGTCTGGCTCAGCAGCGCGCAGAGGATGTCGTCCTTGGTCTTGAAGTAGTGGTACATCGACGCCTGCCGGATGCCGACGGACTCCGCGATGTGGCGTGTCGAGGTGCTCGCATAGCCGAGTGTGGTGAACAACTCGCCTGCCGCGTCGAGGATTTCGTCGCGGGCGGTCATGCCGGGACGTCGCGCTGTGGTCAGGCGCGGACGACCGGCCCGGGTGAGCGGCATACCTCCATCGTGGACCACGGACCGGTGAATCGGTACACCCACCTGTTTCTGTCACACGACAGAAACGCGCGACACCCATCAGTTACGTGTGCCGTCAATTGGTTACGCGCGCGACACCCACCGGATCGGGTGCCGGTGAAAACTGTCAAGTGACAGGCGGGCGGTTCACCGGTGTGCCGCTCCATCGCCACGTCGAACCGGCCGCTCGGCCCACTTCGACCCCAGCCGCAGGAGCGTTCCGATGGGCATCTCGGCGGGCATCGCCGTCTCCGAAGCCGAGGTGGCGCCGGCGACGCAGGATCCGGTCGCCACCGTCGGTGACCTGCGGGTGACGTTCCGCCGCAACGGTCGCGCCATCCACGCCCTGCGCGGGGTGTCGCTGGCCATCGCGCCAGGTGAGATCCTCGGACTCGTCGGCGAATCCGGTTCCGGCAAAAGCGTTCTGGGTTTCAGCCTGCTCGGCCTGCTGCCCGGCAACGCCACCACCACCGGCACCGTCCGCGTCGCGGGCTCCGACATGGTCCGCGGCGATCCGAAGGCGTTGCGCAAAGTCCGTCGCCTGGACCTCGGCGCGGTGTTCCAGGATCCGATGACGTCGCTGAACCCGACCATGCGCATCGGCAGACAGGTGGCCGAGGCGGCGGGCAGTGACGAGGAGGCGCTGCGCCTGTTGACCGCCGTCGGGATCCCCGAGCCCGCCCGTCGGATGCGGGCGTTCCCGCACGAACTGTCCGGCGGGCTGCGGCAGCGGGTGATGATCGCGATCGCCATCGCCGGCGACCCGGACCTCATCGTCGCCGACGAACCGACCACCGCGCTCGACGTGACCGTGCAGGCTCAGGTGCTGCGCCTGCTGCGGCGCCTGCGCGACGAGATCGGTTGCAGCATCGTGCTGATCACCCACGACCTCGGCGTCGCCGCCCAGATCTCCGACCGCATCGCGGTGCTCTACGCCGGCCGCATCGCCGAGATCGGTCCCAGTGCTGCGGTGCTCGCCACACCGGCGCACCCCTACACCCACGGGTTGCTGCGCTCCCGGCTGACACTCGACACCGCACGGGACCGCCCCCTGGCCGCGCTCGCCGGCGCGGTGCCCAGCGCCGTCACCCCGCTACCCGGCTGTGCCTTCGTGCCTCGGTGCGCGCTGGCCACCGACGCCTGCAACACCGCGCCACCGGACCCGATCGCGGTCGCCGCCGGACGGGTCAGCGCCTGCATTCGGCCGTTCGACCAGGTCGCGGAACGTCTCGGCGCAGCGGTCACCAACACCGCGGACACCTTTCCCGCGGTCGCCCCCGACCGTGCGGAGATGCCGCCCTCGGTCGTCGTGCGCGACGTCACCAAGACCTTCTCGGTCGCGCGGCGATGGCTGGACCGGTCGCCCGACGGCGACGGCAAACTGCATGCGCTGCGCGGAGTCTCGGTGCGCGTCGGACACGGGGAGTCGATCGCGCTGGTCGGTGAGAGCGGGTCGGGCAAGTCCACCCTGCTGCGCGTCATCGCGGGACTGGAGCCGCCGTCGTCGGGTTCTGTGGAGCTCGCCGGTGACCAGCGCCCGCAGATGGTGTTCCAGGATGCGGGTGCGTCGCTGACACCGTGGTTGTCGGTCGGTGAGCTGATCGGCGAACGGCTGCGACGCGCGGGGCTGTCGCGGGCCAGGCGCCGGGACCGGGTCGCCGAGGTGCTCGAGCGGGTTGGGCTGCCCGCCGACATCGCGAAGTCACGTGCCGGTCAGCTGTCGGGCGGTCAGCGCCAACGGGTCTCGCTGGCCCGCGCGACCGTCGTACCCCCCGAGGTGCTGCTGTGTGACGAGCCGACGAGCGCACTGGACGTCTCCCTGGCCGCGTCGGTGCTCAACCTGATCGGCGAACTGCGGCGCAGCCTCGACATGTCCGTGGTGTTCGTCACCCACGACCTGTCGGTGGCGCGGGTGGTCGCCGACCGCATCGCCGTGATGTACCTCGGACGCATCGTCGAGATCGGCCCCGCCGAGAAGGTGATCGCCCGGCCGGCACACCCGTACACCCAGGCGCTGGTCGATTCGATACCGGATCTGGGGCATGAACCGCGGTCACTGTCGGGTGAGCCGGCCAGTCCGCTGTCGCCACCGACCGGATGCGCCTTCCACCCGCGGTGCCCGCTGGCGATCGACGCGTGCGCCGACACCGGGCTCGACGTCCGGCTCGAGGGTTACCCCGGCAACCCCCACCAGGTCGCCTGCATCGAGCGGAAGGCCGTCTGATGGCGGTGGCACTGCCCGCACCACCCGCGATGGTGCGGACGAGGCGGCGGGTACTTGCCCTGCCGCAGTCCCGCTCGGCGGTGGTGAACTGGATCGGCTTCTCGCTCGTCGTCGTCGTCACGTTGATCGCGATCGCGGTGCCGGTGTTGTCGCCCTACGATCCGTTGCTGCCGGTGGGAATGCCCCTGCAGGCGCCCGGCGTCGACGGATTCCTCCTCGGCACCGACAGTGTTGGCCGAGACATCCTGTCCCGCGTGCTCTACGGCGCCCGCTCGAGCTGGTTCGCGGCGCTGGCCGTGGTGGCGATCGGGCTGTTCATCGGTGGCCTGATCGGGTTGATCGCGGGGACGGCAGGCGGCTGGATCGACGCGACGCTGATGCGGATCACCGACGCCTTCCTGTCGCTGCCCGCCCCGGTCCTCGCGATCGCGGTCGTCGCCGCGCTCGGTCCCGGTTTCCTGCACACGCTGATCGCGGTGTCCATCGTCTGGTGGCCGTTCTACGCCCGCCTGGTGCGCGGTGAGATCGCCCAGCTCGCGGCCCGCCCGCACATCGAAGCCGCCAAACTCGCCGGCGTCGGGCCCGTCCGGCTGGCCCGCCGCCACCTGCTGCCCGGTGCGGTGCCCAACGCGGTGGTCGCGGCGAGCCTCGACATCGGCACGCTCATCCTCACCCTGGCCGCGCTGTCGTTCCTCGGGCTCGGCCAGTCCGCACCGGCCCCCGAGCTCGGCGCCGATTCGGCGCGCAACCTCAGCTACTTCCTGCAGCAGTGGTGGATACCGGTCATGCCCGGAGTCGGGGTCCTGGTCCTCGCGGTGGTGGGCAACATCGCGGGCGACTGCCTGCGCAACCTGATGAAGAAGACGTAGGGGACGCGATGAGCGCTTGCGCGAAGAGCAGGAGGGTGTGATGCGGACCTTCGTGACCACCCGGATCGCCGCCATGCTGGCGATCCTCGTCGCGCTGACCGGCGTGATGTTCGTCCTCGCCCACATCTCGCCGCTGGACCCGGTCAAGGGGCAACTCGGTGCGCAGTCCTCACAGGAGGCGGTCGCCGCCCGCCGGGAGGCGCTCGGCCTCAACGAACCACTGCTGGTGCAGTTCTGGAACTACCTGACGGGTGCGGTGACGGGAGACCTCGGCACGTCGTACCGCACCCGCCATCCCGTCGCGTCCGATCTCGGTGACTTCCTGCCCGCGACATTGGAACTGGCGCTGGTCGGCATCGCCATCGCCCTGCTGCTCGCCGCGCTGCTGGCGTTCAGCACCGCGCTCAAGTGGCGTGGTTCGGCGGTGCTGCGGGCGGTGCTGTTCACCGGTTCGTCGGCGCCGATGTTCCTGCTCGGCATTCTGGGCCTGATCGTGTTCTATCAACAGCTGGGCTGGGTTCCGGCCAACGGCCGCACCGGCATCACGGATCTGCCGTCGGGTCCGACCGGCCTGCTCATCGTCGACGGACTGCTGCACGCCCGGTTCGACGTCGTCATCGACGCACTGCACCACCTGCTGCTGCCCGCGGTGGTCATCGCCATCGGTCCCGCGGTGGCGATCGGCCGGGTGCTGCGGTCGAGTCTGCTCGCCGACATCGACAGCGACTACGCCAGAACCGCACGCGCCAAGGGTCTTTCGGAAGGCCGGATCATGGCCGGCCACGTGCTGCGCAACTCGGTCGGCGCGGCGCTGTCGATGACCGGGCTACAGATCGGCCTGATGTTCTCCGGTGTGCTCGTCGTCGAGCAGGTGTTCGGCTGGCCGGGGATCGGCCAGTACATCGCCCAGAGCATCCCGGTCGCCGATTTCCCCGCGATCGCCGGCGTGACGCTGATGCTCGGCGCGCTCTACGTCTTCATCAACACCATGGTGGACCTCCTGCAGGCGGCCGCCGACCCGCGTATCACCGTCAAAGGAGGATAAGTGCCCCAACAACCACTCATCGTGGGCAACCCCGTGCTCGTGGTCGTCGACATCCAGCAGGGCGGAGGGATGCCGGCCGACGAGGTGGGCATCGACCACATGCCCGGTCATGCCGAAAGGGTCGCCCGCGCAGAGCAACTCGTTGCCGCGGCACGTGCCGCCGACATTCCGGTGGTGTTCTTCCAGGAGGTGCACCGGCCCAGCGGCGTGGACTTCGGCCGTGAACTCGACGGGACCGAGGGCGTGCACTGCGTCGCGGGGCGTCCCGGCACCGACCTCGAACCGTCGCTGCGCCCGCTGCCGGACCGCGACGACCGTGAGTTCCACATCGTCAAACGCCGCTACTCCGGGTTCATCGGCACCGAATTCGACATCGTCTTGCGCGGATTGAAGGCCTCGACGCTGATCCTCATCGGTGGGCTGACCGATGTGTGCGTCCACTACACGTTCGCCGACGCCCATCAGCGCGACTACTACGTGCGCGTGGTCTCCGACTGCGTCGGCGGATCGTCGCAGTACCGCCACGATGCCGCGCTCGACGCGATGGAGTACCTGCAGACGGGCGCGCTGCGCACCACCGAGGAGATCCTCGCCGCATTCGGCGCCTCGGCACCCGCCGAGGCGCCCGTCCTCGAAGGAGCCGCTCGATGATGCGCCGCCGCCTATTCGCGATCACCGCGGTCGCCGCGGTGGCCGCGCTGACCTCGAGCGCCTGCGGCGGTTCGGATTCCGGTGGCGGCGAACCCAACGCCGCACCCACCGACAAGGTGCTGCACGTGTCGTTCCTGCAGGACCCCGGACAGCCGCCGGATCCGGACATCTTCTACGCCGGCCAGGGCCTGCTGCTCACCACCAACGTGTACGAGGGACTGCTGCAGTACAAGGGCGGTACCGACAAACCGGAGATCGAACCGCTGTTGGCCACGGAGTGGACCGAGTCGCCCGACCACCGGGTGTTCACGTTCAAACTGCGTGAGGGGGTCACCTTCCACGACGGAACGCCGTTCACGTCCGCGGCGGTCAAGGCGTCCTTCGACCGGCGGCTGGCCGTGGACCAAGGCCCGGCCTACATGGTCAAAGACGTCGAATCCATCACCACGCAGGGCGATCACGACGTCACGATCACCTTGAAGACGCCGAATGCGGCGTTCCTCGACTACCTCGCGTGTCCGTACGGACCGAGGATGGTCAGCCCGACGGGGCTGGCCGCCAACGCCGGCGGCGACAACGCGCAGACCTACCTGACCACCCACGACCTCGGCACCGGCCCGTACACGCTGACCGCGGCCGAGGTCGGCTCCCGGTACGCGCTGGCCGCCTACCCCGGATACTGGGGCGACAAGCCGTATTTCGAGCAGGTCGAGATCCCGGTCATCACCGACGTGTCGGCGCAGCAGCTGCAGTTCAACAACGGGCAGATCGCCGCGATCATGCACGACCTGCCGTCCTCGGCGGTTGAGTCCTACCTGAACGACGACAAGTACGCGAATTACTCGCTGCCGACCATGATGTCGAACTATCTCTACCTCAACCCGCGCCGCGGCATGCTGACCGACCCGCAGAACCGCAAGGCGCTGCTGGCCGCGATCGACGTCGACACGCTGGTGAAGCAGACCTACTTCGGACGCGGCAAGAAGGCCGAACAGCTGTACCCGCCGAACATGATCGCCCCGGAACTCGCCCGGCAGAACGTCACACACGACCCGTCGCTGCTGAGCGGCATCGCGGCCGGCCTGCCTGCCGACCAGAAGACCCTCACCATCGGATACGACTCCTCCAACCCCGACAACCAGCTGATCAACAACCTGATCCAGACGCAGCTGGCCGCCGCCGGGCTCAACGCCAAGGTGCAGAGCTACCCGACCTCGGAGATCTACGGCTGGATCGGCAACGACGCCCCTAACGCGCCGGACATCCTCACCGGTACGGCGTGGCCGGACGCGCCGTCGCCCTACACGTGGGGTCACATCTCCTGGGACGCCGACGGCGGCCTGAACTACCTCGGCTGCTCGGCGCCGCCGATCACCAGCGCGCTCGCGCGCGGCCTGCAAACCGGTGACCCACAGGCGTTCTCGGAGGCCGCCGATGCCGCCGGCGACACCGGATGCTGGCTCAACATCGCCGACGTCAACGACTTCGTGGTCGCTCAACCCTGGCTGAAGGGCGTCGAAGAGGCGCACGTGGTGACCAACCCGAACTCGCTGCGGCTGTTCGAACTGTCGGTGGGCTGATGGCGACGCTGGTCGGTCGCAGCGGTGTCCGGCGCATCATCCTGCTGACACTGGGCTGGGAGGATCTGCCGAAATCGGTCAGCGTGCACGGCGCGTCGGCGGGGGAGCAGCTGCGCGAACCGGTACCCGGTGTGCTGTTGCAGACCGACGGCGGCTGGGTGTTGCTGGACACCGGGTTCAACACCGCGCTGATCCGGGATCCCTACCTGTCCAAGCGGTTCTATCCGACCGTGGAGTACCGCCCGGTGCTGCCCGGACCCGGTGAGCCGATCGAACAGGGGCTCGCCGAGGTGGGGGTGGACATCGACGAGATCCACACCGTGGCCGTGAGCCACCTGCACGTCGACCACGCCGGCGGCTTGAAGCTGTTCGCCGGCCGGGTGCCGGTGCACGCCCAGCGCCGGGAGCTGGACTACGGGCTGTCGAATCACCCGGAGCCCGAACAGCATGCGATCTTCCGGGTGGACTTCGACGACCCGCGCATCGACTGGCGGCTGGCCGACGGGGAGGCCGAGATCGCACCGGGGATCACGGCGGTGCCGACCTACGGTCACACCCCCGGCCATCAGAGCTTCGTCGTGCAGCTCGACTCCTCGGTATCAGGGGGTGATGGGGCCGTCGACGGTTATGTGTTCGCGTTCGACGCCGCCGACCTGACCGAGAACATCGAGCACGAAAAGGCGATCGGCGGGTTCATCGGCGTCGAACCGGAGGAGACGATCGAACCGATCCGCCGGCTCAAGAAGCTGGCCGCCGACAAGGGATTCCCCCTCATCCCCGGCCACGACCCGCACGTGTGGCCGAAGATGACCGAACACTTCCACGAACGGTTCGGTGCGGTGTCGTGACCGCGGTGCTGATCGACGACTGCACCGGCCTGTGGCGGCGCACCCTGCTGGTCGAGGCCGACGGATCCCGCGATGACGGCACCGATGTGGTGTGGCTGCAGGGCATCTCGGCCTATGTCGACTCCCGGGGCTTCGCCGGGGTGCTCACCCAGCGCGGCGAGGTCTTCGAGTGGCGCCGTGACTTCGACGTGCAACCGCCCGGTGAGTTCCCCGACGTGGGCAGCGTGCAGTGGGACGGCGACACGCTGGTCGAGCGCGGTGTGCACGCCGACTACGTCGAACACTGGGTGCGCGACGGCGGACCGGTCGGACCGTGCTGGGCAGTGTGGCTGGCGCGGGTTCCGTCGCCGGCCACGCCCTCGGCGGCGGACCGACACGGACTGCTGCTGCGTGTCGGCGGACGGTTCGGGTGGGCGTGCGGAGAGCGCGTCGAGGTGGGCGCGGTCGGCGACAGCGCGTGGAACGCGCTGGACGTGGGGACGTCCGGTCCTCATCTTCGGGTCGGCGGCGTGCGCTGGGATGTTCAGCGAAGCGAAGGAGATGTGAATCTATGAGTGGTGCAACGTCGTTCACCTCGGTACCGGTCGTCGACATCAGCGGGCTGCTGTCGGCGGACCGCGCCGCCCAGGAACGCGTGGCGGCCGACCTCGGCGCCGCGGCACGCGATGTCGGCTTCTTCTACATCAGCGGCTCGGGAATCGACGAGTCGCTCTTCGACCGGATGCTGGCCGCGACGAAGGAGTTCTTCGCGCTGCCGCTGGAGGAGAAGATGCGCAGCTACATCGGGCTGTCCCGATGCCACCGCGGATACGTGCCGATCGGTGAGGAAGGCGTTCAGAACCAGACCACGCCCGATCTGAAGGAGGCGTTCGACACCGCGCTGGACCTGCCGGCCGACGACCCCGACTACCTGGCCGGCAATCCCATGCTGGGCCCGAACACCTGGCCCGACCTGCCCGGGTTCTCCCAAGCCGTCACCGCCTACTACACCGCGGTCATCGACGTGGGGCAGCGGCTGCTGCGGGCGTTCGCCGTCGCGCTGGGGGAGGACCCCGACGTGTTCTCGCGGCATGCGACGAAGACACCGAGCCAACTGCGCCTCATCCACTACCCGTACAACCCCGACGCCGAGGACCGCATGGGCATCGGCGCCCACACCGACTACGAGTGCTTCACGCTGCTCAAACCGACCGCGCCCGGCCTCGAGGTGCTCAACGGAGCGGGCGAGTGGATCGACGTGCCGCCGGTGCCCGGTACGTTCGTCGTCAACGTGGGCGACATGCTGGAGCTGTGGACCAACGGCACGTTCGTCGCCACGAGCCACCGGGTCCGCAAGGTCAAGGAGGAGCGGTACTCGTTCCCGCTGTTCTTCAATGTCGACTACCACACCGAGGTGAAACCGCTGCCGCAGTTCGCGCCCCGCGACGACCGGCCGCGCTCCCCGCTGCGTGCGGGGGAGCACCTGTTCGCCCAGACCGCCCAGTCTTTTGCCTACCTGCGGCGGCGCCTCGACAGCGGGGAACTGGCGCTGCCCGAGGGATCGCTGGCGCTCGGGCAGTTCGGCAGGCAGGCACTGCAGGGCATGACTAGTTGATCGGTGCGTTGACCCAGCGCAGGTCGGCCAGGATCCCTCGGGCGGCCACGATGCCCTGACCGGTCTGCCACACCTCGTTGTTCACGACGTACACCCGGCTGTCCTGTGCCGCCGACAGCGCCCGCCAGGCGTCGCTGTCGAGCACCTCCGACGCGTGGTCCCGCGCGGCCGGCGAGGCGAACGACAAGTACACGATGTCGGCGTCGGCGATCGAATAGTCCGGTGACCCCTCCGTGCCGATCTCCACGTAGGGCTCTTCGGTGAAGCGCTGGGCGGCCGGTCGGTCCAGACCCACCTCGGTCAGCACGCTGCCCGCGAAGTTGTCGACTCCGAACACCCGGACCACGTCCTCGGCGAGTTGGACGACCGAGACCTGCCAGTGGGCGGCGTCGTTGTCGGTCCCGGTCCTGCGGGCGGCGTCGGCGAATCCGTCGAGCAGCCCGGCCGCGGCGCCGAACCGGCCGGTGGCCGCGCCGACGATGCGCAGGTTCGCCTGCCAGTCGGCCCCGGCCGGACCGGTGAACACCGTCGGCGCGATCTGCCCCAGGGAGCCGAACAGTTCGGGGGTGAGCGCCTGCGAACCGAGGATCAGGTCGGGGTCCGCCGCGCGGATCGCGTCGAGATCGGGGTCCGAGCGGGTCCCGGCCGCCGAGACGTCGTGGATCACCGCGCCGAGATACGAGGGCTGTTGGCCCTGGCCGTCGGGAAGCGCGGCGGCCACGATGCGTGACTGCAGGCCGAGCGCGCACAGCGCGTCGAGTTGATCCCCGGAGAGCACCACGATCCGCTGCGGGTCGGCCTCCACGCGGGTCTCCCCGGCGGCGTGGCGCACCTCCCGCTGCGGGGGTCCGGGGTCGACGGCCGCCGGCTGTGGGGCGCACGACTCGTCGGGCCTGCGGTCGTTGCCGAGCACGCCTGCGCCCGCGATGCTGGTGGTGCTGGTGACCACCGAGGACATGGGCGCCGACGAGGCGGGTTCCCCGCCGGTCGATCCACACCCGGCCAGGGCCACCGCCAGCGCCGCGACGAGTGTGGCCGAAGCCGCGGTCCCCACCCGTTTCCGGGTCCTCGTCTCGGGTCGGCCGATCAGCACGGGCCCGACGGTAACATCCTGGTCGCGACCGTCGCCCGCCCCGCGGCGCCGCGCCCCCGACACGCAATTACGACGGTTTGTAGGACCCAGGCTGACCCCTGTCGTATCGAGCGATAGGATTCTGGACAGCAAGGCGGGGAATCGCCGACAGAATTTTTGGAGGACCTCTTGGTAGCGGAAGCGCCCCCAATCGGAGAACTCGAGGCACGTCGTCCGTTCCCGGAGCGCCTCGGGCCCAAGGGCAACCTGTTCTACAAGGTCATCACGACCACCGATCACAAGCTGATCGGCATCATGTACTGCGTCGCCTGCTTCGCGTTCTTCCTGATCGGCGGGCTGATGGCGCTGTTCATGCGCACCGAGCTCGCGGTCCCCGGGCTGCAGTTCCTGTCCAATGAGCAGTACAACCAGCTGTTCACCATGCACGGCACGGTGATGCTGCTGTTCTACGCGACCCCGATCGTGTTCGGGTTCGCCAACCTGGTGCTGCCGCTGCAGATCGGCGCCCCCGACGTCGCGTTCCCCCGGCTCAACGCGTTCTCGTTCTGGCTGTTCCTGTTCGGTGCGCTGATCGCGCTGGCCGGGTTCATCACCCCGGGTGGGGCGGCGGACTTCGGTTGGACCGCGTATTCGCCGTTGACCGACGCGATCCACTCACCCGGTGCCGGTGGTGACCTGTGGATCATGGGCCTGGCCGTCGGCGGTCTGGGCACCATCCTCGGCGGGGTCAACATGATCACCACCGTGGTCTGCATGCGCGCGCCCGGGATGACGATGTTCCGGATGCCGATCTTCACCTGGAACATCCTGGTGACCTCGATCCTGGTGCTGATGGCGTTCCCGCTGCTGACCGCGGCGCTGTTCGGGCTGGCGGCCGACCGCCACCTGGGTGCGCACATCTACGACCCGGCCAACGGCGGTGTGCTGTTGTGGCAGCACCTGTTCTGGTTCTTCGGCCACCCCGAGGTCTACATCATCGCGCTGCCGTTCTTCGGCATCGTCAGCGAGATCTTCCCGGTGTTCTCCCGCAAGCCGATCTTCGGCTACACCACGCTGATCTACGCGACGATCGCGATCGCGGCGCTGTCGGTCGCGGTGTGGGCGCACCACATGTACGCGACTGGAGCCGTTCTCCTTCCCTTCTTCAGTTTCATGACGTTCCTGATCGCGGTGCCGACGGGCATCAAGTTCTTCAACTGGATCGGCACGATGTGGAAGGGCCAGTTGACGTTCGAGACCCCGATGCTGTTCTCGGTGGGCTTCCTGCTGACCTTCCTCCTGGGCGGTCTGTCGGGTGTGCTGCTGGCCAGCCCGCCGCTGGACTTCCACGTGACCGACAGCTACTTCGTCATCGCGCACTTCCACTACGTGCTGTTCGGCACCATCGTGTTCGCCACCTACGCCGGGATCTACTTCTGGTTCCCGAAGATGACCGGGCGTCTGCTCGACGAGCGGCTGGGCAAGCTGCACTTCTGGCTGACCTTCATCGGTTTCCACACCACGTTCCTGGTGCAGCACTGGGTCGGTGACGAGGGCATGCCGCGGCGCTACGCCGACTACCTGCCGTCGGACGGGTTCACCACGCTGAACATCGTCTCCACCATCGGTGCGTTCATCCTGGGCATCTCGACGCTGCCGTTCCTGTGGAACATCTTCCGCAGCTGGCGTTACGGCGAGCCGGTCACCGTCGACGATCCGTGGGGTTACGGCAACTCGCTGGAGTGGGCGACCAGCTGCCCGCCGCCGAGGCACAACTTCACCGAGCTGCCCCGCATCCGGTCCGAGCGTCCGGCGTTCGAGCTGCACTATCCGCACATGGTCGAGCGGATGCGGGCCGAGGCCCACGTCGGCCGCGACCACCATGCGGACGAGCCCAAGCCGATCGACGCGTCCAGCTGATGGGCTGCCGCGGAATCAGGGGGTGAGTGGCCGAAAGGTGGCCTCGCCTGTCGGCTCTTCGCGCGAGCGCTCATCGCTGCTGATCACCGTCACCGGACTCGACCAGCCCGGTGTGACGTCGGCACTGTTCGAGGTGCTGTCCCGCCACCGCGTCGAACTGCTCAACGTTGAACAGGTGGTGATCCGGGGCCGCCTCACGCTGGGCGTGCTGGTGGCGGCGACACCCGAGGTGGCCGACGGTGACGAGCTGCGGGCGGACGTCGAGGAGGCCATTCGCGCCGTCGGCCTCGACGTGACGATCGAGCGCAGCGCCGACACCCCGGTCATGCGGGAGCCCTCCACGCACACGATCGTGGTGCTCGGCCGCCCCATCACCGCCGAGGCGTTCGGAGTGGTCGCCAGGGAGGTCGCCGCACTCGGTGTGAACATCGACACCATCCGTGGTGTCTCCGACTACCCGGTCACCGGTCTGGAGCTGCGGGTGTCGGTCCCGGCCGGCGGTGCGTACGGACAGCTGCAGAAGGCGCTGGCGAAGGTGGCGGTCGACGAGGGCGTCGACATCGCGCTGGAGCACTACAGCCTCGCCAGACGTGCCAAGCGGCTCATCGTGTTCGACGTCGACTCGACCCTGATCCAGGGTGAGGTGATCGAGATGCTGGCCGCGCGCGCCGGCGCGGAGGCCGCGGTCGCCGAGGTCACCGAGGCCGCCATGCGCGGTGAACTGGACTTCGCCGAATCCCTGCACCGCCGCGTCGCGACGCTCGCCGGGCTGCCCGCCTCCGTGCTCGACGACGTCGCCGAGCAGATCGAGCTGACCGCGGGCGCCCGCACGACGCTGCGCACGTTGCGCCGGCTCGGTTTCCACTGCGGCATCGTCTCGGGCGGTTTCCGGCAGGTGATCGAACCGCTGGCCCACGAGCTGATGATGGACTTCGTCGCGGCCAACGAACTCGAGATCGTCGACGGCAAGCTGACCGGCCGGGTCGTCGGCGAGGTGATCGACCGGCCGGGTAAGGCCAAGGCGCTGCGTAACTTCGCGCAACAGGCCGGCGTGCCCATGGAACAGACCGTCGCGGTCGGTGACGGCGCCAACGACATCGACATGCTGTCGGCCGCCGGGTTGGGGGTGGCGTTCAACGCCAAACCCGCGCTGCGCGAGGTCGCCGACGCCTCACTGAGCCATCCGTACCTGGACACGGTGTTGTTCATCCTGGGCGTGACCCGCGGCGAGATCGAGGCCGCCGATGCGGTCGACGGACTGGTGCGCCGCGTCGAGATCCCCGAGAACTGAGCGCTACACCACGACGGAACGCTGGGCGATCCCCGTCGCACCGCTGACCGCATGCCACGCCTGCGCGAGCAGTTCGACGGCCTCGCCCATCTGATCCGGCGGCAGGGTGTACGGGATCCGGATGAACCGCTCCAGCGAGCCGTCCACACCGAACCGGGGTCCCGGCGGGACGTCGAGCCCCATGCGTGAGGCCGCCGCCGACAGCGCCGAACTCATCGGGGTGGGCAGCCGCACCCACAGTGCCAATCCGCCGCCCCCCGGACACGGCTGCCAGTCGGGGAGGTGTTCGTCGAGCAGCGACAGCATCAGCGCGCGGCGGCTGCGCAGGATGTCGCGCCGGTCCGGCAGCACCTCGTCGGCGATGCGGAGTAGCTCCGCGGCGGCGAGCTGTTCGAGGATCGGGGTGCCCATGTCGATCGACGGCCGCAGCGCCGCGATCGACGCCAGCGTCGAGCGGTCGGCGCGGATCCATCCGATCCGCAACCCTCCCCAGAACGACTTCGACATGGATCCGGTCGTGAGCAGCAGATCGGGTCGCCGGGTCATCGCCGTCGCGACCGGCGGGGGGACCGGTTCGTCCAGCCACACCTCCGTCATCGTCTCGTCGACGATGGTGCGGGTGCGGGTGTCGGCGATGAGCCCGGCCAGTTCCTCCCGCTGGGTCTGCGGCATCGTCAGTCCCGTCGGGTTGTGGTTGTCCGGAACCAGGTAGGCGAGGCTGGGAGCGAGCTGCCGGATCGCGTTGTGCAGCGCCCCGAGGTCCCAGCCGTCCTCGGCGAGCGCCACCGGCACCGGGCGCGCGCCCGCGGTCGTCACCGCGGCGAGCGCCCCGTGGTACGTGGGTTGTTCGACCAGGACGCGGTCACCGGGCTGGGTGTAGGTGGCGAGGATCAGCCCGATGGCGTGCAGTGCCCCCGTGGTGATCATGATGTCGTCGGGTTCGGTGGGAAGCCCACGCGCGCAGTACCTTTCGGCGACGGCCTGGCGCAACGACGGCACCCCGGAGAGTTCGATGCCGATGCCGTGCAGGTAGGGCGTCATCTGCTGGGTCGCGCTGGTGAGCGCGGCCAGCACCGCCGGGGCGGGTGCGGCCAGCGCGGCATTGGCCAGGTTGACCGCACCACGGGGCGCGACGGGCGTCGCCGGTGCGCTCGGGGTGACCGGCAGCGCGGTGGTGCTTCGGGCGCCGCGGCGTGCGAGCAGATAGCCGTTCTCGCGGAGTTGGGCGTAGGCGGCGGTGACCGTCGTCCGGGACACCCGCAGCGCCTCGGCCAACGCGCGCTCGCTGGGCAGGCGGGCGCCGACCGGCAACCGCCCGTCGACGATGAGCATGCGAATCCCGTCGGCCAGCCCCTGATACACCGGACCGCTCGAACTGGCCGTGCGCCAGTTCCCCAACTCACGTGCCAGTCTCTCGACGTCCAGCACTCTGGCCGGCATCTCCAGTGTCATTGCAGCCAGTATGAGTCAACTGGCTATTGGCGAGCAAGCCACCCCAACCGAAAATAGCCACATGGCTACAAACTGGATATCTCGACTTGGATCTGGCCTCTCCGCGCTCTTCACTTTCCGGCCCGGGGAGTTCGCCAGCCCGGAACTGGACGCCGATCTGCGGCGGATGCGCAGTGAACTGGACGCCATCCGGATCCGTTTTCCGGACCACTCGTAGTGCGGCGGGCATCCGCGCGCGTCGCGGTGCTGCTCGTCGGACTCGGCCTCTACGGCTTCTCCATGGCCGTCATGGTGCGCGCCGGCCTCGGGCTCGACCCGTGGGACGTGTTCCACCAGGGCCTCGCGCGGCACACCGGGATGACGATCGGCATCGCCACCGCGGTGGTCGGGGTCGCGGTACTGCTGGCCTGGATTCCGCTGCGCAACCGGCCCGGCGTCGGCACGGTCGCCAACGTGGTGGTGATCGCGGCGACCGTCGACGCGAGTCTGGCGCTGCTCCCCACGCCGTCGGGGTTGCCGACGCAAGTGGCGTGGATGTCCGGCGCGGTGGTGCTCAACGCGCTGGCCACCGTGCTCTACATCGGCGCCGGACTCGGCCCGGGCCCCCGAGACGGTCTGATGACCGGGCTGGTGCGGCGTACGGGCCGATCGGTACGGCTGGTGCGCGCCTTGATCGAGGCGACGGTGCTCGCCGCCGGATGGCTGCTGGGTGGAACGGTCGGCATCGGCACGGTGGTCTACGCCTTCGGGATCGGCCCGCTGGTGCAGCTGTTCATGCGGATGAGCGATTGGGGTGTCCTCGGCCGCGCCGAGCGCGATCGGCGACACCGAAAACAACGGGGTGACCCGCAGGTTGCGGCACCCGCCGGGTACGGCACGATGGTCGGGTGCCCGAAGAAGACGCAGCCGACGGTGCCACCGACGAGGACCTGCTGATCGACTTCGCCGAAGTCAGCCTGCGCCGCGGCGGCCGGACGCTGGTCGGCCCGCTGACGTGGGCGGTCGAACTCGACGAGCGCTGGGTGGTGATCGGACCCAACGGCGCCGGGAAGACGTCGCTGCTGCGTATCGCCGCGGCGATGGAGTACCCGTCGTCCGGCACCGCCTACGTGCTGGGGGAACGGCTCGGCCGCACCGACATGGCGGAATTGCGTTCGCGGGTCGGCCTGTCCAGTTCGGCTCTGTCGCAACGGATTCCGCCTGGCGAGGTGGTTCGCGACCTGGTGGTGTCCGCCGGCTACGCCGTGCTGGGCCGGTGGCGGGAGCGCTACGACGACGTCGACTACGCGCAGGCCGTCGACATGCTGGAGAGCGTCGGTGCCGAGCACCTGGCCGAACGCGTCTATGACACCCTGTCCGAGGGTGAGCGCAAACGAGTGCTGATCGCGCGCTCCCTGATGACCGATCCGGAACTGCTCCTGCTCGACGAACCGGCCGCCGGCCTCGACCTCGGCGGACGCGAGGAACTCGTGGCACGCCTGGCCGACCTCGCCGCCGACCCGGACGCCCCCGCGATGGTGCTCGTCACCCACCACGTCGAGGAGATCCCGCAGGGTTTCAGCCACTGCCTGATCCTCTCGGAGGGCGAGGTCGTCGACTCCGGCCTGCTCAACGACGTGCTGACCGCCGAGAACCTGTCCAAGGCCTTCGGTCAGCAGATCGCCCTCGAGGTCATCGACGGCCGCTACTTCGCCCGACGCGCCCGCACCCGTGCCGCCCACAGGAGACGTTCATGACCGAATCCGCGGAGAAGTCCGAGCAGACGCCCCTGGTGCCGCGGCCCGCCGCCACCGTGATGCTGATCCGCGACACCCCCGAGGGGATCAAGGTCTTCCTGATGCGGCGCCACGCCGGGATGGAGTTCGTCGCCGGAGTCATGGTGTTCCCGGGCGGCGGCGTCGACGACCGCGACCGCAAAGCCGACATCGCGTGGGCCGGGCCCGGTCCGGCGTGGTGGGCCGACCGGCTCGGGGTGGACGGGGACCTGGCCGAGGCCCTGGTCTGCGCCGCCGCGCGGGAGACGTTCGAGGAGTGCGGCGTTCTGTTCGCCGGCGCCGCCGACGACCCCGACGTCCTCGTCGACGATGCGTCGGTGTATCGCGAATCGCGCCTGGCGCTGGCCAACCGGTCGCTGTCGTTCGCCGATTTCCTGCGCACCGAGAAGCTGGTGCTGCGGGCGGACCTGCTCCGCCCGTGGGCGAACTGGGTGACACCGGAGGAAGAACGCACCCGCCGCTACGACACCTACTTCTTCGTCGGGGCGTTGCCGGCCGGTCAGCGCGCCGACGGGGAGAACACCGAGACCGATCAGGCCGGCTGGATCACCCCGGAGGAGGCTCTGCGGGATTTCGCCGACGGCCGTTCATTCCTGCTGCCGCCGACCTGGACGCAACTCGACGCGCTGGCCGGCCGCACGGTGGCCGAGGTGCTCGCCGTCGAACGCCGCATCGAGGCGGTGCAGCCCACCCTGGCCGTCCGCGACGGCAACTGGGAGATCGAGTTCTTCGACAGCGACCGGTACAACGCGGCGCGCAATCATCGGGCGCCGTGACGTCATGAGGGAGTTCGTCGGCGTCCACACCGGCGACGAGCAGCCGGGGATCGCCACTCTGCTGCTGTCGCGTCCGCCGACCAATGCGCTGACCCGTCAGGTGTATCGCGAATTGATCTCGGCCGCAGACGAACTCGCCGGCCGCGACGATGTCGGCGCGGTGATCCTGTTCGGCGGGCACGAGATCTTCTCGGCCGGTGACGACGTCCCCGCACTGCGCACCCTCGACGAGGACGAGAGCGCGGCCGCCGCCGACCTGGCCCGCAGGGCCGTCGCCGCGGTGGCGGCCATCCCGAAGCCGACCGTCGCCGCGGTGACCGGCTACGCGCTGGGCAGCGGCCTCACGCTGGCGCTGGCCGCCGACTGGCGCATCAGCGGTGACAACGTCAAGGTCGGGTCGACCGAGATCCTCGCCGGTCTGGCGCCCGGCCCGGACGCCACCGCGCGACTGGCGCGGGCCGTCGGCCTGAGCCACGCCAAGGACCTGGTGTTCTCCGGGCGCTTCGTCGGCGCCGAGGAGGCGCATGCGCTCGGTCTGATCGACGAGCTGGCCGCACCCGACGGCGTCTACGACGCCGCGGTGGCCTGGGGGAAGCGGTTCAGCGCACACCCACCCGAGGTGCTGGCTGCCGCCAAGGCCGCCTTCGCCCGTTAGGCTGCCAGCCATGACGAGTATCGACCACACGTCCGCCGACCTGCCCGCGTCCAACCCGCACGCGACCGCCGAACAGGTCGAGGCCGCGATGACCGACTCGAAGCTCGCCCAAGTGCTCTACCACGACTGGGAAGCCGAGACCTACGACGAGAAATGGTCGATCTCCTACGACCAGCGCTGCGTGGACTACGCCCGCGGCCGGTTCGACGCCGCCGTACCCGAGGAGGTGCAGCGGCAGCTGCCCTACGACCGCGCGCTGGAGCTGGGCTGCGGTACCGGGTTCTTCCTGCTCAACCTGATCCAGGCCGGTGTCGCCCGGCGCGGATCGGTGACCGACCTGTCACCGGGCATGGTGAAGGTGGCCACCCGCAACGGTCAGTCGCTGGGGCTCGACATCGACGGTCGCGTCGCCGACGCCGAGGGAATCCCCTACGACGACGACACCTTCGACCTGGTGGTCGGGCACGCGGTGCTGCACCACATCCCCGACGTCGAACTGTCGTTGCGTGAGGTGATCCGGGTGCTCAAACCGGGCGGCCGGTTCGTGTTCGCCGGTGAGCCGACGACCGTGGGCAACCGCTACGCGCGGGAACTGTCGACGCTGACGTGGCGGATCGCCACCAACGTCACGAAGTTGCCGATGCTGTCGGACTGGCGGCGCCCGCAGACCGAACTCGACGAATCGTCGCGCGCGGCGGCCCTGGAGGCCGTTGTCGATCTGCACACCTTCGACCCGGCCGACCTCGAGAAGATGGCGCGCTCGGCGGGGGCCGTCGAGGTGCGCACGGCCAGCGAGGAATTCACCGCCGCGATGCTGGGCTGGCCGGTCCGCACCTTCGAGGCCGCCGTCCCGCCGGGCCGATTGGGTTGGGGCTGGGCGAAATTCGCGTTCAACAGCTGGACGACGCTGAGCTGGGTCGACGCCAACGTGTGGCGCCGAGTCGTGCCGAAGGGCTGGTTCTACAACGTGATGATCACCGGGGTCAAGCCGTCCTAGGGTTCGATCTCGAATCCGTTGCCTACCTCGGCAGTGACGAGGGGCGGCTGGCCCTGGACGAGGTGGCGGAGCTCCCGCTGACCGCGGCCAGTATCGTCGCCGACATCGCTTCTGTCCGTGCGCGATTCGCCGACCGTGCGGGCGTGCTCGTCGAGACGGTGCGGTTGCGCCGCAAGGCCGCCGACAAACTCCCCGGCACCGCCGACTGGCTCTTCACCGATGAAGCGCTGCAGCAGGCCACCGCCGGTGCCGTCGCCGCGCACCGGGCGCGGCGGCTGGCCGGTGAGCGGGTGCACGATGCGACGTGCTCGATCGGGACCGAGCTTGCCGCACTGGCGGATCGGGCCGACTACGTGGTGGGCAGCGATCTGGATCCGGTGCGGTTGGCGATGGCCCGCCACAACCTCGACAGAGGTGGCGCACGAGTGCCCCTCCTGCGTGCCGACGCACTGCGGCCGGTGACCCGCGACACCGTCGTCCTGCTCGACCCGGCCCGCAGAAGCGGTGGCCGGCGCACCTTCGATCCGCGCGCATACAGCCCGCCGCTCGACGCCGTCCTCGACACGTACGCCGGCCGAGGCTTCGTCGTCAAGTGCGCGCCCGGAGTCGATTTCGCCGCCGTGCGGCGGCTCGGCTTCGCCGGTGAGATCGAGATCGTCTCCCACGGCGGCGGTGTACGCGAGGCGTGTCTGTGGTCAGCCGGGCTGGCGCCGGCCGGTGTGACGCGCCGCGCCAGCATCCTCGACCGCAACGAAGATCTCACCGACGCCGATCCCGAGGACTGCCCGGTGGCGCCGGCGGGACGCTGGATCGTCGACCCGGACGGCGCCGTCGTTCGAGCCGGGCTGGTGCGCCACTACGCGGCTCGGCACGGCCTGTGGCAGCTCGACCCCGAGATCGCCTACCTTTCCGGTGACCGGTTGCCCGACGGCGTACGCGGTTTCGAGGTGCTCGAGCAGGTCGCCTACCAGGAGAAGCGGCTTCGCCAGGCGCTCGCGGCCCACGATGCCGGAGCGCTCGAGATCCTGGTGCGCGGCGTGGATGTCGACCCGGACGCGCTGCGCCGACGGCTCAAGGCCCGCGGCGGTACCGCGTTGTCCGTCGTCGTCACCCGGCTGGGCAGTGGGACCGCAAGCCGGGCAACAGCCTTCCTATGTCGGCCGTCACGTTGACCCGCCACGTACCCTGACGGGAATGAGACGAGTCCTCTCCGTCGCGGCGCTGCTGACCGCCACCGTGCTGACCGGTTGGACCGGCGGCGGTGTGGCGTCGGCGCAGACCGCCTGTGCCGACCTCGGCGGCGCGCTGAACGCCGAGCAGTCCTGTCAGGTGCACGCGTCGACCCCCACCTACACCCTCGACTTCAGCTTCCCGGCCGGCTATCCCGACGAGCAGGCGGTGTCGGCGTACCTGCGCCAGACCCGCGACGGGTTCGTCAACGTGTCGGAGATGCCGGGCTCGCGGGGACTGCCCTACGCGCTGGACGCCAAGGGCACCGCGTACCACTCCGGGCTGGCTCCGCGCGGGACCCAGAGCCTGGTGCTCGAGGTGTACCAGAACGTCGGTGGCGCCCACCCGCAGACCTGGTTCAAGGCGTTCAACTACGACCTCGGCACCCGGGCGCCGATCACGTTCGACACGCTGTTCCGCCCGGGCACCCGTCCGCTGGATCTGGTGTTTCCCGCGGTGCAGACCGAGCTGCAGGCCAAGACCGGGATCGACCAGCCCGTACTGCCCGGCGACGGGCTCGATCCCCAGAGCTACCAGAACTTCGCCATCACCGACGATGCGGTGATCTTCTTCTTCGGGCAGGGCGAACTGCTGCCCGAGGCCGCGGGCGCGACGCAGGCGTCGGTGCCGCGTGCGGTGCTCGCTCCGGTCCTGACGATCTAGGCCCGGGTCCGGTCCGGGGCTCTGCCGGTCGTGGTGTACGACTCCCAGAATCGGGCGTTCGGAATCTGCAGCGGGAGCGGGTCGAAGACCGGGTCCAGACCGGCCTTCTTCTGCTTCTCGTAGTCCCACAGCGCCTTGTACGCCGGTTGCTGCAGGATGATGATGCCGACGATGTTGAGCCAGGCCATGAGGCCGACGCCGATGTCGCCGAGCACCCAGGCCTCGGTGGCGGTCGACACGGCACCGATCACGACCGACACCAATATCAGCGCCTGGAGCAGCATTGTGGCGTTCGAGCCGACGGTGCCACGGATCAACGGGATCTCGACGGTCGACGCGTTGCCGAGCAGGAACCGCAGGTTCGTCTCGGCCATGTAGTAGTAGGCGACGAGAGTGGTGAAGCAGAAGAACGCCAGCGAGACCGCGACGAACGAGGCACCCGCACCGTTCCACAGGGTGTCGAAGCCGACTTGAGCGAACGCCGGTCCCACTTCGGCATCGGCGGGTAGCCGTCCGCCGTCGGCAATCACCGCGCCCGACTCGCTTTCGCCCTCGAATACGCGGTAGGCGCCGGTGGACAGGATGAGGAATCCGGTCGCCGAGCAGACGAACAACGTGTCGACGTAGACCGCGAAGGCCTGCACCAGGCCCTGTTTGGCCGGGTGAGACACCTCCGCCGCGGCCGCAGCGTGGGGACCGGTGCCCTGGCCGGCCTCGTTCGAGTAGATGCCGCGCTTGACGCCCCACATCACCGCCGAACCGATGATCGCGCCGAACGCCGAATCGACGCCGAACGCGCTGGCGAAGATCATGCGGAGGATCTCGGGCACGTCACCGGCATTGAGCAGCACGATGATCATCGCGATCACGATGTACAGAACGGCCATGAACGGCACCACGATGGAGGCGAACGCCGCGATCCGCTTCACGCCGCCGATGATGACGAACGCCAGCACGATGACCGTGCCGACCGCCACCCACCACTTCGACCAACCCCATGCGGAGGTCATCGCCGACGCCATCGAGTTCGACTGCACACTGGGCAACAGCAGGCCGCAGGCCAGCACGGTGACCGCCGCGAAGACGGCGCCGTACACCTTGAACGCCCCGGCCGCCCGGGTGTGCGACAGCGCCCGGCTCAGGTAATACGCCGGGCCGCCACGGTACTCGCCGGTGAGCGGGTCACGGGTCTTGTAGATCTGCCCGAGCGTGCATTCCACGAATGACGTCGAGGCGCCGAGGAACGCCACCGTCCACATCCAGAACAACGCTCCCGGACCGCCGAACGCAATGGCCGTCGCCACCCCGGCGATGTTGCCGGTGCCCACTCGGCCGGCCAGCGACATCGTCAGCGCCTGGAACGACGAAACCCCGGACGGCGACTTTTCGCCGTGCAGCATCAATCGCACCATTTCCGGCACCTGGCGCACCTGGACGAACCGGGACCGAATGGAGAAGTAGATGCCGGCGCCGAGGCACAGGTAGACCAGGGCGTTGCTCCACACGTACCCGTTGACGACATCGAGGAACTCGGACAAGTCGTGCACCCCTAGAACGAAGTCGATTCGCACCGCCCGTGGGAGCGGCCCCACGGCATAGTGCCACGCATGCCGTAGAAAATCTGTTAAAACAGCGTCACGACCAGGTAAGGCTGCGTGAGCGGATGCTCACCGGCCGCATTTATTCCGGTGCGAAGCCGTACACCTGCCCGTCGCTGGTGGCGGTGACGACGCGTCGGTCGGATCCGAGGGACACTCCGACCGGCCAGCCCGTCGCCTCCGGCAGGGGATAGCTGTTGACGGTGCGGCCGTCGGCGGTGTCGAACACCAGCAGATCCTGACCGCGCTCCGGCGCCGCGGCGACGGCGTAGCCCAGCCTGCCCGCGCGACTCGACGTCGTCAGCGGGGCGACATCCTCGCGGGTCCACATCACCTCGGCACGGTCGCCCGCGTCGCGCAGCGCCGTCAGCTTCGCGCCGGGGCCACCGCCGGCGACGATCAACCCGTCCGGCGACACCGAGGGCGGCGTCTGCGGCTGGTAGTCGAGCGGAACCGACCATTTCGGGCTGCCGTCCGACGTGTCGAGCGCCCACAGCCGTCCGTCGCGACCGTTGACGTACACCGTCGCGCCGTCGGCGGACAGTACCGGGCTGGACAGCGGGCCTCTGCCCACCGCATCGCTGGTCCATTCGCGTGCCAGCAGCGGGGTCTGGCCGGGCCGGTAGCGCAGCCCGACCAGCACCGGCTGGTCGGCTCCCGGCTCCCACAGACTGAGCACCACGATGTTGCCCGCGGCCGAGAAGGCCGGCGCAGCCGCCACCGGGCATCCGGGGCGCGACAGCCTGCAGTCGGCGAGCCCACGCTCCGAGTTCCTCGGGTCGAGGCCGGTGACCAGATCGATGGGGGTGCCCTCCACGGTGCCGCGATGGGCGTCGAAGACGAGCACCTGACCCAGGTGGGTCACCACGAGAAGCTGACCGGGCGCCATGATCCGTGGTGTGGTCGGCATGCCGATCACCAGTCGGCGCCAGCGGATCCACTGCGTCAACGGGAAGGACAGGATCGCACCCGGTTGCCCGACATAGAGATTCCCGAAGCCGTCGAACAACGGGCTGGACCAGTCGCCGCCCGGGAACAGGCGTGAACACCACCGCTGGCGGCCGTCGTTGTCGGTCTCCCAGACCATCAGCGAGCAACCGGCATCGCTTCGCGCGTTGGCCGCGAGGTGTCCTTCGGAGTCGAGCGCCACCTGTGCAGCGAGATCGCCCTTCACCGACCGGCTCCACTCCAACGTCAGCGCGTCGGGCCCGTCCACGTCGGTGAAGCTGCTGTTGGCGGCGTCACCGTACTGCGCCGGCCAGCCGGCGGCAGCGCGCGGCTCGACCCACGAGGACGTGTCGCCGCACCCGGCCGACACACCCACCAGCAGCGCTGAAACCGCCAGCACGAGGAATCGCCGGAACACGGTGTCCTTTCACGGTCGCTGATGGGCCCACGTGAGGGTAACCCGGCCGGTGTCGTCCCCTCGCGTAGGCTTTGCGGCCATGACGACGATGTGGGGCGCTCCGCTGCACAAGCGTTGGCGGGGCTCGCGACTGCGTGACCCGCGCCAGGCCCGGTTCCTGACGCTCGCCTCTCTGAAGTGGGTGCTGGCCAACCGCGCGTACACGCCCTGGTACCTGGTCCGGTACTGGCGGCTGCTGAAGTTCAAGTTGGCCAACCCGCACGTCATCACCCGGGGGATGGTGTTCCTCGGCAAGGACGTCGAGATCCAGGCGACGCCCGAACTGGCTCAGCTGGAGATCGGCCGCTGGGTGCACATCGGCGACAAGAACACGATCCGCGCCCATGAGGGGTCGCTGCGGATCGGCGACAAGGTCGTGCTGGGTCGCGACAACGTCATCAACACCTACCTCGACATCGAACTCGGCGACTCGGTGCTGATGGCCGACTGGTGCTACATCTGCGATTTCGACCACAAGATGGACAACATCGAGATGCCGATCAAGGATCAGGGCATCGTCAAGAGCCCGGTGCGGATCGGCCCCGACACCTGGGTGGCGACAAAGGTCACCGTGCTGCGCGGCACCACCGTCGGGCGCGGATGCGTGCTCGCCGCCCACGCGGTGGTCAAGGGAGACATCCCGGACTTCTCGATCGCGGTGGGCGCACCGGCGAAGGTCGTCAAGAACCGCAAGCTGGCGTGGGAGACCTCGGCGGCGCAGCGCGCCGAACTGGCCGCGGCGCTGGCCGACATCGAACGCAAGAAGGCTTCGCGCTAGGTCACGAGCGGTCGGGGAGCGCCCGCTCGGCGATCGGCAGCCGTGGATGTGGTTCGCGCTCACGGCGTTTGGCGGCGAGATAGACCTGTGAAGTCTCCGCGGCAACGGTATCCCAGTCGAAATCGGCGGTGAGCCGCTCGCGCGCGGCGATCGCACGCTGTTGTGTGGCGGCCGGATCAGCCAGCGCGGCACCCGCCGCCGCGGCCAGCGCGGCGACGTCGCGCGGCGGGAACGACAAACCGGTCACCCCGTCGATCACCGCCTCGCCGAGGCCGCCCGCCGTGGACGTCACCAACGGCGTGCCCGTCGCGGCCGCCTCCAGGGCGACGATGCCGAACGGCTCGTAGTGGCTGGGCAGCACCGCGGCGTCCGCGGAGTGCAGCATGTCGACGAGCCCGTCGTGGTCGAGCCGGCCGACGAACGAGACGGCCTTGCGCACCTTGTGTTTCCGGGTCTGCTCGATCAGCCACTCGCGCTGCGTGCCGTCACCCGCGATGGTCAGGGTGGTGCCGGGGTGTGCGCGACGGATCCGCGGAAGCGCGGCGATCAGATCGTGAACCCCTTTCTCGTATTCGAGGCGGCCGAGGTAGAGCAGGTGGGCGGGCCCGCTGCGATCCCGGCGTCGCGCGAACGGCCAGCGTCCCGCCTCGATCCCGTTGCGGATCACCCGGATGTCGGCCAGCGCGGGACCGAACAAGGCCGTGATCTCGTCGCGCATCGACGCCGAACACGTGATGAGCGAATCGGATTCGCGCACCAGCCAGGACTCGACGGCGTGCACCTGGCGGCTGATCGGGCCGGACACCCAGCCCGAGTGCCTGCCCGCCTCGGTGGCGTGGATGGTCGACACCAGTGGAACGTCGAAGAACTCGGCGAGCGCGATCGCCGGGTGGGCGACCAGCCAGTCGTGGGCGTGGACCACGTCGGGGCGCCACGGCCGTCCGTGGTCCTTGATGGCCAGACCGGCCCGGATCATGGCGTGGCCCATGGCCAGCGTCCAGGCCATCATGTCCGAGCCGAACGCGAACTCGTGCGGGTCGTGGGCGGCGGCCACCACCCGCACGCCCTCGGTGAGGTCGTCGCTCGTGGGGTGGGTGCTGGGGTCGGTGTCGGCGGGCCTGCGGCTCAGGACGACGACCTCGTGGCCGGCCGCGGCGAGCGCCGTCGCGAGGTGGTGCACGTGCCGGCCCAGGCCGCCGATGACGACCGGTGGGTACTCCCACGACACCAACAGGATCTTCACGCAGCCACCCTCACCGGGGCAGTCGTCTGGCGTCGAGCGCGCCGAACAGTCCGTCGGCGCGGTTCCAGCCGTCGGCGAGCCGCTGGGCCTGCTCGCGGCGGCCCGCGGCCAGCGCGTCGGCGATCTCACGGGTGGCGTGAGCGTGCAGGTGTGCGCGGTAGCGGGCGTAGTCCGCGGCGGAGTCCTTGCTCACCATGAACGGCCAGTCGCTCGACACCGTCAGCAGGGTCTCGCGCAGGATCTGGTCGGCGACCGTGTCGCGGGCCGTCGGTGCGCCGACCGACGCGTGCTGGGTGAGCGCTTTGTCGACGGTGCCCAGCGCGGTGTCGACCACCTCGGAGTTGAGCTGGACGAAGTCGGCCACCTGCTCACCCGCCCACACCTGCCAGTCCTTGCCGGAACCCCACGAACTGGGGGGCAGATCGACGGGGGCGCCGACGAATTCGTCGTCGACGGCGTCGCTGAGGGTGCCGACTCGCACGCCGGCCTCCGGAAGGGCCCGCAGCACGCGCGCCAGCCACTCCGGCCCCTCGTACCACCAGTGGCCGAACAGCTCGGTGTCGAAGGCGGCCACCACGTGCGCGGGCCTGCCGATCCGCTCGCTCTCGTCGAGCAGGCGGCGCCGCACCACCCGCACGAAGTCGGCGACGTGGGCGTCGACGGCGGCATCGGCGCGTCCGGGGTCGTAGGGCGCCTTGGCCGACGAGGGCACGCCGCGACCGGTGACCCGCGCCGGCTTAAGCCCGGTGACGTGGTCGTAGGTGTGGAAGTCACGGTAGGCGGCGTGGCCGGGGTACCCCGACTTCGGCGACCACACGCGATAGCTGACCTGCAGATCACGCCCGAACGCGACGACGCCGGAATCGCCGACGGGGCGGCCCAGCGCGGTGTCGCCGTGCAGCGACGGACCGTCGACCATGAAGTGGCCGACTCCGGCCGCGGCGTAGTCGGCCTCCATCCCCGGCGCGTACGCGCATTCCGGGGCCCAGATGCCCCGCGGGGTGTGGGCGAAGCGCTGTCCGGCGTCGGCGAGCCCCTCGCGCAGAGCGAACTCACGCAGGCGCGGGTTGAGCAGCGGCTGGAACGGATGCGCCAGCGGGCCGCCGAGCAGCTCCACGGTGCCCGCGTCGATGAGCTCGCGCAGCAGCGGACTGGCGCCGTGGCGCCACTGGGTGGCGAACTCGTCCAGGGCCTGCTCGGCCTCGCGCAGCTCACGCGCGCCGAAGGTTCGCAAGGCCTCGGGCGCGCACGCCGGTGTGGTGTCGGGCGAGGTGCGTAGCGTGGCGGCCTCGAGCGCGCGCAACTGCCAGTTGGCCAGCCAGCTGTGCATACCCGTCAGGCAGTACGGGTCGTCGAGCTGGGCGGTCACGACCGGGGTCATGCCGAGGGTGAGCAGGTGACCGCGGCCTTCGGCGGCCAGCGTGCGCAGCACCCGCAGCAGTGGCAGGTAGGACGCCGACCACGACTGGTAGAGCCACTCCTCGCCGACCGGCCAGCGGCCGTGGTGGGCCAGCCACGGCAGGTGGGTGTGCAGGACGAGGCTGAACAGCCCCGGTACCGGCGCGGCCTCGTCGCTCACGGCCGCACCGCGATCGCCACCAGGTCGAGGCTGTCATCGATGTCGGGTTCCGACGTCAGCTCGAAGTCGTCGGTGCGCACCGCGGCCACGTCGTCGAGAAGATCCTGCGGCCACGGGGCGTCGGCAACGGCCCTGGCGATCTGCGCGTCGATGATCGAACCGCCGTGCCGGGCGTCCAGTTCACGCAGGCGCGGGCCGTGGAACACGCCGAGCATGGCCTCCATGCCGAACCCGGCGTCGGTGAGCAGTTCGGTCAGTTCGGCGGCATTGAGTTCGCGGGTGTGGAATGGGTTGACCGGGGTGTCGCGGCCGGGGGAGAAGGTGATCCGGTTGGGAGTCGACATCAGCAGCAGCCCGCCGGGTCGCAGCACCCGCAGGCATTCCCCGACGAATTGCGGCTGATCCCAAAGGTGTTCGATGACCTGGAAGTTCACCACCACGTCGACGGAGGCGTCGGGCAGCGGAAGTGCGGCGAGGTTGCCGTGGTGGACCTCGACGCGCGGATAGCGGGCGCGCACGTGCGCGACGGTGGCCTCGTCGTAGTCCAGCGCGATCACCCGGCGGGCCACGCCGGCGATCAGGTCGGCGCCGTAGCCCTCACCGCATCCGGCCTCGAGGACGTCGCGCCCGGCGCACCGGTCGGCGAGGCGGGCGTAGACGACCTCGTGACGACGGAACCAGTAGTTCTCCTCCGCCAGGCCGGGGATCGTCCGCTCGCCGGTGAGGGGGAGGGTGTCTCCCTCGGTGTTCCCGCCGCCCCCACGCGGCCCGCTAACGAATGCGCTCATCGCAGGCAGGCTAACCCAGGCGGCGGGATCGTGGCCGGTTCGCGAACAGTTCGCGACGGGTTGGCGGTGGCAGGTGAGGCGGGCACATGAACTTCGACCAGCTATGGTGTTCCTGCAAACCACCTGTAGTTACTGACGAGTAACATGGTGTTAGTTTCACAAAACGTGGTAACGGGCCGACCGACGGCCGGCCTCATCGAGGAGGACGAACCATCCCATGACGAACATCGTGGTCCTGATCAAACAGGTCCCTGACACCTGGTCCGAGCGCAAGCTCTCCGAGAGCGACTGGACGCTGGACCGGGAAGCCGCAGACGCCGTACTCGACGAGATCAACGAGCGGGCCGTCGAAGAGGCACTGCTCATCAAGGAGAAGGAAGCCGCCAACGGTGTCGAGGGCACCGTCACCGTGCTGACCGCCGGTCCGGAGCGCGCCACCGAGGCGATCCGCAAGGCGCTGTCGATGGGTGCCGACAAGGCCGTGCACCTCGTCGACGAGGGCATGCACGGCTCCGACATGGTGCAGACCGGCTGGGCGCTGGCCCGTGCGCTCGGCGCCATCGAGGGCACCGAGCTGGTGATCGCGGGCAACGAGGCCACCGACGGTGCGGGCGGCGCGGTGCCGGCCATCATCGCCGAGTACCTGGGCCTGCCGCAGCTGACCCACATGCGCAAGGTCACCGTCGAGGACGGCAAGGTCACCGGTGAGCGTGAGACCGACGACGGTGTGTTCACCCTCGAGGCGCCGCTGCCCGCCGTGGTCAGCGTGAACGAGAAGATCAACGAGCCGCGCTTCCCGTCCTTCAAGGGCATCATGGCCGCCAAGAAGAAGGAAGTCACGACGCTCACCCTGGCCGAGATCGGTGTGGAGCCCGATGAGGTCGGTGTCGCCAACGCCGGTTCCAAGGTGCTGTCGTCGACGCCGAAGCCGCCGAAGACCGCGGGCGAGAAGGTCACCGACGAAGGCGACGGCGGCACCAAGGTCGCCGAATACCTGGTCGCCCAAAAAATCATCTAAGACTCCCCGAGACCCGAAGGACCGGAAGAAAAGACATGGCTGAAGTACTCGTGCTCGTCGAGCATGCCGAAGGTGCACTGAAGAAGGTCACCAGTGAACTGATCACCGCCGCCCGCGCGCTGGGTGAGCCCTCCGCCGTCGTGGTGGGCAAGCCGGGCACGGCCGAGCCGCTGATCGACGGCCTCAAGGCCGCCGGCGCCGGCAAGATCTACGTCGCCGAATCCGATGACGCGGAGAACTACCTCATCACCCCCCAGGTCGACGTGCTGGCCGCGCTGGCCGAGGAGAACAGCCCGGCCGGTGTGCTGCTGGCCGCTTCGGCGGACGGCAAGGAGATCGCCGGCCGGCTCGCGGCCCGCATCGGCTCGGGTGTGCTGACCGACGTCATCGACGTCAAGGAGGGCGGCAAGGCCACCCACTCGATCTTCGGTGGTGCCTACACCGTGGACGCCGAGGTCACCGGTGACACCCCGGTGATCACCGTGCGCGCAGGCGCGATCGACGCCGAGCCCACCGACGGTGCCGGCGAGGTCGTCAACGTCGAGGTGCCGGCCCAGGCCGAGACCGCCACCAAGATCACCAAGCGGGAGCCCGCCGTGGCCGGTGACCGTCCGGAGCTCACCGAGGCGACGGTCGTCGTCTCCGGTGGTCGTGGTGTCGGCAGCGCCGAGAACTTCGGCATCGTCGAGGAGCTCGCCGATGCGCTCGGCGGTGCCGTCGGCGCGTCGCGTGCGGCGGTCGACTCCGGGTACTACCCCGGTCAGTTCCAGGTCGGCCAGACGGGTAAGACCGTGTCGCCGCAGCTGTACATCGCGCTGGGCATCTCCGGGGCGATCCAGCACCGCGCCGGTATGCAGACGTCGAAGACGATCATCGCGGTGAACAAGGACGAAGAGGCCCCGATCTTCGAGATCTCCGACCTCGGCATCGTCGGCGACCTGTTCAAGGTCACCCCGCAGCTCACCGAGGCGGTCAAGGCGCGCAAGGGCTGATCGGCTCGACACGTTCCACGCAGAACCCCGGCACCTCGCGGTGCCGGGGTTCTTCGTCTTCTCCGGCCAGTACGTCTTCTCCGGCCAGTACTTCTTTTCCGGGCAGTACGCCTTTTCCGGCCAGTACGCCGCCCTCGCGGCGGATCGCTGCCATGGTGGAGGGCATGACCGATCCGACGGAGGTTCCGCGGTGAGCGACCTGGCGGATGTCGTCCACGCGCGTCGTTCCATTCGAATGTTCCTGCGCGACAAGCCTGTTCCGCGCGAGCTGTTGACCGAGGCGCTCGAACTCGCGATGCGCGCCCCGTCCAACTCGAACATCCAGCCCTGGCGGCTGTTCCTGACGTCCGGTCCACGGCGTGACCGGCTGGTGGAGGCGTTGCTGGCGCAGGCTTCGCGCGGCTTCCCCGCCACGGTGGGGCTGCCGGAGAGCTTCGCGGACCTGCGGCGGGAGGTGGGCAAGATGGTCTACGGGGCGATGGGGATCGCCCGGGAGGACCGCGAGGCCAGACGGATCGCCCAGTTGCGCAACTGGGAGTTCTTCCGCGCGCCCGTCGCGGGTGTGGTGTGCGTGCACCGGAACCTCGGCGCGGTCGACAGCATGAGCGTCGGGATGTTCCTCCAGACGCTCATGCTGGCGTTGACCGAGCGCGGGCTCGGCAGCTGCGCGCAGGTGTCGATCGCCCATTTCGCCGACGTGGTGCGCGAGGAGTTGGATATCCCCGAGGAGCTGACCGTGCTGTGCGGGCTGGCGATCGGCTACCCCGACGAGGATTTCCCCGCCAACCACCTCGACACGCCGCGCAACCCCATCGCCGCCAACGTGGTGTTCCGCGAGGACTGACAACTCGTCACCGAGCGTGCACGAACACGTCACGCGGTGCTTGCCGCCCCGCTGAACGGCTCAGCGACGGTGCTGCACATGAGCACTGCGTCTGTACTCATCGCCGCCGATCACCCCACGACGGCGGACACCCCCCGGTATTCGCTGCTGCTGTCGACCGACCCCGATCTGATCACCGCCGCCCAGCGGTTGCGCCACGACGTGTTCACTTCCGAGCCAGGATTCGCCCTGTCCGCCGACGGCCGATCCGGTGGTCTGGATGCCGACCGTTTCGACGAGTTCTGCGACCACCTGCTGGTGCGCGAAGACACCTCCGGCGAACTGGTGGGCTGCTACCGGATGCTGCCGCCGCCCGGGGCCATCGCGGCGGGCGGCCTCTACACCGCCACCGAGTTCGACGTCGGTGCCCTCGACCCGCTGCGGCCTGCGATGGTCGAGATGGGCCGCGCGGTCGTCCGCCATGACCACCGCAACGGCGCTGTGGTGCTGCTGATGTGGGCAGGCATCCTGGCCTACCTCGACCGCTGCGACTACGACTACGTCACCGGTTGCATCTCGGTGCCCATCGCCGGCGCGGCGGGCGAAGCCGCGGGAACCCAGGTGCGCGGGGTCCGCGACTTCGTGAGGCGCCGGCATGCCGCGCCGGAACGCTTCACGGTGCGCCCGTACCGGCCGGTCGTCGTCGGCGGCCGAAGCCTCGACGAGATCGCGCCACCGGCCAGGGTCGCCGTGCCTCCACTCATGCGGGGCTACCTGCGGTTGGGCGCGCAGGTGTGCGGAGAACCCGCACACGACCCCGACTTCGGCGTCGGGGACTTCCCGGCCCTGCTGGACAAGCGGGACGCCGACATCCGGTACCTGCGCCGGCTTCGGTCGGCGGCGGTGGCCGGGGAGATCGCGAACGGGCTGGCGTCATGACACTGGCCAGCGAGCACGCCTGGCTGCAGCGCGCCACGTGTGACGCCAGCTGCGTCCACGCAGGTGCCGACCGCCCGGGACGCCGGTGGTGGGTGGCGGTGCGCACCACGATGCGGGTGTGCGCGGCCGTGTCGCTGTTCATGTTCGTGTGGCTGTTGGCGGTGCCGCTTCCGGGCCGGTGGCACGTGCAGCGCGCGTACTGCCGGCTGATCCTGCGCAGCTTCGGGGTGCGGATCTCGGTGTCCGGCGGCCCCATCCGCAACCTGCGCGGCGTCCTGGTCGTCAGCGGGCACGTGTCCTGGCTGGACATCTTCGCCATCGGTGCGGTGCTGCCGGGTTCGTTCGTGGCGCGCGCGGACCTGATGGACTGGCCGGCGCTGGGACCGGTCGTGCGGCTGATGAAGGTCATCCCGATCGACCGGGGCAGTCTGCGCCGCCTTCCCGCGGTCGTCGACGCGGTGACCGATCGGTTGCGCGCCGGGCACACCGTGGTCGCGTTCCCGGAGGGCACGACGTGGTGCGGGCTGGGCTACGGGCGGTTCCGTCCGGCGATGTTCCAGGCCGCCGTGGACGCCCGCCGGCCGGTGCAACCGCTGCGCCTGGCCTACCGGCACCCGGACGGGCGGTTGTCCACGGTGCCCGCGTTCGTGGGCGACGATTCCCTGCTGGCGTCGGTGCGCCGGGTGCTCACCGCCCGTCGGACGGTGTGCCACGTCGGCGTCGAATCGCTGCAGTTGCCGGGTGAGGACCGCCGCGACCTGGCCACCCGCTGTGAGACGGCTGTGCGCGGCGCCGCACCCGCGGCCGCCCACGTGCTGGCCGCCTGACCCCGGCGATCCGGGCGCTGCCCGGGCCTGCGGCTATCCTGGACGGGCCATGACCTCGCCGAAGTCGGTCTACCTCGACCACGCCGCGACCACCCCGATGCACCCCGCTGCCATCGAAGCGATGACGGCTGTGCTGACCACCGTCGGCAACGCGTCCTCCCTGCATGGTGCGGGCCGCCTGGCGCGCCGCCGGATGGAGGAAGCCCGCGAGACCCTGGCCGGGCTGCTGGGTGCGCGCCCGTCGGAGATCATCTTCTGCGCCGGTGGGACGGAGAGCGACAACCTCGCCGTGAAGGGCATCTTCTGGGCGCGCCGAGATGCCGATGCACGGCGCCGCCGCATCGTGACCACCCCGATCGAGCACCACGCCGTTCTCGACGCCGTCGAGTGGTTGGTCGACCACGAGGGCGCCGAGGTGACGTGGCTGCCGGTGGCGGCCGACGGGTCGGTGGCCCCGGCGGATCTGCGTGAGGTGCTGCGGTCGTGCGACGACGTGGCCCTGGTGTCGGTCATGTGGGCGAACAACGAGGTCGGCACCGTCCAGCCGATCACTGAACTCGCTGCGGTCGCCGCCGAGTTCGATGTCCCGATGCACAGCGACGCGGTGCAGGCGGTGGGGCAGGTCCCGGTGGATTTCGCGGCGAGTGGGCTGTCGGCGATGAGCGTGACGGCGCACAAGTTCGGCGGGCCCACCGGGATCGGTGCGCTGCTACTGCGGCGTGACACCGCGTGTGTGCCGCTGCTGCACGGCGGCGGCCAGGAGCGCGACGTCCGCTCCGGAACCGCCGACGTCGCCGGTGCGGTCGCCATGGCGGCGGCGGCCCGAATCGCGGTCGACGGGCTCGACGCCTACCGCGCCCGGGTGTCCGCGCTGCGCGACCGGTTGATCGACGGGGTGCTGGCGGCGATCGATGACACGGATGTCAACGGCGCACGTGCGGACCGGCTGCCGGGTAACGCGCACTTCACGTTCCGCGGATGCGAGGGTGACTCGCTGCTGATGTTGTTGGACGCCAAGGGAATCGAGTGTTCGACCGGCTCCGCGTGCACCGCCGGGGTGGCGCAGCCGTCACATGTGCTGATCGCGATGGGCGCCGACCCGGCGAGTGCCCGGGGCTCACTGCGCCTGTCGCTCGGTCATACCAGCACCGAGGCTGACGTCGACGCGGCGCTCGAGGCGTTGCCCGTGGCGGTCGAGCGGGCGCGTCAGGCCGCGCTCGCGGCGTCGGGAGTGGTGGAGTGACGATGAGTGCTTGCGCGAAGAGTGGGCGATGATGCGGGTGCTGGTCGCGATGAGCGGCGGCGTCGACTCCTCGGTCGCCGCGGCGCGCATGGTCGACGCCGGCCATGACGTGGTCGGTGTGCACCTGGCGCTCTCGGCGACGCCCGGCACGTTGCGCACCGGGTCGCGGGGATGCTGCTCGAAGGAGGACGCCGGCGACGCCCGCCGGGTCGCCGACGTGCTCGAGATCCCTTTCTACGTCTGGGATTTCGCGGACCGGTTCAAAGAAGACGTGATCGACGACTTCGTCGCGTCGTACGAGCGCGGTGAGACGCCGAACCCGTGCGTGCGGTGCAACGAGAAGATCAAGTTCTCCGCGCTCGCGGGGCGTGCGCTGGCGCTCGGCTTCGATGCGCTGGCCACGGGCCATTACGCGCGGCTGTCCGACGGCCGGCTGCGGCGTGCGGTGGATGCGGACAAGGACCAGTCCTACGTGCTGGGTGTGCTGACCGCGCAGCAGTTGCGGCACGCGGTGTTCCCGATCGGGGACACCCCGAAGGCGCAGATCCGGGCGGAGGCCGCCGAGCGCGGGCTGGCAGTGGCCGACAAGCCGGACAGCCACGACATCTGCTTCATCCCGTCGGGCGACACCCGGGCGTTCCTCGGTGCCCGGATCGGGGTTCGGCCTGGCGCGGTGGTCGACGCGGGCGGCACGAAGCTCGCGGAACACGAAGGCGTGCATGGGTTCACGATCGGGCAGCGTAAGGGCCTCGGCATCGCCGGGCCCGGCCCGGACGGGCAGCCGCGGTACGTCACCGCGATCGACGCGGCGAGCGGGACGGTGCGCGTCGGCGGTGTCGAGGATCTCGACGTGTGGCAGTTGCGCGGTGACCGTCCGGTGTTCACCTCCGGGGTGGCGTTCTCCGGTCCGGTGGAGTGTCAGGTGCAGGTGCGGGCCCATGGCGGGCTCGCCGATGCGGTCGCGTCGTTCGATTCGGGCGTGCTGTCGGTGGAGCTGCGCGCGCCGCTGCGCGGTGTCGCGCCCGGGCAGACGATGGTGATCTACCGGCCCGACCCCGAGGGGGACGAGGTACTCGCCAGCGCGACGATCAGCGGGGCCGACGGGCGTTAGCCGCCGAGATGGCCTCCTCTGTCGCGATAGGACGGAGGATGGCTCCCGCTTCCGACGTTCATCTCGCTGTCACCTCCGTCGCGCACACTTGGCCGCATGTCGACGTCTGACCCCTTGCTTCCATCCTCTGGTGACCCTGCGGACACCACCGTGGCGGCCGAACCAGGAACCGGCGGTCCCCGGCCGCAGTTCCCCGAGGAGCCGGACCTGGTTCTCGGTGATGAAACCGACAGGAGTCTCGAGGATGCTATGGGAGACCACCGGTCGGCGTTTCGGACTCCGACACCCGGCGATCGGCTCTCGCCCGAGGATCTTGCGGCCGACGAGGACTGAACACCCGGCGCTAGCGGCAAACCCACTAACCCGGCACCTTCGCCAGGATGTTCGTCATCACGATGTCAGGCACCGATTCGGTGAATGCGCAGAACGTCACCTCGACCAGCACCGCCGACTTCAGCCGGTAGTCGCGGCCGCAGTCACCCGCACGCGTCTGCACCGCATCGGCAGAAGGCGTCCACTCGCCGAGGTAGGCCGGGCCGTAATCGCTTGTGCCGCAACCATCGACCTGCGCGACGAGCCCGTCGAACGCCCGCCGCGCCGTCGGCGCATCGCGATACCCGGCCGCGCCCTGCGAGATGAGGCCACCGTCGGGTGGATTCTGGAACGTCGTCTTGTGGAACTCCTCGACCTCCTCGCCGAACGTCTGCGATTCGGCGAACAGCCAGCGGCACGGTGGGGGCACCTGGTCCATCAACGGTTCGATGTCGACCGGGATCTTGCCGTCCATGCTGGGGATGATCGTGAGGTCCTCGCCCGCGCCGGTGATCGCCTGCATCTGCGCCGGCTCGAGCAGCACGCTGTCGACGTCGACGGGGGAGCGGGAGTCGTCGTCGAGGCCCGGCACCGGGCGTACCGCGGTGCCGCCGACCACCGATACGCAGCCCGCCGTGAGCACCGCCGCACCACACGCCAGCAGCGCCCGTGCGGTCATCGCCGTCCCCTTCCCGCAGCCGAGGGTAGCCCCGTCCAATAGGGTCAAACAGGTGAGTGTCTACGCCGCCGCGACCGGCATCGGATCCTGGCCCGGAGCCAACCCGCGGCATGCTGCCGAAGTCGTGGTCGGCGAGCTGCACACCCTGCCCCACCTGGTGGAGCTCCCTTCACGCGGAGTGGGTGCCGACATGATCGGGCGCGCCGGAGCGCTGCTGGTCGACATCGGCATCGACATCGTGCCCCGCGGTTATCGCATCGCCGCCGGTCGAAGCTCGGCTGTCCGCCGCGCGAAGAGCCTCCTCGACGAGGACGTCGACGCGCTCGAGGAGGCGTGGGAGAAGGCGGGCCTGCGCGGTTCCGGGCGCACGGTCAAGGTGCAGGCGCCAGGGCCGGTCACACTGGCCGCCGAACTCGAACTGCCCAACGGGCACCGTGCGCTCACCGACCACGGCGCCGTCCGCGATCTGGCGGGCTCTCTGGCCGAGGGCATGGCCGTGCACCGGGCTGAGGTCGCGCGCCGGCTCGACACTCCCGTCGTCGTGCAGTTCGACGAACCGCTGCTGCCTTCCGCGCTGGCCGGCCGGCTCACCGGCGTCACCAGTCTCACGCCGGTGCATCCCGTCGACGAGGCGGTCGCCATCCAGCTGCTCGACGAATGCGTCGACCGGGTCGGCGGTGATGTCGCGCTGCACATCTGTGCCGTCGATCTGCCTTGGAAACTGTTGCAGCGCAGCCAGATCCGTGCTGTGGCTGTGGACACCGGCACGCTCGCCGCAGAGGACCTCGACGGGATCGGCGAATTCCTGGAGTCGGGGCGCACCGTACTGCTCGGCGTGGTGCCGGGGACGCCGCCGGCGGCGCGGCCGTCGGTGGAACAGGTCGCGGGCAACGCGGTATCGCTCACCGACCGCCTGGGCTTCCCGCGCGCGGTGCTGCGCGAGCGCATCGGCGTCACCCCCGCCTGCGGGCTGGCCACCGCCACGCCGGAGTGGGCGCGTACCGCCGTCGAACTCACCCAGAAGACCGCCGACGCGTTCGCCGAGGATCCCGACGCCATCTAGGCTCGTCGACTCTGCGTCCACGGCGAAGAACGTCGAGTAGGCGACGCCCTGCACGGAGAGTCAACGCCTCAGCGGCGTAGGTCTTTTCGCAGGATCTTGCCCGACGCCGACTTCGGGATCGCCTCGATGAACTCGACCTTGCGGACCTTCTTGTAGGGCGCGACCTGACCGGCGACGAACTCCATCACCTCGGCCTCGCTCAGCGACGCCCCCGGCTGCAGCACCACGAACGCCTTCGGCACCTCTTCACCGGATTCGGTGTCGACGACGCCGATGACGGCCGCGTCGGCGATCGCGTCGTGCGACAGGAGCACCGCCTCGAGTTCGGCGGGCGGCACCTGGTAGCCCTTGTACTTGATCAGCTCCTTGAGCCGGTCGACGATGTAGACGCAGCCGTGCGCGTCCACCTGGGCCAGATCGCCGGTGTGCAACCAGCCCTCGTCGTCGATGGTCTCGCGGGTGGCCTTCTCGTTGTTGAGATAGCCCGCCATCACGTTGGGGCCGCGGAACCACAGCTCACCGGTGGGGCTGACTCCGCTTGCCGGAATGTCGATCTCGGCGCCCGTTTCCGGATCGGTGATCCGGCTCTCGGAGTTCGGCACGGTCCACCCGCTCGACGCCAACGGCGCCACCGTGCCCACGAACTCCATGCCCCCGTCGAACGGCGTGACGTGGCTGACCGGGCTGAGTTCACTCATCCCGTAGCCCTGCACCACCGCGCAGCCCAGCCGCTCGGCGACGGCGTGGCCGAGGTCGGCGTCGAGCGGTGCGGCCCCCGACATGATGCCGCGCAGCGAGGACAGGTCGTACTCGTCGATCAGCGGATGCTTGGCGAGGGCGACGGCCACCGGCGGCGCGATGAACGCGTACGTGCACTTGTGGTCGGCGATGTTGGCGAGGAACTGGGTGAGGTCGAAGCTGGGCATGATCACCAGGGCGGCCCGGGCGTGCAGCGCCGCGTTGAGCAGCACGGTCATCCCGTAGATGTGGAAGAACGGCAGGACGGCCAGAATCCGGTCGTCGGCGGTCATACCCTGCACGGGCCGGATCTGCGCGACGTTGGCCACCAGGTTGCGGTGGGTGAGCATGACCCCCTTGGGGTTGCCGGTCGTGCCCGAGCTGTACGGCAGCACCGCCAGATGGGTGGCCGGGTCGAAGTCCACCTCCGGGGCGGGAAGTCCCGGCCCGACCAGATCCGCGGCGTTGGGGTGCCCGTCGGCCGCCGCGCCCGGCCCGTCCAGCACGATGACACGGTCGTCGGCGAGCCCGACGGCGGCCGCGCCCTCGGCGGCCTGCGCGAGCAGCGGCGTGACGGTCACCAACATCATGGCCCGGGAGTCGGTCAGCTGTTTGGCGATGTCCTTGGCCGTGAACAGCGCGTTGATCGTGGTGGCGGTCGCACCGGCACGCAGGATGCCGTGGAACGCGATCGCGAAGGCCGCGCTGTTCGGAGCGAGCAGTCCGACCACGTCACCGACGCCGACACCACGGTCGGCGAGCGCACCGGCGAACGCGTCGATGCGGGCGAGCATCTCGCCGTAGGTGAGCTGGTCACCGGACCGGGTGTCGATCAGCGCGATCCGGGCCGTGTCGGTGTCGTCGACGTCGCTGAACAGGTAGTCGTAGACGCTGGTGGTGGGGATCTGGACGGCGGGGTATGGGCTGGCGAAACTCATGGTGTCCCGATCGAACCACGAGCGGCGCCCGCGCGGTCAGACTCCGTCGAGTTGCTTGACCAACCGGCGCGGCGCGACCAGCCGATAGGAGGCGTCGACCAGCTCGCGCACCTCCTCCCAGTCGACGGCGGCTCTGTCGAAGTCGAGGCCCAACCAACCCGAGGGGCCCAGGTAGGCGGGCACGAAGAACCGGTCGTCGGCCCGCAGCGCCTCATGGTCGGACTCGTCGACCTTGACCATCACGCAGTGCGGCACGCTGGCCATCGTCCCCGTCTCCTTGGTGCTGCCGCCGTACATCGCGAACATCTTCGACACGAAGAAACCCGGTCTGCCGTGCGAGATCTTCTCCTGGGCCGCCGGATAGCCGAGCGCGATCGTGCGCAGTTCGGCAAGGCCGGGATCGTCGTCGCGGAACATGATCGGATGCGGCACAACGCCAGGCTAACCTCACCCCCGGAGCGTTGTCGGTGCTGCGCGATAGCCTTCGGGGGTGAGCTCGAAAGACGCCGAGGCGGCGCTGGCCGAACAGGCCGAGGACGCACCGGATGCCGACCTGCGCCGGCAGTGGCAGGAGCTGGCCGACGAGGTGCGCGAGCATCAGTTCCGGTACTACGTGCGCGATGCACCGATCATCACCGACGCGGAGTTCGACGCGTTACTGCGCCGGCTGCAGGCGCTCGAGGACGACCATCCCGAGCTGCGCACGCCCGACTCGCCGACCCAGTTGGTCGGCGGCGCCGGGTTCGCCACCGACTTCACCCCCGCTGAACACCTCGAGCGGATGCTGAGTTTGGACAACGTCTTCGACCCCGAGGAGCTCGCCGCGTGGGCGGGCCGCCTCAAGGCCGAGATCGGCGCCGACGCCCACTACCTGTGTGAGCTCAAGATCGACGGGGTGGCGCTCGCGCTGGTCTACCGCGACGGCAGGCTCGAGCGGGCCGCCACCCGCGGCGACGGCCGCACCGGTGAGGACGTCACGCTCAACGCCCGCACCATCTCCGACATCCCCGAACGGCTCACCCCGTCCGAAGAGTTCCCGGTGCCCAAGGTGCTCGAGGTGCGCGGTGAGGTGTTCTTCCGGGTGGCCGACTTCGAGGAGCTCAACGCGGGGCTGGTCGCCGAGGGCAAGGCGCCGTTCGCCAACCCGCGCAACAGTGCCGCCGGATCGCTGCGCCAGAAGAATCCGGCGGTCACGGCGCGCCGCAGGCTGCGCATGATCTGCCACGGCCTCGGGCGAGCGGAGGGCTTCTCGCCGAAGACCCTGCACGACGCGTACCGCGCGCTCAAGGAGTGGGGTCTGCCGGTCTCCGACCACACCACCCGGGTGCAGGGCCTCGACGCGGTGACCGAGCGCATCGCCTACTGGGGCGAGCACCGCCACGACGTCGAACACGAGATCGACGGGCTGGTGGTCAAGGTCGACGAGGTGGCGCTGCAACGCCGCCTCGGCGCGACGTCACGCGCGCCGCGCTGGGCGGTGGCCTACAAGTACCCGCCCGAGGAAGCCCAGACCAAGCTGCTCGACATCCGGGTCAACGTCGGCCGCACCGGCCGCGTCACCCCGTTCGCCTACATGGAGCCGGTGAAGGTCGCCGGCTCCACGGTCGGGCTGGCGACGCTGCACAACGCCTCGGAGGTCAAGCGTAAGGGCGTGCTGATCGGGGACACGGTGGTGATCCGTAAGGCCGGCGACGTCATCCCCGAGGTCCTCGGTCCGGTGGTCGATCTACGCGACGGTTCCGAACGCGAGTTCGTGATGCCGACGCACTGCCCGGAATGCGGAACCGAGCTGGCGCCCGCCAAGGAGGGCGACGCCGACATCCGCTGCCCCAACTCGCGTACGTGTCCGGCGCAGTTGCGGGAGCGGGTGTTCCACGTCGCGGGTCGCGGCGCGTTCGACATCGAGGGCCTCGGGTACGAGGCGGCTATCGCGCTGCTGCAGGCCGGCGTCATCACCGACGAGGGCGATCTGTTCACGCTCACCGAAGACGACCTGCTGCGCACCTCGCTGTTCACGACGCAGAAGGGTGTTCTCTCGGCCAACGGCAAACGGCTGCTGGCCAACCTGGGCAAGGCCAAGGCCCAGCCGCTGTGGCGGGTGCTGGTGGCGCTGTCGATCCGCCATGTCGGTCCGACGGCGGCGCGCGCGCTGGCCACGGAGTTCGGCAGCCTGGACGCGATCATCGAGGCGTCCGAGGAGCAGCTCGCGGCGGTCGAGGGGGTCGGTCCGACGATCGCGGCCGCCGTCAAGGAGTGGTTCACCGTCGACTGGCACTGCGCGATCGTCGAGAAGTGGCGCGCCGCCGGGGTGCGGATGGCCGACGAACGCGACGCCAGCATCGCCCGCACACTCGAGGGACTCTCGATCGTGGTGACCGGATCGCTGACAGGGTTCTCCCGCGACGAGGCCAAGGAGGCGATCATCGCCCGGGGCGGAAAGGCCGCCGGGTCGGTGTCGAAGAAGACCGCCTACGTGGTGGCCGGTGACGCACCGGGCTCCAAGTACGACAAGGCGATCGAACTCGGGGTGCCGGTGCTCGACGAGGACGGGTTCCGCCGCCTGCTGGAGAACGGCCCCGAGGAGCCGGCGGACTAGCGGTAACCCTTGCGGATGTCCTCGACGATGCGGGGATGCTCCAGGGTCGACGGCTCCAGGTGCTGTCGCGCGATGTCGGCGGAGAACACCGTCGCGGCGTCGAGCACCTCCTGGTTCAGAAAACGCAGCGGCGCAGCACCTTCGGGGACCGTGGGGACCGGAGGCGTCGGCCCGCGGCGGGCCAGCGCGAAGCCCCAGTCGCCGAAGGTGGGCACGTGGACGTGGTACGGGGTGACCGCGAAGCCGGCGGATTCGATCGTCGACACCGTGCGCCAGAACGCCGTCGGCGTCGAATACGGGCTGCCGGCCTGCACCACCATCAGCCCGTCGGGCGCCAGCGCGCGGGCGACGAGCGTGTAGAACTCCGTCGAGTACAGCCGGCCCAGCACGGGAGTGTCCGGGTCGGGCAGGTCGACGATCACCGCGTCGAATCTCCGGTCGGCGGCGCGCAGCCACGTCATCGCATCGTCGACGACGACGGTCACGCGGGGGTCGTCGAGGGCGCCGCGATTCGCCTCGTGCAGTGTGGTGCGGGCCAGAGCGATCACCTCCGGATCGAGCTCCACCTGCATGATGTCGTCAATATCCTTCTGGCGCAGCAACTCCCGGGCGGCCAGCCCGTCACCGCCACCGAGGATCAGCGCCGACCGCGCGCCATGGCTGAGTGCCGGGTAGACCAGGCTCTCGGTGTAGCGGAACTCGTCGCGGGTGGAGAACTGCAGGCCGCCGTCGAGGTAGAGGCGCATGTCGTCGCCGCGCCGGGTGACGACGATCTCCTGGTACGGCGAGCGGGCGAAAGCCACGATCGGGTCGGTGTAGAGCCGCTGACGGGTGGTGGTCTCGATGCCGTCGGCGCGCACGAGCAGCGTCACCAGCAGGGCCAGGGCGGCGGTCAGCACGGCCAGTGCGACGCCCAGCTGCCGGCCAGACACGATGTGGCGCAACAGGAACACCGCGACGACGGCGGCCGCGACCAGATTGACGATCCCGGTGGCTGCCGCACCGCGGATCATCCCGAGCTGCGGCAGGAGCAGGAACGGCCACACCAGCCCGCCGACGAGCGCGCCGAGATAATCGGCGGCGTTCAGGTTGGCCAGCACGCGGCCGCTGTCGGCGGCACCGGCGGTGCGCCCCCGCTGCAGCAACGTCATCAGCAGCGGCACCTCCGCCCCGACCAGCCCGCCGATCAGCGCCGTGCCCACCACCAGCACCCATGTCGAACCGCCGATGAACGCGAACGTGACATACAGCGCGGCCGCCGACAGCCCCCCGATCACCCCGAGGAGCGTCTCGACCGCGACGAACGTGATCGCAGCGTGGCCCAGCAGCGGTTTGACCGCCAACGCACCCGCGCCGAGCGCCGCGACATAACCCGCGACGATCAGCGACGTGGCGACGATGCCGCCGCCGTGCATGCTCGACGACAGCGTCAGCAGCGCGAGTTCGTAGATGAGGCCGCACGCCGCGCAGGCCGCGACCGCCGCCAGCAGCAGCGCCCGCCACCGTGTGGTGGGCCGTTCGGTCGTCGGGGCCGGGGAGTGCGTCGCGGTCATGACAGGGCGGCCGCGTTCACCCCTCCCACCGCCAACAGCACGACGGCCGTCGCGATCGCCGACGGGTGCAGGCGCTCGCCCTCGATCAAATCCCGGAAGCGTCCGGGCACCGCCACCTCCAGCACGACGAGCGCCACCCCCTGCAGCACCACCCCCACGAGCCCGTAGACGGCGGCGTCCAGGAGCCCCTGACCGAGTTCGTTGGAGCTGGCGATGATGGCGCTGACGACGACGATCGCCAGCGCGGCGTACATGCCGGAGGCGACGGCGACGGCGTTGGGCCGCGATTCGACGAACACCAGCCGGCGCAGACTGCCGGGGGTCAGCAAATCCATCAGAACGAAGCCGGCGGCCAGGACGAACGCTCCGATGACGAAGTACAGGATCGCGGCCACCGCGTTCTGCGCGAGGCTCTCACCGCTGATGGTGCCGAACTCGACAGCCAGGTACATCGGATTCTCCTTCGTGGGGTGTCACTTCGAACCGTCGGGACCGCCCGGGCTGCCCCCGGACCCACCGGACGGTGAGCCGGGGTAGAAGCCGGGGCCGAGGAAGATGAACCCGCCGGAGTTGTAGCGAGCGCCGAGATCCTCGACGCGGATGGTGCAGGGGCGGGCGCCGTCGGGGCCGACGATGACGATCTCGTCGTCGTAGCGCAGGTACGTCGATCCGCGGTCGGTCATCCGCGCTTCGGGCGGGACCTCCGCGGCCAGTGAGTCGGCCACCGCGCTCGGGGAACCGCTGCACGTGTAGTCGGTGCCGTTCGTGTCACCGGCGTAGCGCGTGTAGTTCGTGGCGACGTGGTCGCGGATGTTGCCGCCCATCAACGAGATTCCGAGCAGCAGGCAGAGCACGCCGCCGGCGGCGAGGACGCCCGACAGGGTGAACAGGCCGGTGCGGGTCACGGGCGCCACCGGCTGGTCGTGTACACGGCGGTGCCGCCGTCCGCGGCGGGGTACAGATGCCAGGTCCGCCAGGCCCACCCCGGCCCGTCGGGTCGGGCCGTGAGGACGGTCAGCGCGGCGTCGTCACCGGGGAACCGGCCACCGAGGGTGTGGCGGTCGGTCCGGCAGCGCTCGGCCAGCCGGGCCGCGAGCATCGCGAAATCCGTTGCCGCGCAAGCCACTGTTCGTGTGTCGATCCGGTAGCCGGGGGCGTCGTGGTGGCCGGGCAGGGCGCCGCCGTGCGCGTGCGCCGAGCACGAGACCTCCTCGCTGAACCGGCCGTCGCGGTGTTCGACGGTGACGACGTGGGAGGCCCCGAGCACGCCGAGGACGAGGGTGCCCGCGCCCGGGTGCGCCAGCCGGAGGGTGGCCAGCGGCTCCGGGGGCGGGGCGTCGAGGGCCAGTCCGAGTGCCGCCCCGTCGACGTCGGCGGGTGCCACGGCCAGCTCGTGGAACGGCAAGGCGGTGCCCCTAGGAGCCGGCCGGGGGAGCCGGATAGACGGTGAGCTCACCGGGCAGCACGGTGCGCCCGACGGACACCTCCCACGGCATCGAGGGCGCCCAGCGCTCGAACCCCAGGAACGTGTCCTCGGCGCTGTTGGCGTAGTCGACGAAGTCCATGTCACCGCCGGCGGGCAGGCCGGTGGTGCCCTCCGTCGTGTAGGAGGCCGAGCCGTGTTCGGTCTCGACGAAGCCCACGCCGTCGACGACGTGCGGGCCGCCCGGCTGCAGCTGCAGATCGGGACGGCGGGTCCACATCGCGAGTTCGAGACGTCCCTCGTCCTCTTCGACGCTGAACCACAGCGGTTCCTTGCCGCCCTCCAGCAGGTGCTCCCACCAGACGAACGGGCCCTGGCGCAGCGTCACCGATCCCCGCACCACGTAGTCGACCCCGCCGTAGCTGACGATCGCACCGGGACCCAGCTGACGGGGACCGAACTGCTGTGGGCTGTCGAACTTCAGCGGGTCGGTGCGCTGCGCCGCCGACTTCGGCTTCTTGGAGCGCTGGAACGCCAGCACCAGGGCGATGACGGCGCCGGCGAACAGCGCGATGGCCAGGATGATCAGCAGCGTGCTCACAGGCACCTTCCAGACGGCGGCCAGGAATCGGTCTCGATCGACCGTAACAGCCGCCGCCCGGAGGGTCCGTCAGGAATCGTGCGTCAGGCGGCGCCGCGCAACGCGTCACGCGCCCGGTCGATCAGCGACGCGAACGGACCGAGCGCGAAGTTGGCGGTCGCCGATTCGACGCCCGGATGCGGATGCGTCGGGGCGATGCGTTCGGCGACCTGGACCGCGACGGCGAGGCGCTGCAGCTCTTCGGTGTCGAGGTGCTCTGTCAGGAGCGGGAACTCCTCGGCTTCTTCCTTCTCGGCGTGTTCGAGAACGGCCGCCTGAAGGTGGATCAGCCCCTTGCTGAATTCCGCGGTATCGATGTCGAGCTTCTCGAGTTCGGACAGCGCGACCTTGGAGTCGTGCTCTTCGGCGAGGCG